>NZ_JBEZNH010000005.1:152855-245559 GCF_040653115.1 Streptosporangium sp. NPDC048047 | reverse complement strand
TTCGCGGGACACTCCTGCGTCGCGCACCGCTCCGCTCGCTCGTCAGGCTCGCTCCCCGCTCATGGGTCACTCACCATCCTCACTCACTTCGCGGGACACTCCTGCGTCGCGCACCGCTCCGCTCGCTCGTCAGGCTCGCTCCCTATTTCCCTGCCGGACTCACCAGCGTGCCGATCTTCTCACCACGCACCGCCCGCAGGATGTTGCCCTCACCCATGAGGTCGAAGACCACGATGGGCAGGCCGTTGTCCATGCAGAGGCTGATGGCCGTGGCGTCCATCACACCGAGGCCACGGGTCAGGACCTCACCATATTCGAGGTGGTCGAACCGTACGGCGTCGGGGTTCTTCCGGGGGTCGTCGTCGTAGACGCCGTCCACCTGGGTGCCCTTGAGCAGCGCCTCGGCACCGATCTCCAGCGCGCGCTGCGCGGCGCAGGTGTCGGTGGAGAAGAACGGCGAACCGAGCCCGGCTCCGAAGATGACCACGCGCCCCTTCTCCAGGTGGCGGATGGCGCGACGGGGCAGGAAGGGCTCGGCGACCTGCTGCATGGTGATCGCCGTCTGGACACGGGTGTCGATGCCCCGCTTCTCCAGGAAGTCCTGGAGGGCCAGACAGTTGATCACCGTGCCGAGCATGCCCATGTAGTCGGCCCGGGCGCGGTCCATGCCGCGCTCGGACAGGGCCGCGCCGCGGAACATGTTGCCGCCGCCGACCACGACCGCGACCTGCACGCCCTTACGGACGGCCTCCGCGATCGAGTCGGCCAGGTGGCCGACGACCCCGGGGTCGATGCCCAGCGGCTCCCCGCCGGCGAACGCCTCGCCCGACAGCTTCAGCATGACCCGCTTCCAGCGGAGCGGACCCGAATACGAAGAAACCGCCGACGTAGCGGATTCTGAGTTCTCCTGCACGACGGCGGCCTCCTCGTTGTAGTGCTGTGGCTGAGAGAAGCTGGGTTAAGACTAAGCCTGTCCGACCTTGAAGCGGACGAAGGCCTCGACCTTGACACCGTTCTCGTCGGCGTACTTGCCGATGGACTTCTTGTTGTCCTTGACGAACGCCTGCTGCAGCAGGGTGAAGTCACGGAACCAGCCGTTGATGCGACCGTCGACGATCTTGCCGATGGCGGCCTCGGGCTTGCCCTCCTCGCGGGTCATCTCCTCGAAGAGCGCGCGCTCCTTCTCGATGACGTCGGCGGGGACGGCGTCCGCGTTGAGGTACTTCGGAGCCATCGCGGCGGCGTGCTGGGCGATGTCCTTGGCGACCTCGGCGTTCGGGGCGTCGAGCTGCACGAGCACGCCGACCGCCGGCGGGAGCTGCGGGTCGGTCTTGTGCATGTAGGCGCCGACGTAGCCGCCCTCCAGAACCGCGAAGCGGCGGATCTCGATCTTCTCACCCAGCGCGGCGTTGGCCTCGTCGAGGTGGGTCTTGACGGTCTTACCGTCGAACTCCGACTCCAGCAGGGCCGGGACGTCGGCCGGGCGGGACGCCAGGATGTGCTCGACGACCTGGGCGGCCAGCTCCTGGAAGCGCTCGCCCTTGGCCACGAAGTCGGTCTCGCAGTTGAGCTCCAGCAGCGCGGCGGCCGAGTCGCCGTCCTGCTTCAGGGCGACCAGGCCGTTGGAGGCGGTGCGGGCCTCGCGCTTGCCGACGTCCTTGGCGCCCTTGAGGCGCAGGATCTCGATGGCGCGGTCGAAGTCGCCCGCGGACTCCTCCAGAGCCTTCTTGCAGTCCATCATGCCGGCGGCGGTCAGCTCGCGAAGCCGCTTGACGTCGGCCATGTTCACGGAAGCCATTGTCTTTTCCTCGTCGGAATCGTCGTGGACCGGGTGGGCACACCCCCCGAAGGAGGCGCGCCCACCCGAAAAGAGCCTTGCGGGTTCGTACGGCGAACCGTACGAGATGAGAACTAGGCCTTCTCGCCCTCGGCGCCGTCCTCGGCGGCCGGAGCCTCGACGTCGGCGGCCGGAGCCTCAGCCTCGGCGGCCGGAGCCTCGACCTCGGCGGCCGGGGCCTCAGCCTCGGCGGCCGGGGCCTCGACCTCGGCGTCGGCCTCGGCGGCCGGGGCGGCCTCGGCCTTGGCCTCGCTCTCACCGCCGGCGAGCAGTTCCTTCTCCCACTCGGCGAGCGGCTCGGCGCCACCGGCGACGGCCGGCTTGTCGTCACCGCGGTTGGCGCCGGCGCGGGCCATGAGACCGGCGGCGACGGCGTCGGCCACGACACGGGTCAGCAGGCCGACGGCGCGGATGGCGTCGTCGTTGCCCGGGATCGGGTAGTCGACCTCGTCCGGGTCGCAGTTGGTGTCGAGGATCGCGACGACCGGGATGTTGAGCTTGCGGGCCTCGCTGATCCCGATGTGCTCCTTCTTGGTGTCGACGACCCACACCGCGCTCGGAACGCGGGCCATGTCGCGGATACCGCCGAGGGTGCGCTCGAGCTTCTCCTTCTCACGGCGACGCATGAGGAGCTCCTTCTTGGTGAGCCCCGAGGCGGCGACGTTGTCGAAGTCGAGCTCCTCGAGCTCCTTCAGACGCTGGAGCCTCTTGTGCACGGTGGAGAAGTTGGTGAGCATGCCGCCCAGCCAGCGCTGGTTGACGTACGGCATGCCGACGCGGGCCGCCTGCTCGGCGATGGCCTCCTGCGCCTGCTTCTTCGTGCCGATGAACATGATCGTGCCGCCGTGGGCGACGGTCTCCTTGACGAAGTCGTAGGCCCTGTCGATGTAGGACAGCGACTTCTGGAGGTCGATGATGTAGATGCCGTTGCGCTCGGTGAAGATGAAGCGCTTCATCTTCGGGTTCCAGCGACGAGTCTGGTGGCCGAAGTGAACGCCGCTCTCGAGCAGCTGTCGCATGGTGACGACGGGGGTGGACATGTGATTGTCCTCCAGGTCGGGGCACCCATCGCTGGGCGCTGTTCTCGGTTGACGCGGTGGCCCTCGGCCACCGCCCTGATGTCCCGAACCGGCTCCAGCCGGGCTCTCACCCGGACCGGGGGAGACGGTTCTCAGCGGGACATGCGAAGTCGGCCCGCGTGGTGCAGGCCATCGAAAAGTGTACCCTCAGCCGGACCTCCGCCCGACCTCGGCGCGTCAGCCATCCTGACCGCCCACGGGGAACCGCCTCCCGGCACGCGGGGGAACGGCCCCCGCCTGCGAGGGAGTCGCGCGAAGGGGATCGGGACGGGGCTCGGAGACGGCGAACGGCCCCTTCCCGCGAGGGGACGGCCGCCGCGCCAGCGGACGAGAAAGGCCTACCCGTCGAGGGGGCCGGGGTGCGTGCCCTCCTGCGGGAGTCCGTGCGGGCGCCGCTCGGCGCGGGGGAAGAGGTTCACCTGCGCCTCGGCCACCCGGGCGCCGGGCGGGGCCTCCGCCCGGTCACGCCTGTTGATCGAGTAGGGGTCGAGCAGCTCGTCGATCCGCCGGTGCAGTTCCCCGAGCTCCTCGGCGCTCACCAGCAGGGCGGTCCGGTAGAAGATCGACGCCTCCTGCCACTCGGCGGGCTCGCGGTCGAAGCTCGCCAGCGCGCGCGTCGCCTCGTCGGCGGCGTGGTCGCGCACGGCCTTGATGAGCAGGTCCTTGGCCGCACGCACCTCCGGCGGGTCGCCGGCCTCGGGACTGAGGACCATGCCGCCGGGGCTGTGCCGCCACACGCGCTCCCGGGCGTCGCCGCGTGCGGGCGCGTCCTCGGCGAAGCCGTACTTGGCGAGCATCCGCAGGTGGTAGCTGGCGGCGCTGGGCGTGACGCCGACGACCTCGGCCACCTCGGTCGCGGTGGCGGGCCCCTCGGCCTGCAGCCGGTTCAGGATCGCCAGCCGCGCGGGGTGGGCGAGCGCCCGCATCGCCACGGGGTCGGTGAGCTGCCTGCGCGCCTCCTGGGTCATGGGGAAACCGTACCCGTTCAGGTCTGAAGGGTTGCCTTCACATCTGTGAAGGATTACTTTCACAGATGTGAAGCATTCCCTTCAGATCGACGACGCCGTCTCCGGACCTCGCCCCGTCCCCCTTCGCCGGCAGCGCGACTACCGGCTGCTGCTCTCGGCGCGCGCCGTCTCCGAGACCGGCGCCGAGGTCTCCCGGCTGGCCGTACCGCTGACCGCCGCCACCCTCCTCGGCGCCTCCCCCGCGCAGATGGGCGTGCTCGCCGCCGCCGGCTCCCTCCCCTACCTGCTGGCCGGGCTCCAGGCGGGCGCGCTGGCCGACCGGATGCGGCGGCACCGGCCCGTCATGATCGGCTGTGAGGTGACGGCGGCGGCGGCGACCGCCACGGTCCCGGTGGCCTGGCTCGCCGGATGGCTGACCGTGCCGTGGCTGATCGCCGTGACGTTCACCGTCGGCCTCTGCTCGGTGCTCTTCCGGGCGTGCAGCTTCCCGCACGTCACCGCCGTGGTCGACGAGAGCCGGCGGCCCCAGGCGCTGGCCGGCTTCCAGTCGGCGACCTCACTGGCGATCATCGGCGGCCCGAGCCTGTCCGGCCTGCTCGTCCAGATCGCCACCGCGCCGTTCGCCCTGCTCGCCGACGCGCTGTCCTTCCTCGCCTCGGCGTTCCTGATCCGCGGCATCCGGGCCCCGGAGAAGCACGTGCCCGCGGTCCCTCGCGGCATGTGGGCCGAGATCCGCGAGGGCCTGCGCGCCGTGACGGCGGACCCCGCGCTCCGCGCGCTCTGCGGCTCCGGGATGGCGATCAACTTCTTCGGCGGCGCGTACATGGCGATCTTCGTCCTCTACGCCGTCACCGTCCTCGACCTGCCCGCCGGGATGGTCGGCGCGGTCAGCGCGTGCTTCGGTGTGGGCGGCCTGCTCGGCGCCCTGGCCGCGGCGCGCCTCATCGGACGGGTGGGCGAGAACCGCATCCTCCGCTACGCGATGCTGCTGTTCCCGCTCGACTACGTGGTGACGGCGCTCGCCTCCGGGCCGGTCTGGGCCAGGTTCGCCGTCATGGCGGCCAGCGGGCTCGTCAGCGGCGCGGCGATCGTCGCCTTCTCCACCTCCATGGGGGCCATCACCCTCCGGGAGGCGCCCGCCGAACTGCGGGGCCGGGTCAACGCCACGATGACCTTCGGAATCCACGGCGTCGTCGCCGCGGGCGGCCTGGCGGGCGGCGTGGCCGGCGAGCTGTTCGGCCTGCGCTCGGTGCTGTGGTGCGGCGCGGCGGGCATCGTGCTCCTCGCCATCCCGCTGGTCTGGCTCTCCCCGCTGCGCCGCTCCCCCGCGCCGCTTTCCCGATGATCCCCGATGGTCCCCGATGAGACGTGCCGTCCGGGACCGCTTCGGACCGCTTCCCCGGTGAGACGGGCCGCCCATGACGTCGCGCCGCCTCCCCGAGGACGCGTGCCGTCCGGAACCGCTTCCCCGGCGACACGTGCCGCCCGGGACATCGCGCCTCCCCGAGGACGCGTGCCGTCCGGGAGCGCACGCCGGTCGTCCACAGAACCGTGTTCGGCCCGGCCCCGCCCTCGCAGTGATCCCCATCCTGGGCGGATGAGCTCCTTCCGCGTCTTCGGGACACATCTCCTGCTGCCGGCGCTGCTGCTCACCTCGTCGGGAGCCGCAGGTCCTCCAGCCCCGGACCGGGGCGATCGGACGACCCGCCTGGAAGCCGTCGCCTCCCGGCCCGATTCCCGCCGGCCCTCCCCTCGCCTGGAAGCCGCGTCCTCACCCCGCCCGGAGACGCCGTCCTCGCCCCGCCCCGGGAACGTCGAACCCTCTCCCCGGTGGGGCCGGCCGCTCGCCGGGCGGCTCCGTGTGCTCCGGGAGTTCGCGCCCCCGGCGCGGCCCTGGCTGGCCGGGCACCGGGGAACCGACCTCGCCGCACCACCCGGCACGGAGGTCCGCGCCGCGGGCGCCGGCACGGTCGGCTACGCGGGGCCGCTCGCCGGACGGGGCGTGGTCACCGTTCTCCACGACGGCGGTCTGCGGACGACCTATCTCCCCGTCACCCCCTCGGTACGGCACGGCCAGACCGTGGAGCGGGGCCAGGTGATCGGCACCCTCCAGGACGTCCCCGGTCACTGCCCCGCCGGTTGCCTGCACTGGGGGCTGCTCCGTGACTGGCTGTACCTCGACCCGCTGCTCCTGCTGGGCCGGGGACGGGTACGGCTGCTGCCGGTCCGGCCCGCGCGCCGGGACCGGTGACCCCGCCGCACCCGGCCGCGCACCCCCACCCGACGATCACGACCTCAGGGACTCAGGGGCTTCGGAGATCCGAGACGTTCCCATTCGGCACGGGTCAGCGCGTACATCCGGGCGGGCTCGCCGTACCGGTCGATGACATCCCCGTGAGGGCTCATTCCGAGCTTGGCCATGATGCGTTCGGAGGCGGTGTTGTCGCGGTGGAAGCAGGCGACGATCGACCTCGCCCCCACCCGGCTGAACGCCTCGTCCCGGACCGACGCCGCCGCCTCGGTGGCGATTCCGTGTCCCCACTCCGCCGGGTCCACCCACCAGCCGATCTCGAAGACAGGCGTCTCGAATCCGGTGGCCCGGGACTCGCCCAGGGAGACGAGGCCAAGGAACCTTCCGTCGTCCGCGCTCGTGACGGCACGCATCCCGAACCCATGCGTCGCCCACTGTCCGAGGGCCGACTCGTGCCGTTCGCCGGCGTACCGCCCGTCCCACGGCCCGCTGCCGACGAACCTCATAACCCGCTCGTCGGCGGACAGCCGGACGAGATCGTCCAGGAAACGGTGCTCCCAGGGGACGAGCACCAGACGGGCGGTGATCAGATTCCGCATCGGCTCACGACCTTTCGTCACGGAGAACGACGGAACCCTCGCACACCCGGGCCCCCGGATGCCCCGGCGCCGGACGGTCCCTGGGTCGCCGGAGCAAGGGCGGACCCGGAAACGCACAGGCGGGTGACGGAGTACGGTGCCCGCTAATCGAGGGATTCGGCGACCCTGGTCATCGGGCCTCCCGCGTCACCGGTGAGGTGTTCGAGGCCGAATCCCGCCTGTCGTTCGTCACCGAGAGGCTGCGGTTCCATCTCGAGTCGCTGCGGCCCCGCCGTCCGGGCCGTGAGGCACATCGTCTGGCCGTGAGGCTGCGCGAGCTGCTGGACGCCCGAGTCGAGACGGGCCTGCCGCTCCGCGAGGCCGCCGTCATCCTGGGGAGCCACCCGACCCACCTGATCCGTTGCTTCAAGCAGACGTACGGCCTGCCACCGCACGCCTACCTCACGGGCCGGCGCATCGAGCGGGCGCGCCGGCTCCTGCTGAACGGCCAACGGCCGGCCGAAGTGGCCACGAGTGTGGGATTCCATGACCAGGCGCACCTGAACCGGCATTTCGTCCGGCACATCGGAACCACGCCCGCTCGCTATGTGACCGGCGAAGATCCTTCGGCCCCGCGCGGGGACGGCCGGCGGACGCGCTTGCCGTCGTGCTCCCCGTAGGGCGGGCGTCCGCCCGCGCGGGGACGGCCGTCGGCCTTCGTGAGGCGCCGCCGTCCGGGTTCCCGGGCGTCCGTCCGTACGGACGCGACAGGATTCTCGCCGTGGTGTCACGCCCTGCGGGCCTGAACATCCGCCCGCGGGAACATCGCACCATCCGCCGGCGTCGGATCCCGTCCGAGCAATCTCCGGGGTCACGTCGTCCCCGGCGTCCGATCACGGCCCGGTGTGATTGCGGACAGGTTCCGGCCGCGTCTCCTCCTATGGTCGAAACCATGGAGATCGCCATTACCGCACCGTCCGGCAACGTCGGCCGCTTCCTGACCCGGCATCTCGTCCGCGCCGGTGTCCGCCCGCGGCTGCTGAGCCGCCACCCCGAACAGGCCCGCGGGAATTGGGGCGACCTCGTCGACGCCCGCGAAGTCGACCTGCGGGACACCACGGCCGTCACCGAGGCGACCCGCGACATCGACGCGCTGTACCTCGTCGTGCCGCCCGGCGAGGCCGACGACCCCGTCGCGGCGTACGCCGAGGTCGGCGAGGCCGTCGCCGCCGCGATCACCGGGAACCGCATCCCGCGTACCGTCCTGCAGAGCAGTGTGGGCGCCGAGCTCCGCAAGGGCGCCGGGGAGATCGACGGGCTGGCCCGTGTCGAAGAGACGCTGGACCGGATCGTCACCGACGACACCGGCCTCGCCGTCACCCACCTGCGATGCGGCTACTTCTACAGCAACCTGCTGTTCGAGCTCGACGCCATCCGCTCGGGCACCGTGAATGTGCTCCTGCCCACCCACGAGCCGTTCGCCTGGGTCGCGCCGGCCGACATCGCCGTGGTGGCCGCGTCGCTGCTGTTGCGCACCGGCCGGCCGGGACGCCGGGTGCAGGCCGTGCACGGACCGGAGGACCTGTCCTGGGACGACGCGCTGGCCGTGGTCGGCGGTGTCCTGGGCCGCGCGGTCACCGCCCACCGCGTCGGCGACGACGACATGCGCGCCGCACTGGCGCAGGCCGGCATGTCCCGGACACAGGCCGAAGCCGTCATCGGCATGTCCGCCGGGCTGCGTGAGGGATTCGTTCCCGAACAGCCACGGACCCCCGTGACCACGACCGACACGACGCTCGGAGCGTGGGCCTGGGCCGAGCTCCGGCCCGCCCTCGACGCGACCGGATGAGGGAGCCATCACCGCGGAGCGTGTCCGGCGCATGGCGGGCATGCGGCCGGCCGGCGAAGTCGCTGCCATGGGCACGCCCGGGTATGCCGGACACCGGGCATCCGGCCGGCTGACGGAGTCGCTGCCACGGACGCACCCTGCGTATGACGGACACCGGGCATGCCGGGCGACGGAGTCGCTGCCACGGACGCTCCCGGCGTATGACGGGCGCCGGTCCTGTCCGGATCCCGGTCACCGCCTCACCGCCTCACCGCCTCACCGCCCGGAAGGGCTCCGCGGCCCCTCCGGGCGCAGGCGCCAGCCCCGGGCGACCCGCTCGATGTAGCCGGCCGCGGCCAGGCCGCCGAGGCAGGACAGCGCGGTGTCCATGCCGACGCCCGCCGTCACCGCTATCGCCGCGGGCCCGGCTCCACCCCGGGCCGGCACGGCTTCCAGCACCCGTCGGGTCTCGGGCTCCAGCTCGTCACGCGGCAGCACCGGGCCGCACGGCTCACGGGCCAGGTCGGTTCCCATCGCGCCGGTGAGCTCGACCGCCTCCTCGGGGGTGGTGACACAGACTGCCGCCCCCTGCCGGATCAGCCGGTGGCATCCAGCCGACGTCTCCGACGTCACCGGCCCGGGCACCGCCCCGAGGACGCGGTTCAGTGACAGCGCGTGCCTGGCGGTGCTGAGCGCCCCGCTGCGCACGGCCGCCTCCACGACCACCGTGCCCCTGGACAGCGCTGCGATGAGCCGGTTGCGGATCAGGAACCGCGGCCGGGTCGGATGGGAGCCCATGGGACACTCGCTCACCAGCACGCCGTGGGCGCGCACGGCGGCGAAGAGCTGGTGGTGCGCGCTGGGGTAGGCGACGTCGGCGCCGCAGGCGAGCACCGCGACGGTCGGCGCGTCTCCGGCGAGGGCCCCCCGATGGGCCGCGCCGTCGACGCCGTAGGCGCCTCCCGAGACGACGCTCCAGCCGCGCCCGCTCAGCCCGGCGCCGAACTCCGCCGCCACGTGCGCGCCGTACGGCGTGACGGCCCGCGAGCCCACGATCGCGACGGAACGCAGACAGGAGAATCGCAGGTCGGCGTCGCCGTGGAGCCAGAGGGCGTAGGGGCGGCTCCGCCCCAGGTCGTCGAGCTGGGTGGGCCATTCCGGGTCGCCGGGGATCACCAGCCGGGCCCCGCTCCGCTCCCCCTCCGCCAGGTCCCGCCGGGGGTCGGCCGGTTCCAGCCGGGCCGACCAGGAGGCTAACGCGCGCCCGAGCCGGCCCGCGATCCGTTCCTCCCGCGACCCGCCCGTCCCGCTCCCACCGGCACCCCCGGCGGAGCCTCCGGCGTCATCGTCGTCACCACCGTCACCGCCGACTCCGCCGTCACCACCGGTCAGCAGACGGACGAGCGCCGGGTCCGGGTGGCCGGCGCGCACCCGCGCCACCGCTTCCTGCGCGCCCAGCGAAGCCACCAGCCCGCCCATCAGCGTGTCGCCGGGCTCCGCCAGCCGCATCAGCGTGACCCGCGCGAGCCTGTCGTTCACCGCTCCTCCCCCAGCCACAGACCGAGCGCGGCGTTGGTCTCGGCGACCTCGGGACCGGCCTTCCCGGAGAGGTCGGCGAGCGTCCAGGCCAGCCGGAGCACCCGGTCCAGCCCCCGCGCGCTCAACGCGCCGCTGTCGAGGCAGGTGAGCAGCGGGGCCATCGCCGGCGGCGCGGGACGGTAGACGGTGTGCAGCGCCCGGGCGGGGATCTCTGCGTTGCAACGCCAGGGCGTGCCCGCCAGGCGCCTGGCCGCGCGCTCGCGGGCGAGCAGCACCCGCTCGGCCACCACCCGGCTCGGTTCGGTGAACCGCCGGTCGGCGAGCAGTTCCCGCCGGGTCGAGGGATAGAGGGTGACCTTGACGTCGATGCGGTCCAGCAGCGGGCCCGAGAGCCTGGCGAGATAGCGGCGGCGGGCCGCCGGGGAGCACCGGCACGGGTCGTCCGGCCGGGACGGGCGCGCGCACGGGCAGCGGTTGGCGGCCAGCACGAGCATGAACCGGGCCGGGAACGTGACCGTGCCCTGCGCCCTGGAGACCGTCACCCGGCCCGACTCGAGGGGCTGCCTGAGCGAGTCGAGAACGCTCGCGGGATATTCCGGGGCCTCGTCGAGGAACAACACGCCGCGATGGGCGATCGAGACGGCGCCCGGACGGACCGCCCCGCTTCCCCCGCCCACGATGGCCGCGACGGTCGCGGTGTGGTGGGGCGCGACGAAGGGCGGGCGGGTCAGCAACGGGCGGTCGGGAGGCAGGACGCCCGCCACGGAGTGGATGGCGGTCACCTCCAGCGCCTGGTCCCGCTCCAGGGGCGGCAGCAGGGTGGGCAGCCGCTCGGCGAGCATCGTCTTGCCGGTGCCCGGCGGGCCGAGCATCCAGAAGTTGTGTCCTCCGGCCGCGCAGATCTCCAACGCGCGGCGGGCGAAGGGCTGACCGGCGACGTCGGCCAGGTCGGGGGCGATGCCCCCCGGCCCGCCGGCCGTGTCGCCCATGTCGCCCGCGTCGCCCATGTCACCTGCGCCGCCCCTGTGGCCCCTGTCGCCCCCGGTGTCCTCCGCCTCGCCTGCGACGCCTCCCGGAGTCGGCGGCCCGTCGCCGCGCAGGAGTTTCACCAGGTCGGAAAGGGCGGCGACCGGGACCACCGTCACATCCGGCACGAGAGACGCCTCGGCGACGTTGCGTGCGGGGACGACGACGGTGCGGGCCCCCGCCGCGACGGCCGCCAGGACGGCGGGCAGCACACCCCGCACCGGCCGCACCGAGCCGTCGAGGCCGAGCTCGCCGAGGAAGAACGGCTCGGCCACCTTGGCGGCCGGCACGACCCCCGCCGCCGCGAGCAGGGCGATCGCGATCGCGAGGTCGAACAGGCTCCCCCGCTTGGGCAGGCTGGCGGGGAACAGGCTGACGGTGATCCGCGTGTCGGGCCAGGGGTGGCGGCTGTTGACCACGGCGGAGCGGACGCGGTCACGCGCCTCGCTCAGCGCGGTGTCCAGCATGCCGATCAGGTGCAGCCCCGACACGCCGGCTCCGACATCGGCCTCGACGTCGACGGGATGGCCGCTCACCCCGATCAGGGCGACGCAGCGGGTGCGCGCGACGGCCACTCACATCACCCCCCGGTGACGGACGGCGCGCGACGGCGTGGTGCGCATTCAGCACACCCCCCGCTCGTGCCGGATGGCGAAGTCTCCGGCGAACCGCTCCAGCGCCACGACATCGACGCGGATCGACTCGAACCGCCGGTGCCCGGCCCTCAGCCATCTGACCGCCAGCAGGCGCAGGCGGGCCAGCTTGGCCTCGGTCACCGCCTCGAAGGCGGTGCCGTGGCTCTGACCTGAACGGGTCTTCACCTCGACGACGACGAGCGCCCGCCCCTCCCGGGCGACCACGTCGATCTCTCCGTCCGGGCACCGCCAGTTGCGATCCAGGATCTGCATGCCCTGAGCCAGCAGATAGTCGACGGCGATCTGCTCGCCGTACCGGCCCAGCTCGTGTTTCGCGGCCATGGAACCACCTCCGGTTCCAGACCTTCGCCCAATCCGGCCTCGCCCCGGAGGACCGAACGCGGTTCTGTGGACAGACGACGGGCACCGGGCGCGCCTGTGGACAACCCCCGGGAGCCGGGGTCAGCCGGAGAAGCCCTCCTTGGGCATCTCGAGGTCCGCCTTGGCGAGTTCCTCGACGTTGACGTCCTTGAAGGTGACCACGCGGACGTTCTTGACGAATCTCGCCGGGCGGTACATGTCCCACACCCAGGCGTCCTGCATCTTCACGTCGAAGAACACGTCGCCGTTCTCGGCGGTGCGGACGTCCAGGTCGACGGAGTTTGTGAGATAGAAGCGCCGTTCGGTCTCGACGACGTAGGTGAACAACCCGACGACGTCACGGTACTCGCGGTAAAGCTGCAGCTCCATCTCGGTCTCGTATTTCTCGAGATCCTCTGCGCTCATACCGGTCCTCCTGTTAAAGGCCTTGCCCGGCCCGCCCGATCAGGCGACACCGGCCCCCACTTCATTCTCGCCCATCGACCGCCCCGGCCCCGCCCTCGCCACCGTGACGAAGGAGAACCGGTGCTCCGGGCACGGGCCGTGTCTCTCCAGCGCCCGGCGATGGCTCACGGTCCCATACCCCTTGTGCGCGGCGAAACCGTAATCCGGGTGACGTTCGTGCAGGGCGATCATCATCCTGTCACGGGTCACCTTCGCCACGATCGAGGCGGCCGCGACACAGGCCGCGACCTGGTCGCCCTTCCATACCGCGAGGGACGGCGCTGACATGCCGGGGACCGCGAAACCGTCGACGAGCACGTAGCCGGGGGCGCACGGCAGCCGTGCGACGGCACGGCGCATGCCCTCGATGTTGGAGCGGTGGAGGCCGCGCGTGTCGATCTCGGCCGGGGGGATCACCACCACGCCGAACGCCTTCGCGGTCGCCGTGATGCGCTCGTAGAGGGACTCCCGGCGGGCGGCCGTCAGGAGCTTGGAGTCGCCCAGGCCGTCGATCCGGCGGCCGAGCACCACGGCGGCGACCACCAGCGGCCCCGCACAGGCGCCCCGGCCCGCCTCGTCGACCCCGGCCACCGGCCCCAGCCCTCGACGCTCCAGGGCCCGCTCGTAGCCGTACAGCCCCGAGTCGCGCCGGACCACACAGGGTGCGGGACGGAGCGCGCCCGTCACGGCACCGCGGCAGACATAGCGACCATGGGCAGAGGTTACGCCCTGTGCGGCCCGTTCGGTACCGCTATCGCGTACCGGTGAAGGTCCGGGCGAAGGTGCCGGGGGTCGACAGCACGGTGGCCCTGGAGAACGGCCAGTAGATCGCGAAGGCGCGGCCGACGACCTGATCCTCGGAGATCGTGCCCTCACCCTGCTGCTTCTCGTGGGAGCGGGAGTCCGCCGAGGCGGAGCGGTGGTCGCCCATCACCCACAGCCGCCCCTCCGGCACGACCTTCTCGAACTTCTGCCCCGAGGGGAAGTCGTCCGGGTGCAGGTATGCCTTCTCGTCGAGCGGGACACCGTTGACGGTGATCCGCCCCTGGGCGTCGCAGCACCTGACCGTGTCCCCGCCGACCGCGATGACCCTCTTGATCGTGTACTCGTCCCGCCAGCCGGTGAAGACGACGACGTCGCCGCGCTCGGTCTCGCCGTGCAGCTTGTTGACGATCACCCGGTCGCCGTCCTTCAGGGTGTTCTCCATCGACTCCGACGGGATGGAGAAGGACTCGATCACGAACAGGTGCAGCAGCAGCGCCGCCACCACACCGGATGCGATCAGGAGGATCGACTCGCGCAGGCCGCCGCCCTTGCCGGAGGACTCCTTCGCGCCGTCCCCGGCCACACCCGTCCCGGCCTTCGCGCCGTCCCCGGCCGCGCCCTCCCCGGTCGCCTCCCCGGGTGCGTCTTCGCCGGACTTCGCCGTTTCGCTGTCAGGTTCCACAATCATGAGGGTAAGGCCACCGGCCCCCGGGGACGCGCGGCTTCCCCACCCGGAAAGGCCCGGAAAGGCCGTCCGCGCCGGGTGGAGGGCACCCGGACCCCGTACGGTCCCCGTGCCCCGAAGGGGCCGTCAGCTCCGGGAGCGCCTGCGCCTGCGCCAGAGCAGCAGCGGGGTGGCCAGCGCGAACCCGCCCAGGAGCGGGGTGGCCCCGACGGCCGCCGCGGCGACCGGCTGGAGGCCCGGCTGGCCGAAGGTGTCCGGAATCGAGATGACCTTCGCCCTGGAGAACGGCCAGACGATCACGAACGCACGGCCGATCACCTTGTCCACCGGGATCGTCCCGCCGCCGGGGTCACCCAGGTGGGAACGGGAGTCGAGGGAGACCGAGCGGTGGTCGCCCATCACCCACAGCCGTCCCGCGGGGACCTTGACCTTGAAGGGCTCCCGCGAGGGCACGTCACCGGGGTAGAGATAGGTCTTCTCGTCCAGCGGGACGCCGTTGACCGTCACCCGGCCCTTGACGTCGCAGCACTCGACCGTGTCGCCGCCGACGCCGATGACGCGCTTGATGTAGTCCTTCTCGTTCGGCACCATGCCGAACACGCCGCCGACCCAGTGGAGGGCCGCCGACAGGGGGTTGGACGGCTCGGGGATCTCCACCTCGCCGTCCCAGGAGTCGACGCCCGAGAACACCACCACGTCGCCCCGCTCGATGTCGCGGATCCGGTAGACCGGCTTGTTCACCAGGACGCGGTCGTTGACCAGGAGGGTGTTCTCCATCGACTCCGAGGGGATGTAGAACGCCTGGACCACGAAGGTCTTGATCACCAGTGCGAGGACCAGTGCGACGACGACCAGGATGGGCAATTCCTTCCAGAAGGAGCCCTTCTTCTTACCCTCGTCACCCTTGGCGGTCTTCTGCGTGTCTTCGGCGACCACGTGCACCTCGTCCTCGACAGGTCGACGCGAGGCTGCGCCGGACTCCCGGTCTTCGCTACTCATCGGTGATGAGCCTAAATGATGGATGGGGCCGGACGTTCGCCAGTCCGGTTACCTCATGCCATGCGTTTCCTCAAAGGCGGTCAAGCCTGTACGGACGCGAACGGCCCGCCTCCCCGGTGAGGGGACGCGGGCCGGAGACGCCGGAGACGCCGGAGACGCAGCGAGGCGTCAGCGGCTCTCGCGCTTCTCGCGGATGCGGGCGGCCTTGCCGCGCAGGTCACGCATGTAGTACAGCTTGGCGCGGCGGACGTCACCGCGGGTCACCAGGACGATCTTCTCGATGACGGGGCTGTGCACCGGGAAGGTGCGCTCGACGCCGACGCTGTAGCTGACCTTGCGGACGGTGAAGGTCTCGCGGGCGCCGCCGCCCTGGCGGCGCAGGACGAAGCCCTTGAAGACCTGGACACGGGAGCGGTTGCCCTCGATCACTCGGACGTGAACCTCGAGCGTGTCACCGGGGCGGAAGGCCGGGACGTCGGAACGGAGCGTGGACTTCTCAAGCTCGCTGATCAGCGTGTGCATGACAGTGGTACCTCATCTGAGCGAGCACGCGGAGGTTCACCCGGCCGCGGTGAGGCGGCGTCGCGGTGGACACGCGTACTGGAATGGATGCGTCTGTGCCCGCCTCCGCGCCTGTTTCCGCGGAGCCGGACCGTCTGCCCGACAGCGCGCCGACCTGCAGGCAGTCGGCGGCAACGCTTCAGTCTGCCATATCCCGGCGACCGACCGGAAATCAACCAACATGACCACACGGAACGATCACGCGGAACCGGCCGGACGACCTGGAACGGGCGAAACGGACACTGAGGAACCGGCCGCGGCCCCTCAGGGAAGCAGGCCGAGCTCCGTCAGGAGCCGCCGGTCGTGCTTGTCGAGGGTCTCGGGGTCGAGCGCCGCCAGCAGCTCGGCCCGGTTCCGGGCGGTACGGCGCAGCGCCTCGTCCCGCCGCCACCGGGCGATCTTCCCGTGATGCCCGGAGAGCAGGATCTCCGGGACCCGGTGCCCCCGCCACTCCGGCGGCTTGGTGTAGACGGGGCCTTCGAGGAGGTTCTCCATCTCCCCCGGCGCGAAGGAGTCGTCCACGGCCGAGCGCGCGTTGCCCAGCACGCCGGGCAGTAGCCGGCCGACGGCCTCGACCATCACCAGCACCGCCGCCTCGCCGCCGGCCAGCACGTAGTCGCCGATGCTCACCTCGTCCACGCGCAGGCGCGAGCCGTACTCGGCCATGACCCGGGAGTCGATGCCCTCGTAGCGGGCCGGGGTGAACAGCAGCCAGGGTTCGGCGGCGTAGTCCATCGCCAGGCGCTGGGTGAACGGCACCCCGCTGGGGGTCGGCACGATGATCCTGGGCCGCGCGTCCGGGTCGGCGGCGAGGACCGCGTCGACGGCCTCCCCCCACGGCTCGGGCTTCATGACCATGCCGGGGCCGCCGCCGTACGGCGTGTCGTCGACGGTGCGGTGCACGTCGTGGGCCCAGTCGCGGAGCTGGTGGAGGTGGACGTCGAGGATGCCGCGCTCGCGTGCCTTGCCGATGAGGGAGACGCCGAGCGGGGCGAAGTACTCGGGGAAGATCGAGATGATGTCGATGCGCATGTCCGGATGGCCGTCAGACGGCCGCGTCGGGGTCGAGCAGGCCCTCGGGGGCGTCCACGACCAGGATGCCCTCGTCCAGGTCGACCACCGGGACGAGCGCCTTGACGAACGGGACGTAGACGTCGCCGAAGTCACGCCGCACGACCAGGAGGTCCTGGCCGTGGTGCAGCACGTCGGTCACCTCGCCGACCCGCTCCCGGCCGGGGGTGACCACCGCGAGGCCGATGAGCTGGTGGTCGTGGAACTCGTCGGGGTCCTCGGACGGCGGGATCTCCTCCGAGTCGATGACGAGCATGGTGCCGCGAAGCTCCTCGGCCCGGTCGCGGTCGGCCACTCCCAGGAACCTCACCAGCAGGATCCCCGAGTGCCACCGCCGGGACTCCACGACGAGCGGGCCGGCGGACGCCGGGTCGGTGGAGAGGGCGGATCCCGGGGCGAAACGGCTCTCCGGGTCGTCGGTGCGCACCTCCACGGACACCTCGCCGCGGAGCCCGTGCGGCCGGCCGATCCGGCCTACGACAAGCTGCACGCCCGCCTCCCAAGTGGTTCCAAGTGGTTCGTGTGATGACAGGCGAACGGGCCACCCACGCTGGGCGGGTGGCCCGTTCGCTCGATATGCGTTCACCGCTGGGTCCCGCTCGGTGCGAGCGGGACCTAACGGGCCTCGTTGAGGTCGAGGAGGTCGACCCGGACGTACTTGCCATCGCCCAGCGCGTTCATGACCGTGCGCAGAGCCTTGGCCGTGCGGCCACCGCGACCGATGACCTTGCCGAGGTCGTCGGGGTGGACCCGGACCTCGAGCACACGGCCGCTGCGGATGCGACGGGCGTGAACCTGGACATCGCCGGGATGTTCGACGATGCCCTTCACCAGGTGCTCGAGGGCCTCCTCAAGCACCTCAGGCCTCGCCTTCCGGCTTCTCCGCCGCAGCCGCCGGCTCAGCCGGGGTCTCAGCGGCGGCCTCGTCGGCCTTGGCGGGCTCCTCGGCCTTGGCGGCCTTGGATGCCTTCTTCTTGGGCGTGGTGGCGGCGGCGGCGTCGAGCGACAGCGCCTCCTTGGCCGCGGCCTCGTAGGCGGCGTGGCGGTCGGCCTTGGGCTCAGCGACCTTCAGGGGGGCCGGAGCCGGCTCGCCCTTGAACTTCTGCCAGTCGCCGGTGAGCTTGAGGAGCTTCAGCACCGGCTCGGTCGGCTGCGCGCCGACACCCAGCCAGTAGGCCGCCCGCTCGGCATCGATCTCGATGCGCGAGGGGTGCTCCTTCGGGTGGTACAGGCCGATCTCCTCGATCGCACGGCCGTCACGCTTGGTGCGGCTGTCGGCGACGACGACGCGGTACTGCGGGTTGCGGATCATGCCGAGCCGCTTGAGCTTGATCTTGACTGCCACTGCTGTGGTCTCTCCTGCTTCGAAAGCGTGGGTGAGCGGCATCTCATCGAGTGGGGCACGAGGAGAAGACCGTTCAAGGGACAGGCCGTGCCGCGCGGGGGTGAGAGGGCACCCACAGGGTCACGGTGTTCCAACATGTCATTGTGCCAGACCCGCGGGGGTGCCCGGCCCCAAAGGGCCATCCCGTACGGCGAGCCCGGGGCAAGAGTCGGTAATCCGCGTGTGTCCGCCGTGCCGGACGGGCCCGCCGCTGCGCTAAATGGCCGCCGTGGCAACCACCCTGAGATCTCTGACGCTCACCGCCGCCGGGTCGATCGCCGTGCTGGGCGCCGTGCTCGCGATGCGGGCCGCCTCCCCCGCGGGCGAGGCGCCCCCGGCCGGAGGGGGCCGGTGGGACCACGCGGTCGTCCGGGCCGCGGCCCCCGGCGCCGCCCCGGTACGGCCGGCCGCGCCGGCGGACGACCTGCCGTCGCTGCTGCGGGTGCTGCTGACGCTGGCGATGACGCCGTACGACCGTCCTCCCGCCGGATCCTGAGCGCGGATGCCGCCGTACGGCCGTCCGCCCGCCGGACCCTCGGCGCGGAAAGACCTCACGGTGGTCCGCCGGCCTCCGGGCACGAGCGCCGAGCGCGGAGCGCCGGGGGCCGGGGGCCTGAACACGAGCGCTGAGGGCCGGAACCGGAAGGGGGCGGCGGGTCTCCCCCGCCGCCCCCTTCCTCACCGGTGGTCCGGCCCGCTACCGGGGGCCGAGGCCGAGGAGCTCCAGCGTCGCCATCGCGATGAAACCGAGAATGATGACCACCCAGATCCACCGGGCGCGCCCGTGGAAGCCGCCACCGTCCCGGCCGTCGCTCACTTCTGGCCCGGGAACTTGAACTTGGAGGGGTCGAAGCCCGGCGGCAGTTCCAGGCCCGGCGGAAGCTGACCGGGGAGCTGCCCGGCGCCCAGGTTGCCGAGGGCGCCGCCGGGGACCTTGCCGTCGGCCCCGCCGGATGCCTTCTTGCCGAGGGCCGCCTTGCGCGGGTCACCGCTGACCCGGCGCCCCTTGCCGGCCTTCTTCTGCGCGGCCTTGGCCTTGCGGCCGCCGGGCATGCCGGGGAGGCCCATTCCGCCGGCCATCCGCTTCATCATCTTCTGGGCGTCGAAGAAGCGGGTGACCAGGCCGCTGACCTCGGTCACCGTCACGCCGGAGCCCTTGGCGATGCGGGCCCGCCGGGAGCCGTCGATCATCTTCGGGTTCTCGCGCTCGGCCGGGGTCATCGAACGGATGATCGCGGCGATGCGGTCGAGGTCGCGCTCGTCGAACTGGTCGAGTTGGTCGCGCATCTGCCCCATGCCGGGCATCATGCCGAGGAGGTTCTTGATGGGGCCCATCCTGCGGACCATCATCATCTGCTCGAGGAAGTCCTCCAGCGTGAAGCCCTCACCCGAGGTGAGCTTGCCCGCCATCTTGACGGCCTCGGCCTCGTCGAAGGTCTTCTGGGCCTGCTCGATGAGGGTGAGGATGTCACCCATGTCGAGGATGCGGGAGGCCATCCGGTCCGGGTGGAAGGCGTCGAAGTCCTCCAGCTTCTCACCGGTGGAGGCGAACATGATCGGCTTGCCGGTGATGTGGCGGACCGACAGGGCGGCGCCGCCCCGGGCGTCGCCGTCGAGCTTGGTGAGCACGACGCCGTCGAAGCCGACGCCCTCCATGAACGCCTGGGCCGTGGTGACGGCGTCCTGGCCGATCATGGCGTCCACGACGAACAGGACCTCGTCGGGCGAGACCGCGTCGCGGATGTCGGCGGCCTGCTTCATCAGCTCCTGGTCGATGCCCAGGCGGCCGGCGGTGTCGATGATGACGACGTCGTGCTGCTGCCGCCTGGCGTGGTCGATCGACTGGCGGGCCACGGCGATCGGGTCGCCGACGCCGTTGCCCGGCTCGGGGGCGTAGACCGCCACGCCGGCGCGCTCGGCCATGACGGCGAGCTGCTGGACCGCGTTGGGGCGCTGGAGGTCGGCGGCGACCAGCAGCGGCACGTGGTTCTGGTCGCGCAGCCAGCGGGCCAGCTTGCCGGCCAGGGTGGTCTTTCCGGCGCCCTGAAGGCCCGCGAGCATGATGACGGTCGGCGGGTTCTTGGCGTAGCGGAGACGCCGCGTCTCGCCGCCGAGGACCTCGATCAGCTCGTCATTGACGATCTTGACGACCTGCTGGGCCGGGTTGAGGGCCTGCGAGACCTCGGCACCGCGGGCACGCTCCTTGACCTGGGCCACGAACGTCCTGACGACGGGCAGGGCGACGTCGGCCTCGAGCAGCGCGATGCGGATCTCGCGGCACGTGGCGTCGATGTCGGCCTCGGACAGCCGACCCTTGGAACGGAGGGAGGAGAAGACCGATGTGAGCCGGTCGGAAAGCGTCTCGAACACGTGTTTGGCCAGCCTCTGCGCTACGGGTCTGCGACTCGACCTCCCAGCCTATCCGCTGGGAGGCACGACTGACGCCCCGGAGCTCAGCGTCCCCAGCCGGGGACGGCCATCCGCGTGGTGAGCGCGTGCTCGACCAGCGTGATGAGCGTGCTCTTCACCGCGTCACGCGACCGGGCGTCGGTCCGCGAGATGGGGATGTGCGGGGCCAGTGTCAGCGCCTCGCGCACCTCCTCCTCACCGTGCGGGTAGCCGCCGTCCCAGCCGTTGACCGCCACGACGAAGGGCAGTCCCGCCTCCTCGAAGTAGTCGATCGCCGGGAAGCAGTCGGCCAGCCTCCGGGTGTCGACCAGCACGACCGCGCCGATGGCGCCCTTGACGAGGTCGTCCCACATGAACCAGAACCGGTGCTGACCCGGCGTACCGAACAGGTACAGGATCAGGTCACGGTCCAGCGAGACCCGCCCGAAGTCCATGGCCACCGTGGTGGTGGTCTTGTTGGGAGTGAGCCCGAGGTCGTCGATGCCGGCGCTGGCGTCGGTCATCACCGCCTCGGTGGTCAGCGGGAGGATCTCCGAGACCGACCCCACGAACGTGGTCTTGCCCACACCGAACCCGCCGGCGACGACGATCTTCGTCGAGGTCAGGCCACCGGGGTTAGAGCCTGCGAAGTCCACTGAGCACCCTTTCCAGCAGGTTGAGATCCGGCTTGCCCGCGTCGAGCTGCGGCTGGTGCAGCTGCACCAGACCCTCGGCCGCCATGTCGGCGACGAGGATCCGGGTGACGCCGAGGGAGATGCGGAGCATCGCGGAGATCTCAGCGACCGAACGCACCTGCCGGCACAGCGCGCTGATCGCCTGATACTCCGGGGTGCGGTTGGACAGATCATGATGTGCGGATGTGGCCGAGGAGACCAGGGCCTCCATGGCGAGCTGGATGCGGGGGGCGGTCCGCCCCCCGGTCATCGCGTACGGGCGCACCAGGGAGCTCTGCTCTCCCGGCGGGGGCTGCACGACGTGCGAGGGCATCCCCTGCGACCGGTGGGGATCGTCCGCCGGCCACCCATGCGACCGGTGAGGGTCGTCCATCGACCAGGAAGGCGGCCCGCTCAGCGGGCCCCCGTCACCCGGCCAGTCCCGGCTTGCCACGGCATCCTCCTGGGGTCGTCGTCATCACCGTGGGTGGGCTGCTTGGAGTTCGGCGCGCACGGCGGGTGTCAGCACCTGCCCGGCGCGCTCCACCAGCAGGGTCATCTGGTAGGCCACCAACCCCATGTCACAGTCCGCGGCGGCCAGCACGGCGAGACACGAGCCGTCGCTGATCGACATGATGAGGAGCAACCCACGCTGCATCTCCACCACCGTCTGGGTGACCGCACCGCCCTCGAAGACCCTGGAGGCGCCCTGGGTCAGGCTGATGAGGCCGGCCGCGACCGCCGCCAGCTGGTCCGCCCGGTCCCGGGGGAAGCCGTCGGAGTACGCCAGCGGCAGTCCGTCGGACGAGACGACGACCGTGTGCGCCACGCCCGGCACGTTGGTCACGAAGTCGGTGATCAGCCAATTGACCCCCCGGGCGGCCTGGCTCATTTCACGCACGTGTCATCCTCCTCGACGACCTTGATGAGCTCGCTCACCGGTCCTCCTCGTTAGCTTCAACGTCCCGGCCGAAATCCGGATACGGCCTGTCCTCGCCGGCTTCGCCCCTGGCCGCCGCGCGGCCCTGCCGTACGCCCTTCTGGAAGCTCGCGAGCCTGTTGCGCACCGCTTCGGGGGAGACGGCGGGCCTGGGCGCGGGAGCGGGGGCCGGGGCTCCCAGGTCGGGCGAGACCGTGCCGGGCACGAGGTTGGCCTTGGGCACCCGCTTGGGCAGCCCGGACCCGGTGAGCCCGCCGAGCGTCGGCTCGGCCGCCGCCCTGGCCGCCTGCCAGCCCGCGTCCGCGGGCGAGGACCAGGCGTCCGGCGGCGCGGCGGCTTCGGGCTCGCGGGCCGGCTCGCGGGCGGGCTCGCGGGCGGGCCCGGGGTTCTGCGCCACGGGCTCGGCCTTCTTGAACCAGTCGGACTCGACCGCGGCGAAGATCGGCAGGAACTCCTCCTTCGCCTCCTCCATGGGCGAGGGCTCCTGGACGGCCGGCAGCGGGCCGGTGTTCTCGGCGGCCTCCTCCGGGCCGCGGCGGCCGAACGGCCCGGCCGCTCCGGCCGGCGGCCACCCGCCGGAGTCTCCGGGCCGGGCGGGCGGGACGGGCCAGGCGCCCGAGTCGCCGCCGCGCACCGGGGCGTCGGACCAGATCGAGTCTCCACCGCGCGTGGAGGTGTCGGACCAGACGGAGTCGCCGCCGCGCGCCGGGGCGTCCGGCCACGCCGCCGCGCCGCCGCGCGCGGAGGCTTCGGGCCACACGGGCGCGTCGGCCCGGGAGGTCACCGACCACCCGGAGGCGGACCCGGGCGGCGGCACGTGACCGGGCCAGGGGGTGTCCAGCGGCGCCCGGCCCGGGTCTCCGCCCGGCGCGGAGCGCGGCGCCTCCGCCGAGCCGAACTGCCAGGAGGAGTCGAACGAGCCGAGCGGCTGCTGCCGCTGGGTGGCGTCGAAGGAGGAGAACGAGGACGGCGCCGCCGTGTCGAACGTGGTCGGGCTGGCCATCACCGCCGGCCGCTCCAGGGACGCCGAGGACGCGGCCCAGTCCACCGGGGTCGCCGGCTTGGCCGGGACGCCCGACAGGGAGACCAGCGAGTCGGGCAGCAGGATCATCGCGGTCAGGCCACCGCTGTCCTGCTGGCGCAGCTGCACCCTGACGCCGTGCCGCAGGGCCAGCCGGCCGACCACGAACAGACCCATCCGGCGGGAGACGGAGACGTCCACCACGGGCGGGTTGGCCAGCCGGTGGTTGGCCTCCGCGAGTTCGTCCGGGGTCATGCCGATGCCGATGTCGGTGACGGAGACCATCAGGCCGCCACCGTCGATGCGGTTGCTGGAGACGACGACCTTGGTCTCCCGGGGGGAGAAGGAGATCGCGTTCTCCACGAGCTCGGCGACCAGGTGGACGACGTCGTTGACGGCCGTGCCGGCGACGGACACGCCGCCGGAGATCCGCAGGTCGACCCGCTCGTAGTTCTCGACCTCCGACAGGGAGGCGCGGACCACGTCGATCAGCGGGACCGGCTGGCTCCACCGGCGCGCGGGCTCCTGCCCGGCGAGGACCAGGAGGTTCTCGCTGTTGCGGCGCATGCGGGTGGCCAGGTGGTCGAGCCGGAACAGGCTGCCCAGCCGGCCCTCGTCCTGCTCGCCCTGCTCCAGGCTCTCGATGAGGGCGAGCTGACGCTCGACGAGGGTCTGGCTGCGCCGGGAGAGGTTGACGAACATCGCGTTGACGTTGCTCCGCAGCGTCGCCTCCTGGCCCGCCAGCCGTACGGCCTCGCGGTGGACCTCGTCGAACGCGCGGGCGACCTCACCGACCTCGTCGTCGGAGTCGACCCCGATCGGCGAGACGTCCGCGGACGCGGCGCCCTCCCCGCTCTCCCGCAGCCGCTGCACGGTGTCGGGCAGCCGCTGGCCGGCGACCGAGAGGGCCTCGGTGCGCAGCATGCGCAGCGGTTTGACCAGAGAACGCGCCATGACCGAAGTGATGATCAGCACGAGGATGAGGAGCAGCCCGGTCAGCCCACCGGTGATGAGCGCACTGCGCTGCTCGGTCTCCTGCAGGACGCGGCTCCGCGCGATCAGGGAGTCGGCCACCTCCTTCTCGACCTTGCGCATGCGTCCTATGGCGTCGGATGACGCGTTGAACCAGGTCGTCTGGTCCCCGGCGCGTGCGCCGGAGGCGTCGACACGGACCAGCGGCTCCTTGTCGAGGCCGAGGACGAGGGCACGTGCGCGCATGGCCGCGGCACGGTCCTTCTCCTGGCTGCTGACCGTGTCGTCGTACAGCTGGCGCTGGGCCAGCGACGCCTTGGCGCGGAAGGTGGCGAGCTCGCTGTCGCGCTGCGCCCGGGCCGCCAGCAGGGCGGTCAGGGTCCCGGGGGTGAACTCCTTGGTGGCCAGGGCGATGGCGAGGTTGGCCCGCTCCAGCGAGACCTGCTCCTTCGCCCTGGTGAGGGCGCCGAACGCGAGTGCGCCACTCGCGAGCTCCGGGTCGGTGACGCCTTGGACGATCTCGTCGTGCAGGGCCAGCAGGTCGGTGATCGTCCGAGAGTACATGGCGATCGTGGCCTCGGCCTGGAGCTGGGTGTCGGTCGCCGTCTTGCGCATGTTCGCGAGTTCGTCGATACGCCCGCGCATCTGGGTGAGCTCGGTCCTGCCCCGCTCGCCGAATCCTCCGGCGTCATCGCTGTCGAGGATCAGCCTGATGCGGTCCAGCACGCCCTTGGCGGCCTCGTCGACGATCCGGTACTGCTTCTCCAGCAGTGCCCGCCTGGCCGCTCCGCCGCGTCCCTGCGCGACGAATCTGGCGGACATGTCCCGTTCAGTCTGCAGGGAGTCGGCGAGTTCGCTCAGCTCGGCGGCGAGCTCGGTGCCGACGCGGACACGTTCGTAGTCGGCGGCGGTGTTGATCGAGCCGACCACCCGGAACCCGCCGAGGACGATCGCGGCCACGGTGGGGATGATGATGATCGCGATCAGCCGCGACCGCACGCGCCAGTTCTTCAGGGCGAACCTGCCGCCCCTCCGTCTGCCGGGCTTCTCACCCGCGGAGTCCGAAGCCGAGCCGCCCGGTGGCGCCTCCTGTGCGCCGAACCCCCGGGTGGCCGCCGGCGTGGATTCGCGCTCACCGGAAATCGAAGCTGTCCTCACTGGCCTCCGCTGCCTCTCCTCGGATCGTCCGTTTGGGGGGGATCGCGTCACCTAAATGATGGAAGTGACGCAGACGCATCCATGGGGTAGGGGTTATTGGAGCACAGGCGGATGAGATCGGCCAACAGCGCAAAATACGCCTTATCGGTTGAATCGACACATAGGGTCGGCAACCGGGCGGTGACTCTGGGTTTCCACGGAAAGCGCCGCCGAGTGGCCGAGGCGGCTTCATCGCGCGCTCACAAGGATGATCACTCGGCAAACCATCGCGACCACGTTTCGTAATCGGAGCGAAAGATGCTGGACTATGTCCACTTCGGAACTTTGAGACGATATTTGTAATTTGGTTGATCTACTCCGCTACTCTGATCGCCGGTCGGCATACCCCCCGCGATCGCACGTCTCCCAGGACCATCTCCATGCCGTCCGACAACTCCCAGCGGGTCCGGCGAGAGCGATCAGTTCCAGCTAAGGAGACCCATGAGGTTCAGCCTCACGAGCCGGGCGGTCATCGCAGGAGTCGTCGCCACGCTGGCGCTCGGCGTCAGTGCCTGCAGCGGCTCGGACACCGCCGCCAAGCCCGCCGGAGCGGCCGGCGGACTGGAGAAGCCCAACCTGGTCGTCGGCGCCCTGCCCATCCCCGACGCGGCCTCGCTGTACATCGCCCAGCAGAAGGGCTTCTTCAAGGAAGAGGGGCTGACGGTCAAGATCGAGACCGTCCAGGGCGGCGCGCAGGCGCAGCAGAGTCTGATGGGAGGGTCGCTGGACTCCACGCAGACCAACTACGTCTCGGCTTTCCTCGCGACGGCGGCCGGCAACAAACTGAAGATCGTCTCTGACATGTACCAGGCCGCCCCGAACGCCTTCAACCTGATGGTCGCCAAGGGCTCCTCGATCAAGACCCCGGCCGGCCTCAAGGGCAAGAAGATCGCGGTCAACAGCCAGAAGAACATCGGCACCCTGGCCGTGACCTCCGTGCTCAAGACCCACGGGCTGACCGCCGACGACGTCACGTTCCTGGAGTTCCCCTTCCCGGAAATGGCCGGGAAGCTGAAGGACGGCGTGGTCGACGCGGCCTGGATGACCGAGCCGCACCTGACCGCGTCGCAGAAGACGATCGGCGCCCAGAAGCTCGCCGACACCATGGTCGACGCGACCGCCGACTTCCCCATCGCCGGCATGGCCGTCACCGAGAAGTTCGCCACCGAGAACCCCAAGACGGTGGCGGCCTTCCAGCGGGCGCTCGACAAGGCCCAGAAACTGGCCGCGGCCGACCGTAAGGCGGTGGAGCAGGTCCTGCCCACCTACACCAAGGGCATCGACGCGGCCACCGCGGCCGTCATCACCCTGGGGTCCTTCCCGACCAGCCTCGACGAGACCCGCCTGCAGCGCGTGGCCGACCTGATGCTGGAGCAGGGCTACCTGACCAGCAAGATCGAAGCCAAGGCTCTCCTCCTGGACAAACTCGGGTGATCGGTCGACGCCTGCTGGACAACAGACCGCTCTGCGGCGCCCTCGGCGCCGCAGGGCTGTTCTGCGTTCTGGAGGCCGCCGGCCGTACCGGTCTGATCAGCCCGATCACCTTCCCGCTCGCCTCGAACGTGCTCCGCCGCGCAGCCGAGCTCGCCACCGAGGGAGAATTCCTGGCCGATGTCCTCTCGACACTGGGGGGGTGGGCCGCCGGCCTGCTTCTCACGATCGTGGTCGCGGTGCCCCTGGGGTTCGTGCTCGGCACCCTGCCCCGGGTGGAACTGGCGCTCCGCCCCATCCTGGAGTTCCTGCGGCCGATCCCCTCGGTCGCGCTGATCCCACTGGCACTGGCACTGTTCTCCGACAAGACCGAGATGAAGATCCTCCTGATCCTCTACGCGGCGAGCTGGCCGGTGCTCATCAACACCATGTACGGCCTCAAAGACGTCGACCCGCTGGCCAAGGAGACCCTGCGCAGCTTCGGGTTCGGCCCGCTGGCCGTGCTGTGGCGGGTCTCGCTGCCCAGCACCGCGCCGTTCATCGCCACCGGGGTACGGCTGGCCGCCTCGGTCGCGCTCATCGTGGCGATCAGCACCGAGCTGCTCGCCGGAGGCGCGAGCGGCATCGGGACGTTCGTCCTCGAGGTCGGCGGCAGCCCTGACGCGCTGGAGTACATCGTCGCCGCCGCCATCTGGGCCGGAGCCCTGGGGGTGCTCCTCAACGGGCTGCTGGTGCTCGCGGAGCGACGGATGTTCCGCTGGCACACGGCCCGGACGGGGGCGGACCGGTGAGGCGGCCGCTGCGCGCCGCCGTCCGCCTGTGGCCGGTCCCTGTCGTCCTGGTCGTCTGGGAGATCGCCACCCGCGCCGCGGACGACCTGTCCTTCCCACCGCCGACCCGCATCGCCGCCGCCATGCAGCGGATGTGGCTGACCGGTCCGGCCGAGTGGCTGTGGCTCAACGAGGCGGCGCTGACGAACATCCCCATCAGCGTCGGCCGGTTGCTGACCGGATGGCTGCTGGCCGGGGTGATGGGGGTGGCCCTGGGAGTGGCGCTCGGCCGCTCCCCGGTGCTCTTCCGGTTCCTCGACCCGCTCATTCAGTTCGTCCGCGCCATCCCCCCTCCCATGCTGCTGCCGTTCTTCATGGCCCTGTTCGCCATCGGCACCCGGATGCAGATCAACGTGATCGTGTTCGGCGTCATCTGGCCGATCCTGATCAACGTCGCGGAAGGGGCCAGGCAGGTCGACCGGCTGCACCTGGACACCGCCACGGTGTTCGGGCTGACGCGCGGTCAGCGCCTGCTCCGGGTCATCCTGCCCTCGGTGCTGCCGAACGTCTTCGCCGGTCTGCGGATCAGCCTCTCCCTGGCGCTGATCCTGATGGTCATCTCCGAACTGGTGGGCAGCGTCGACGGGATCGGATTCCAGCTCCTGGACGCTCAGAGGTCCTACGACCTTCCCGGCGTGTGGGGGATCATCGTCGTTCTCGGTGTCCTGGGATACGCGTTGAACGCGCTGTTCCTGGTAGCCGAGCGGCACATCCTGTCCTGGCACCGAACCGCCAGGCAGACGAGCTGAGGACCTGCTGTGTTAGAGATCTCGAAGCTGACCCACACCTACGGCACGGGCCCGTCCGCCCACCACGCCCTGGGCGGCGTCGACCTGTCGGTCGCGGAGGGCGAACTGGTGTGCATCGTCGGCCCCTCCGGGTGCGGCAAGTCGACGCTGCTGCGCTCCATCGCCGGGCTCCTGCGCCCCACCGGTGGCCGGGTCGCGCTGAACGGCGTCCCCGTCGAGCGGACGCCTGACAACCTGGCCGTGGTCTTCCAGGACTACAGCCGCTCGCTGTTCCCCTGGATGTCGGTGGCCGACAACGTCTCCCTCCCGCTGCGCCGCAGGGGAATGGACAAGAAGGGGCGTGCGGAGGCCACCGCGGAGGCCCTGGCGCAGGTCGGGCTGGAGGCCGCCGCCACCAAGTATCCGTGGCAGCTCTCCGGCGGAATGCAGCAGCGGGTGTCCATCGCCCGCGCGCTCGCCTACCGGCCCGCCCTGCTGCTGATGGACGAGCCCTTCGGCTCGGTGGACGCCCAGACCCGCGAGGATCTGGAGGACCTCACGCTGCGGGTCCGCGGCCACCACAACATGACCATCCTGCTCATCACCCACGACATCGACGAGAGCGTCTACGTCGGCGACCGTGTCGTGGTCCTGTCCAAAGCGCCCGCCGAGGTCGTCGGCGACCTGCGGGTGGATCTGCCCGGCCCACGTGACCAGATCACTACCAGGGAGCACCCCGACTTCGTGCACCTGCGCGCCGAGGTCGGCCGCCTCGTCCGCGGCATGCGGAGCCCGTCGGCCTCCGCCCGGTGAGAACCGGCCGCCCCTCCTCGAGGAGGGGCGGCCATGAGGACCGGACCGCGCAGTCGTCCGAGAACATTCCGTGCGGCGTCACGCCGTGTCTCCCCCGCCCGGAGGCGGGGCCCACGCTGGAGGTATTCGATGAACGACCCGCAGGCGCCGATCTGGGACGTGATCGGCGGGGTTTCCCGCTTCGCCGCCCTGGCCACCATGGCGGAGCTGGGCTGCGCGGACCACCTGCACGAGGGGCCGCTGAGCGTCGACGAGCTCGCGCTACGCTGCCAGGCCGACCCCGCCGCGCTCGGCAGGGTGCTGCGCCAGCTCGCGGCCATGGGCGTGGTGGCGACCACGGCCCCCGGTGTCTACGAGCTGACCGAGGTGGGCGCCACCCTGCGCGAGGACGCGCCCGAGTCGCTGCGCCCCGCCGTACGGATGATCGCCGAGGAGGGTTTCTGGTACGGCATGGGCAACGTCCCCCGGACCACCCGGACCGGCCGGTCGGCGTTCGTCGAGCGCTTCGGCCCGATGTACACCCGATACCGGGACAACCCCGAGGTGGGACGGCTGTTCGACGACTACATGGTGTCCAGGGCCTGGCCGGTCGCCCGGGCGGTGGCCTCCCGCTACGACTTCTCCGGCGTGCGGACCCTGGTGGACGTGGCCGGCGGCAAAGGACACATCCTGGCCGCCGTCCTGAACGCTCATTCAAATACGCGTGGCGTGCTGTTCGACCTGGAGCACGTGGTCCCCGGGGCGCGGCGGCTCATGGCCGAGGCCGGTCTTGAAGACCGATGCGAATTCGCCGGCGGCGACTTCTTCGTCTCCGTGCCCTCCGGGGCGGACGCGTACCTGCTGGGCAGCGTGGTGCACAACTGGTCGGACGAGGACGCGACGCGGATCCTGCGCAACGTCAGGGAGGCCATGGCGGAGGACGGCCGGGTGCTGCTGGTGGAGTTCGTCGTGCCCGACGACGACACCCCTCACATCAGCAAGGACCTGGACATGCGGATGCTCGCCCTCTTCGGTGAGGGCATGGAGCGCGGCCTCTCGCAGTACGGCGAGCTGCTGGCCAAGGCGGGCCTGCGGTTCAGCCGCCAGATCGAGCTGGGCGGCGGAGCCTCCATCGTCGAGGCGCTGCCCGCCTGACCGGTCCGGCGCGGCGGCCGGTGACGTGGAGGCCCACGTCACCGGCCGTCGGCGTTCCAGGAGGGGCGTCCGTTGAGGAAGGCGACGTCCATGTCGGTGGTACGCCGATGCCCCGCGGCCATCTCCGCCAGCTCCGCCGGGGTGAGCACCTCGGAGACGTCACCGAAGCCGAGGGGCGCCCGCTCGGTGACCAGCTGGATCGTCCGCTCCATCGGCATCTCCCGGTTGGCCAGGACCAGCGGCGCGGTGGCCGGCCTGCGTTCCTCCTCGTACGCGGCCGGCCCGTCGACCGGTCCCGCGGCGGCCAGGCAGCGCGCCAGCGCCCGCGCGTCGAGAACGGCCTGCGAGCCGCCGTTGGACCCCACGGGGTACATCGGATGGGCGGCGTCGCCCAGCAGGGTCGTCCTGCCCCGCCCCCACGATGGCAGCGGCTCCCTGTCGACCATGGGGTAGTCCAGGATCCGCCCGGCGTTCGACAGCAGCTCGCGCACGTCGAACCAGGGAAGTTTCCAGTCCGCGAAGTGCGGCAGCACGTCCTCCAGCCGCCCTTGCCGCGACCAGTCGGCGGCCGGGGCCGTCCCGCCCTCGGCCACCTTCACCTCCGCGACCCAGTTGATCCGGGTCCGATCCGGCGAGACGGGGTAGGCGACGAGTTTGCACGAGTGGTTGGAGCCGGCGATCAGCAGAGTGGAACCGCCCAGGAACGGGCGGCTCTCGGTGATGCCCCGCCACATCCGGATTCCGCTCCACAGCGGGGGCCCCTCGTCCGGGTGAAGCCGGGCGCGCACGGTCGAGTGCAGGCCGTCGGCGCCGACCAGGACGTCGGCGGCGATCTCGACGAGCCCGCCGGTGCGCGCGTCCCGCAACGAGGCGACGACGCCGCCGCGCCCCTCGGTGAGGTTCTCGAAGGTCAGGCCGGTCCTGACCGCCGCGTGACCGAGCCGCTCACGCACCGCGCCGAGCAGTGACATCTGCAGCGCGCCCCGGTGCACGGAGTACTGCGGCCACCGGTAGCCGGCGGCCTTGCCCCTGGGCAGCGACAGGATCGTGTTGCCGAAGCGGTCGGTGAAGGTCTGGAAGCTGGTGGGCACGCCGAGGTCCGCGAGCTCGTCGCCCATTCCGAGCTCGGTCAGCTCCCTGACCGCGTGCGGCTGGAGATTGATTCCGACCCCGAGGGGCCGCAATTCCCGCACCGACTCCGCGACCACGCATTCGATCCCCGCGGCGTGCAGGCTGAGAGCCGTGGTGAGACCACCGATTCCTCCGCCGACGACCAGCACCCGCATACGTCCTCCACCCACGCCGGAAATCCATGGCGATTTTCCGTCAAGATCGCGAATTGTGGCTACAGCATACTTCGGTGTCTTATCCGGGTTTCCCCTCCGGGAAAGGACTTCCTGAAAAGGCCGTCGAGAGAGGCGGGGGCGGGACGGATTTCACCGGACGTCAGGAGAGTCGCCCCTCGGAAACCGGCGGGCGCGGTCCGCCGAAACGGCTCCGGCGGGCGGAACGGAAAACCCGAAAGGGGACGCCGAAAGCCGAAGTCGTTTTGAAGGATGATTCAGCATCCGTGACCGGAGCCCTCCCTCCGATGCCCGGGGGCCACGTCGGGGCTCTCTCCGGGCAGAGGGATCCTCCTGATGGAGGATTCAGTCTTGCGGCCGAGCCCTCTCACTGAGGGCCCGGCTCCCTCGTCGAGGGCCCGGCTCCGGCGGAGAAGCCGTTCGAAGAAGCCGGCGCGGACCTCACTCCGCGGGGTCACGACAAGGGCCCCGTCCCCGCCGCGGAGCCGTACGGCCCGGCGGCGGGGACGGGGCCCGTGCCCCGTCGTCAGCCCCTCTGTGTTCAGACCCTCAGCGTGAGGACGTGCTCCACCAGGGTGATCAGGGTCGTCTTCACCGCGTCCCGCGACCGGGCGTCGGTCCGGACGACGGGGATGTGCGGGGAGATCGTCAGAGCCTCCCGCACCTCCTCCTCGGCGTGGATGTGCGAGCCGTTGAAGCCGTTGAGGGCGACGACGAAGGGAAGCCCGGCCTCCTCGAAGTAGTCGATCGCCGGGAAGCTGTCGGCCAGCCTCCGGGTGTCGACCAGCACGATCGCGCCGATGGCGCCCTTGACGAGGTCGTCCCACATGAACCAGAACCGGTGCTGACCCGGCGTACCGAACAGGTACAGGATCAGGTCACGGTCCAGCGAGACCCGGCCGAAGTCCATGGCCACCGTGGTGGTCCGCTTGGTCGGGATGTGCGAGAGGTCGTCGACCTCCGCGCTGGCCTCCGTCATCACCGCTTCCGTGGTCAGCGGCATGATCTCGGAGACCGCGCCGACGAAGGTCGTCTTGCCGACGCCGAATCCTCCGGCCACGACGATCTTCGTTGACGTCATTCCGGCGTCAGAGCCTGCGAAGCCCACTGAGCACCCTTTCAAGCAAGTTGAGATCCGGCTTTCCGGCATCCAGCGACGGCTGGTGGATCTGCACCAGGCCCTCGGCCGCCATGTCCGCGATCAGGACTCGGGTGACGCCCAGCGGCATGCGCAGCAGAGCCGACAGCTCCGCGACCGAGCGCACCTGCTGGGACAACGAGATGATCGCCTGATACTCCGTGGAGAGCGTAGCCGAATCCACGCTCACGAATGTCGCCGAGGAGACCAGTGCCTCGAGCGCGAGCTGCATCCGGGGCGCGGTTCTCCCACCGGTCACAGCGTACGGGCGGATCAGCCGGTTCCGCCCGCTCTTGGCCTGGGGCGGGGCGGGAGAATCGTCTCCCTGGCCGCGCCAACCTGGTGCGTCCATATCACCTCCCTATCGCTGGGCCGACTGGAGCTCGGCCCGCAGCGCGGGCGTGAGCGCCTGTCCGGCACGCTCAGCCAGCAACGTCATCTGGTAGGCCACCAGGCCCATGTCGCAGTCCGGCGAGGCCAGTACGGCCAGCGCGGACCCGTCGCTGATCGACATCGTCAGCAGGAGGCCCCGTTGCATCTCGATCACGGTCTGGACGACCGGGCCGCCCTCGAAGACCCGGGAGGCTCCCTGCGTCAGGCTGATGAGGCCGGCGGTGATCGCGGCGAGCTGGTCGGCGCGGTCCCTGGGGAATCCCTGGGAGTAGGCCAGCGGGAGGCCGTCCGCCGAGACGATCACGGCGTGGGCGACCCCGGGCATCTCCTTGACGAACTCGGTGATCAGCCAATTGAAGCCCCGAGCGGCCTGACTGAGTTGGTGGTTCACTGCTTCTCTCTTTCGGCGGCGTTCAGCCGCTCGTTCATCTCAGCACGGCCCTGGCGGATGCCCTGCTGGAAACTGGAAAGTCGGCTGCGCACCCGCTCCGCGGAGAGCGGAGGGATGGGCGGAGGCGAAGCCTGGGCGGGAGTGGCGGATCCGGGGACGAGGTTGGCCTTCGGCACCCGCTTGGGCAGGCCCGAGCCGGTGACCCCGCCCAGCGACGGCTCCTTCGCCGCCTTGGCCGCGGCCCAGCCCTCGTCCGCGGGGCTGCTCCACGGCGCTCTCTCGACCGGCCTGGGCTGCCGGACGGGCAGCGGCTCCTCCACGGAGGGTTCCGGCCGGCGATCCGCCGCCGGCTCCGGCTCCGGCTCCGGGCGGGCGTCGCCGAGGCCGGGCGGGGACGCCTGCTCGACGGAGGCGCTGCTGCGGAACCAGTCGGACCCCACCGCCGCGAAGATCGGCAGGAACTCCTCCGGCTCCGGCTCCGTGGCCGACACCTGGACCGCGGGCAGAGAAGGGCTGCTCTGCGCGGGCTCCCTGCGCGGCGGGGTCCAGGGGTCGGCGGGCGGCATCTCCGGCCAGGACGGCGAGGGCGCCGAGGGACCCGCGGGCGTTCCGGACGGCTGCCCGGCCCCGGGCCGTCCCGGCCCGCCCCGGCCGGACCCGGAGGACTCCCCAGGCGCCGGGTCGGGCCGCGCCGACGGGAAGGCCGGCGGTACGGACGTCAGCGGCGACGACCACAGGTCCTCCACCGCGGAGGCCGGGACCACGGGCGACGACCACAGGTCGGCCGTCGGGGAGGCCGGGGGCGGCTGCGCGGCGGCCGGCGGCCGCTCCGGGGTGGAGGGCCACTCGGGCGCGGCGGGCCTGCGAGGGGAGTCTCCCCAGCCGGACCCGAAGGGGTCGGGGCCGTCGTCCCCGGGCGAGCCGAAGACCGAGGAGGAACGGTCGAACGAGCCGCCGGCGGACGCGCCGCCGAACGGGTCCGGGGCCGCCGTCGCGCCGCCGAACGGGTCCGCGGCTGCGGGCGCGCCGCCGAACGGACCGGCGTTGGACCTGCCGCCGAACGAGTCCGTGGCTGCGGGCGTGCCGCCGAACGAGGCTCCGCCGAAGGCGTCGGAGAAGGACGAGCCGGCGAACGACGACTGGGAGGCGCCCGGACCGGTCAGGGCCAGCTCCGGCGAGCCCTGGGCCACCACCTGCGGGGGCAGCATGACGACGGCGCTGAGGCCGCCGCTCTCCGGGCTGCGGAGCTGGACGCGGATGCCGTGGCGCATGGCCAGGCGGCCGACCACGAACAGGCCCATCCGGCGGGACACCGACAGGTCCACCGCGGGGGGCTCGGCCAGCCTGCGGTTCGCCTCGCCGAGTTCCTCGTCGCTCATGCCGATGCCGGCGTCGGTGACCGCCAGGATGACGGCGCCCATCTCGTTGACGTTGCCGCTCACCGTGATCTTGGTGTCCTGCGGCGAGAAGAAGATGGCGTTCTCGACCAGCTCGGCGATCAGGTGGACGATGTCGTTGACGGCCGAGCCGATGATCGAGATGCCGCCCTCGACCCGCAGCGCCACACGCTCGTAGTTCTCGACCTCCGAGAGGGAGGCGCGGACCACGTCGCTCAGCGGGACCGGCTCGCTCCACCGGCGGCTCTGCTCCTGACCCGCGAGGACCAGCAGGTTCTCGGAGTTGCGGCGCATGCGGGTGGCCAGGTGGTCGAGCTTGAAGAGGTTGGCGAGCCGGCCCTCGTCCTGCTCGCCCTGCTCCAGGTCGTCGATGAGGTCGATCTGCCGCTCCACGAGCGACTGGGTGCGCCGGGAGAGGTTGACGAACATCGAGTTGACGTTGCTCCGCAGCCGGGCCTCGTCGCCCGCCAGCCGGATCGCCTCGCGGTGGACCTCGTCGAACGCCCGTGCCACTTCCCCGATCTCGTCGCGGGAGACCACCCCGATGGAGGGCACCTCGACGTCCGGGGCGTGGTCGCCGGACTCGCGCAGCGTGCGGACCGTCTCGGGCAGCCGGGTGTCGGCCACCTCCAGCGCCTCGGACCGCAGCCTGCGCAGCGGCCGCACCAGCGTGCCGGCCACCCAGGCGGTGATCAGCAGGATCAGGACCAGCAGGACGGCGATCGCGGCGCCGAAGATGATGGCGCTGCGCCGCTCGGCGGCCTCCAGCTCCTGGCTTCGGGCGACGACGGCCGTGGACATTCCGCGCTCGACCGTGCGCATGCCGTCCACCAGCGCCGAGGAGGTGTCGAACCAGTCGTTGATGCGCAGCGTCCGCGGCAGGCCGCGGTTCTCCCGCATCCGGGACATGACCAGGGCGCGCGAGGCGTCGGCCCGGGCGGCCTTGACGGTGTCGGTGGCGTTGTCGAAGCGCTTGATGTCGGTGGGCGAGGCGGCCGCGCGGAAGGCGGCCACCTGGTTCAGCTGGTCCTGCCAGGCGCCCAGGAACTGCGCCGGGTCGTCGAAGTCGAAGCGTCCCTCGATGCGGCCGACGAGCAGGATGCCGCGCAGCCGGGACGACTGCTCCCTGGCCTGGGTCAGCGCGCCCAGCGCGAGCGCGTCACCGATCAGGCGCTCGTCGCCGCCGCTCCGGCCGAGGTCGTCGTAGAGGGTGGTCAGGTCGTCGATCATGTCCGAGTACATGTCGAGGGCCGCTCGCGGCAGGACGCCGCCCTCGGTGAGCGGCTTGCGCAGGCCGGGGAGGCCGCGCAGCCAGTTGCGCATCAGCGTCGTCTCGGCGCGGACACGGGCCGGCTGGTCGGGGCTGAGGGCGTCGATCGCGGCGAGCACGTCGGCGCGGGTACGGTCGACCTCCTCGCGCTGCTCCCGCACCTTGGCGAGCCTGCGGCTGTTGCGGCGGTCGGCGATGTACCAGGAGGTGAGGTCGCGCTCCTCGGCCAGCTCGTAGGACAGGGTGCCGAGCTTGTCGACGAGCGCGGCGACCTCGGTCATCCTGCGGTACGTGTTCGCGCCGGACAGCGAGCCGGAGAGCTGGAGCCCGCCCAGCAGCACGGCGGCGGCCGTGGGGAGCATGATCAGAGCGACCAGTCGCGGGCGTACTCGCCAGTTCGACGGCAGCAGTCTGCTCCCGGCGTTCGGCGCGCGGCGGCTCCGGCGGTCTTGTGTCTTCACTGGCCTACGTAACCCCTCGCCGGATTCGGATGCGGCGCAGACAATTTGAACACATCCTTTATTTCACTTCGAATGGCGTAAATATCGTTAAACCGCCATAAAAAGGACATAACACCAGGCTGTCATGCGGGCCGGAAAGAGGCCCTGGCCTCGGGGTCCTGATGCTTGATCATAAGGTGGCGGGTGACCGAATACTCCTGAACGGCCTCCTGGCTCATGTCCTTGCCGAAGCCGCTCTGCTTGACCCCGCCGTGCGGCGCCTCCGAGGCGATCGGCAGGTGGTCGTTGACCCAGGTCACGCCCACGTCGAGCCGGTGCGACACGCGCAGCGCCCGGGCCACGTCCCGTGACCAGACCGACGAGGCCAGGCCGTAGGGGGTGTCGTTGGCCAGGCGGACCGCCTCGTCCTCGTCGTCGAAGGGCAGCACCACCAGCACCGGACCGAAAAGCTCGCCCCGCACGATCTCGCTGTCCTGGCGGGCGCCGGCGACGAGCGTCGGCGGGTAGTAGGAGCCGGGACCGTCGAGGGGCGCGCCGCCGCAGAGCACCGAGGCGCCCTCGGCGACCGCCCGCTCGACGAACCCGTGGACCCGGTCCCGGTGCCCCGCGGAGACCAGCGGGCCGATGTCGGTGGCGTCGTCCCAGGGGTCGCCCACCGTGACCCGCGTGAGCGTCGCGCGGAGCGCCTCGACGGCCTCGCCGTACACCTCGCGGGAGACGTAGACGCGGGTCGCGGCCGTGCAGTCCTGCCCGCTGTTGTAGGTGGCGCCCATGGCCACCCCGCGTGCCATCTCGGTCAGGTCGGCGTCGCCGAAGACCAGCGCCGGGGCCTTGCCGCCGAGTTCCAGGTGGACCCGCTTGAGCGAGCCGACCGCCCCGCGCATGACGGCGCGGCCGGTCTCGGTGGAGCCGGTGACGCTCACCATGTCCACGCCCGGGTCGCCGACCAGCGCCCCGCCCACCTCGGCGTCGCCGAGGACGACCTGGAGCAGCCCCTCGGGCGCCCCGGCCCGGGCGAACAGCTCGGCCAGCCGCAGCGTGGTGCCCGGCGTCTGCGGCGCGGGCTTGATGACCACGCCGTTGCCCGCGGCCAGGGCAGGGCCGATCTTCCACACCGCCATCACGAGGGGGAAGTTCCACGGGGAGATCGACGCGACCACGCCGACCGGGCGGCGGACCATCACCGAGGTGTAGCCGGAGCTGAACACCCCCGCCCCGGTGCCGTCCAGGGAGCGGGCCGCGCCGGCGAAGAAACGGAGGTTGTCGGCCGCGAACGGCAGTTCGCCGTCGCGGAACACCGCCGCGGGTTTGCCGGTCTCGGCGACCTCCAGCCGGGTGAGCTCCTCGGCGTCGGCCTCGACGAGGTCGGCCAGGCGCAGCAGCACCTTCGCCCGCTCCGCCGGGGTGGCCTCGCCCCACTCCGCGAACGCGGCCCGCGCCCGCCGTACGGCGGAGGCCACCTCCGCGACGGGGGTGTCGGCGACCTCCCGCAGGAGCCCGCCGGTCGCCGGGTTGATCAACTTGCCCATGGTCGTTCCCTCGTGGTGGTGGGCGGGGTCCCCCGTCCGCCCCGGCCCGGCCTCTCGCGACGGAGGGGCCGGGCCGGGGCGGACGGCGGCGTCCCGCCCGGTGGAGATCCCGCGGGGACCGGGAGGAACCCGCGGGGGCGGACGTCAGGCTCCGGGGGCTCCGGCCCGCTCGATCAGGTCGGCGGCCCTGCGCAGGCCGTCGCGGCGGCGGATCTCCTCGCCGGCCGCGGCCAGCCGCTCGCGCAGCGCGGTGTCGCCGAGCAGCCGCTCCAGCGCGCCGGTCAGCTCGGCGTCGGTGAAGGTGTAGGTGCCGAGCCGCACGCCGTAGCCGAGCTCGTGGACGCGCTGCGCGTTGTCGTACTGGTCCCAGAACAGGGGCAGCAGGATCATCGGCTTGCCGAAGTGCAGCGCCTCGGTGGTGGTGTTGTTGCCGCCGTGGGTGATGACCAGGTCCACCATCGGCAGGATCGTGGTCTGCGGGAGGGTCTCGGCGCCCCACATGTTGTCGGCGAGCTTGATCTCCTCGTGCAGCGGGCCCTTGGAGACGATGAAGCGGTGCGGGGTGGTGGCCAGCACGTCGATGACGCGCTGCATCAGCGCGACGTCTGCCGAGCCGAGCGAGCCCAGCGAGAAGTAGACCAGCGCGCCGTCCCGGGAGGCCAGCGGCTCGGGCAGCTCGAACCCGGCGTCGGTCTCGCGGACCGAGGAGTCCAGGCGGTGCCAGCGCTCGTCCAGCGGCCGGGCGTCGGTGTAGTCGGCGATCTCCGGATAGAGGTAGAGGTTCAGGTCGCCCTCGTGGATGAAGTCCAGGTCGGGCAGCGGCTCGGTGCCCTGCTCGACGCACCACTCGTTGAAGGCGCTCCACAGCTCACGGTGGGTGCGGTCGTACTCGGCACGGAAGGCGTCCCACTCCGAGCGGTCGTCGGCGGGCAGTCCGGAGAAGACCGGCGGGACGTTCTCGCCGCGGACCTCCAGCGGGTTGCACGAGACGATGCGGACGAACGGCTTTCCCGCGGTCAGCAGCGCCGGGAAAGTGATCACATTGTCCTCGACGATCACATCCGGCCTGACCCGCCCGATGATTTCCCTCAGCTGCGGCTCGCAGTACTTCACACCGTCGATCAGCGCTTCCCAGATCGGTTTGGTCACCGTCTCCAGCTGCTCGGCGGTCGTCTTGCGGTATTCCGGCGCGGTGTCGCGGATGAAATCCTTCCAGAACTGCCCGGCGTCCTGCTCCTCTTCGGACGGAGGCGCGAGGTCGACCAGGTCCTCCTCGAATCCGAGCGCTTCCAATTTTCCCTTCCAGGAGGCCTCAGCTGCGAAGACGACCCGGTGACCGCGCTTGCGGAGAATGTCACCGATGCCGATGCAGTTGTTCGTCGGCCCGTAAGCGCTCTCCGGCATGAACAGGATCGTGAGCGACATCACGCCTCCGTATGTTGTGGTGTTCTGGGCTTTGAAGAGTGGTTCAATTCTGTGTCTGGCTAAATCGCCGGAAAGGGGCCACCATGGACCCCGGGGTCACGGCTTTCTTTTCAACGAGCGGGGTATCATGACGCGCAAGAACCGGGCGGACAGGCGGCTCGATCTCATAGCGGCCGCGCACCGGGCGATAATCCGGCACGGCACCGACGGAGTCCACCTCAACCACGTCGCCGAGGAGGCCGGGCTGACCTCCGGGGCGGTGCTCTACCACTACCCCCAGCTCGGGGACCTGCTGGTCGACGCCCACCACGCGGGGATGGAACGCTTCTACGAACAGAGGCTGAAGCGGATCGCGGGCATGCGCGACCCCGTCGAGAAGCTCGTCGTCACCATCCGCTCCGGCCTGCCGCACGGGCCGGACGACCCCGACGTCCGGCTCCTCAACGAGCTGGGCGGGGCGGCGCCGCGCAACCGGATGTACGCCCTGCTGCTCACCACGCTCTACGACCGCCAGGTCTCGCTGTACCAGAGCGTCCTGGAGACCGGGGCCGCCCTGGGGACCTTCACTCTGGCCGACGACTCCCTGATCGTCGCGCGCAACCTCGTCGCGCTCGAGGACGCGTACGGTTACCGCATAACGGCCCGCCACCCGGTGATCGGCCCGGAGGAGGCGGCGGAGCTCATCCTGGCCTACGCCCGGACCGCGACGGACAACCCGCTCAAGACGTCTCACTGAGGCACCAGCACCCCGTCGTCCGCCGTCCAGCGGAGGGCCACCGCCGATCCTGTCCGGACCCTGGTGGCCCCCTGGACGGCCACCAGGACCGGCGCCGGGCGTCCCGGCACGACGACGGAGACGTGCGAGACGCCGCCGTAGAAGCTGACGTCGGCCACCTTCCCCCGTAGCACGCCCCGCTCCCCCACCGGCTCCGCCCCCGCCACCGCCTCCGTCGGAGCCTCCGCCGGATCCGCCGAGGACTCCGGGGACTCCGAGGACTCCTCCGCGAGCTCCGCCGGGGACTCCTCCACGGGTTCCGGGGACGCCTCCCCCGAGCCCGCCGGCTCCTCCGGCACGCCGAAGTCCGCCAGGCGGATCCGCTCCGGCCGTACGGCCAGCAGCGCGGAGGCCCCCTCGGGCAGGTCCCCCGCACCCGGCAGGACGCCCAGCGACCCGCCGTCCAGGCCTCCCGCGCGGACCTCGCCCTCGAAGAGGTTGGCGGCTCCCACGAACCCGGCGACGAACGGCGTGCGGGGCCGCTCGTACAGCGCCACCGGCTCGTCCACCTGCTCGACGCGGCCCGCGCTGAAGACCGCGATCCGGTCGGCCAGCGACATGGCCTCCTCCTGGTCGTGGGTGACCACGACGAAGGTGATGCCGACCTCGTGCTGGAGACGCTTCAGCTCCAGCTGCATCTCCGCGCGGACCTTCTTGTCCAGCGCGGACAGCGGCTCGTCGAGCAGCAGCAGCCGGGGCCGCTTCACGATCGCGCGGGCCAGCGCGACCCGCTGCCGCTGGCCGCCGGACAGCTGCTGCGGCCGGCGTCCGGCCATCTCGGCCAGGCCGACCTTCGCGAGGACCTCCTCGACGCGCTCGCGGACCTCGGCCCGGGGCAGCCGCTCCCGCTCCAGGCCGTAGGCGACGTTCTTCGCCACGGTCATGTGCGGGAACAGCGCGTACGACTGGAACATCAGGTTGACCGGGCGGCGGTGCGCGGGCAGCGCGAGCAGGTCGGAGCCGTCGAGGGTGACGGCTCCGGAGTCGGGGGTCTCGAACCCGGCGAGGATCCGCAGCAGCGTGGTCTTGCCGCAGCCGCTGGGGCCGAGCAGCGCGAAGAACTCTCCCTGCCGGATGTCCAGGGAGACCTCCGACAGCGCCGTGATCTCGCCGAACCGGCGGCTGACACCTGTGATCTGCAGCATTACGACAGGGACTCCGTCAGTCGGGTCATCCGCTGGGCCACGATCACCACGGTGAAGCTCACCGCCAGCAGCAGGGTCGCCAGCGCGTTGATCTCCGGGGTGACCCCGAAGCGGACCATTGAGTAGATGACGATGGGCAGGGTCGGCGCGGTCGGCGCCGCGGTGAAGAACGCGATGACGAACTCGTCGACCGACAGTGTGAACGCCAGCAGCGCGCCCGCGGCCACGCCGGGCGCGAGCTGCGGCAGCGTGACGCGGAAGAACGTGACGAACGGCGTGGCGCCGAGGTCCCGGGAGGCCTCCTCCAGGGAGGTGTCGGCGTGGCTGAGCCGGGTGCGGACCACCGCGGTGACGAACGCCATGCCGAACACGGTGTGGGCCAGCAGCACCGAGTGCAGCCCGAGCGTCATCTTGATCGCGGCGTAGAACACCAGCAGGCCGATGGCCAGCACCAGGTCGGGCAGCACGGCGGGCAGCACGCCCAGCGCGTCCAGCACCCGCGACCTGGTGTGGCGGGCCAGGCCCACCGCGAGCAGGGTGCCGAGGACGGTGGACAGCACCGTGGCCCCCGCGGCCACGATCAGCGTGTTGACCAGGCCGTCGCGGATGGTCGCGTCGCCGGCGAGCTCGCCGTACCACTTCAGGCTGAAACCGGCGAAGACGTAGGGCGACTTCCCGGCGTTGAACGACATGGCGACGAGCACCACGATCGGGGTGTAGAGGAAGACGTAGGTCGCCCAGAAGGGGACGTACAGCAGGCGCGGTCTACGCACGGCGGGAACTCCAGGCCTGCAGCAGCAGCAGGACGATCAGTACGGCGAGCAGCGCCAGCGAGAGCGTGGCGCCGAACGGCCAGTCGCGCGCGTTGAGGAACTGGTCGCGGATCAGGTTGCCGACCATGATCGAGCGTCCGCCGCCGAGCAGCTCGGGGATGACGAAGTTGCCGAAGCTCGGCACGAAGACGAACAGGCAGCCGCTGAGCACGCCCGGCAGGGTCAGCGGCAGCGTCACCGACACGAACGTGCGGGCCGGCCGGGCGCCGAGGTTGGCCGACGCCTCGCGGAGCTGCGGGTCGAGCCGTTCGATCGCGGCGTACAGCGGGAGGACCATCAGCGGCAGGTAGGAGTAGACCAGGCCGGTGACGATGGTGCCCTCGTTGTACAGCAGTTCCAGCGGCTTGTCGACCAGGCCGAGTTTCGTCAGCGCGGAGTTGACCAGGCCGGGGCCGCTCAGCAGGATGATCCAGGCGTAGATGCGGACCAGGAAGTTGGTCCAGAAGGGAAGCACGATCGCCACCAGCGCGATCGTCTTCCATCTCCGCGGCAGCTGCGCGATCAGGTAGGCCGTGGGGTAGCCCACGAGCAGGGCGATCAGCGTGGCGAGCGCGGCCAGCCGCAGCGAGCCGACGACCACGTCGAGGTAGAGCGGGTCGAGGAGCCGGGTGAAGTTCTCCCCCGTCACCTCGTGGACGACTCCGCCGAACCGTCCCCGGCGGAACAGCGTGTAGCTCAGCACCAGCGCCAGCGGCACCAGCAGGAAGACGACCAGGTAGACCAGGCCGGGGCCGAGGAACGTCAGCCGTCCGATCACACGCGACCGGTGCGGCCGCGAACCCGCGGCCGCACCGGAGACGGTGGAAGATGTCACTTCGCTGCCTTGACCTCGGTCTGGAGGCGGCTGAACTTGGTCGAGTCCTCGCCCAGGTCGACGATCGACTCACCCTGCAGGAGCTGGGAGGGGGTCATCTGCAGCGGGGTGTTGTCGGCCTTGAGCTTGGCGTCCACCCGGTCCATGGCGGCCTTGTTCGGGACCTTGTACAGGATGTTCTCCGCGGCCCAGCCGTGGATCTCCGGGTCGAGGATGTAGTTGATCAGCGCGTGGGCGGCCTCCTTGTTCTTGGAGGACTTCAGGATCACCATCGTGTCCACCCACAGGTCGCTGCCCTCCTTGGGCACCACGAACTTGATGTTCTTCTCGGTGGTGGGGCACCAGCCGTCCCACGCCTCGACCATCACGGCCTCGCCCGACTTGAGCTTGTCGCCGAAGGTGACGTCGTCGTAGCCGAGCAGGTGGGGCTTGGCCTCCAGCAGCTTCTCCTTGACCTTGGCCAGCTCCTCGTCGCTGCGGGTGTTGACCGAGTAGCCGAGCGCCTTGATGGCGGGCAGGGCCAGCCAGCGCTCGGTGGTCATCATCGTGACCTTCTTCTCGGCGTCCGGGGCCGGGCTGAGGATGTCGTTCCAGCTCGCCGGCGGGGTCTTCACCAGGTCGGTGCGGTAGCAGATGCCGGTGGTGCCCCAGGTGTAGGGGACGGAGAAGACGTTGCCCTTGTCGTAGGCGAGCTCCTTGGCCTCGGGGTAGAGGTTGGCGAGGTTGGGGATGAGCTCGGGGTGGAGCGGCTCCAGCAGCCCGGCCTCGTTGAGCGCCTGGGCGTACTGGCCGGAGACGAACGCCACGTCGATGCCGCTGTCGGCGCCCGAGGTCAGCTTGGCCATGGCGATCTCGTTGGTGTCGTGCGGCGTCACCTTGAGGTCGAACTTGAGCTTCTCCTTGACCTTCTCGGGAAGCTCCTTGGGCGTGTAGCCCTCCCACACGGTGACGGTGACGCTCTGCTTCGTCAGGTCGGCGTTCGGGTCGAGCTGCGCGGCCGCGGCGGTGGGGCCGCCGGCGTCCGCGGCGGTGGTCTCACCGGAACCTCCGCCGCAGGCGGAGACGGCGAGGGCCAGGCCTGTGACCAGCGCGGCAGCGGAGAGGGAACGGGGGGACCGAGCACGGAACACGGCCGCTACTCCTTCGGAATTCAGGTTAAGGGGGGTAGACCGGCCGTAACGGACACGGCAGACCAAAGCAGGAGTGTTGCAGGCAAGAATATCTTGAGCAAGACTTTGCCCGACAACGTCCCAGGGAAGTTTGATCAGTTTGTTAAATCCACGTTCAATCTGGGAGCGGCTCGGGACCCCGCCGCGCGCCGGGGATGGGCGCAGCGATGAACTCATCAAGGCCCTGACCAGCGAAATTCCTTCGCCGTTCGCCGTGAGACAGTTCCGGCCGCTTCCCGGGACGGATGTCGGAAGCTTTTCATCGCTTATTCAGGCGACACCTGTTTCCGCCGGGTGCCCGCCGGTGGAGCGGGGCTTCGACGCCGACCAGACGAATCACTCGGTGATCGTCGACGAGCGCGTGGTCGTGAAGTGGCTCACACCCCCCGCCCCGCTTCCCCAGCCGGCACCCGAGATGTTCGCCCATCTGACCGAGGTCGGTTTCACCGCCACCGCCACGCCGTACGCGGCGGTGACCCGGCGCGAAAACGGGGACGGGGGTGACGGCGAGGTGCTCCTCGCCCTGGTCACCGCCTATCTCCCCGACGCCTCGGACGGCTGGGAGTGGTGCGTGGACGAGGCCGCGGGCGGAGGGACGGCCTTCGCCGCCGAACTGGGGACGCTGGCGGCCGACCTGCACGCGGCCCTGGCCACCCCCTCGTCCGCCGTCCCCGGCCCGGTACGGCACGCCCCGATCAGTCCCGAGCCGCACGGGCGGGCACTGGCGGCGCTGGAGGAGGCGCTCGCGCTGACCGGCGGCGAGGACGGCGACTGGCTCGCCGCCCGCGCCGGCGCACTGCGCGCCGGGCTCGCCCCGCTGGCCGGCGCGGGACCCACCCCGCTGATCCGCATCCACGGCGACCTGCACGTCGGCCAGATCCTGCGCTGGCGCGGCGGCTACGCGGTGATCGACTTCGACGGGAACCCCACGGTCACCGGAGCGGACCCCTTCCAGCCGGCCGCCCGCGACCTCGCCCAGCTGACCACCAGCGTCGACCACGTCGCCCAGGTCGCGATCAGGCGCCGCGGCGCCGACCCGGCCGCGGCCGGCGCCTGGGCGACGGCGGCCCGCACCGCGCTGGAGGCGGCCTACCGCGCCCGCCTCGCCGAGCACGGACGGCCGGACCTGCTTGACGACTCCCTGCTGCGGCCCTTCGAGATCGAGCAGGAGTGCCGGGAGCTCGTCTACGCCGCCCGGCACCTGCCGCGCTGGCGCTACGCGCCGATGGGGGTCCTGCGGTCCTGGTACGGCTGAGCCGCCGCGCCCCTGAGAGATCCCCGCGCAACCCGCGCAACCCGCGGAGCCCGCGGAGCTCGGGAAGCCGCGCACCCGGACTCCGCCCCCGCCGTCCCCACCGCCGAAGTCACCGCGGACCCCGGGGAACACCCACCGAAGGAGAGAAGAGAACGTGAACCCCGAGCTGTACCTCGCCGACCTGGAGGCCAAGCCGGCCGCGCTGACCGGGCTGGCGGACGCCCTGGAGGCAGGCGACCCGTTCGGAGCCCTGCCGCCCGCCGTACGGCGGGTCCTCCTCCTCGGCATGGGCAGCTCCCGCTACGCCGCCGGGGTCGCCGCGGCGCGCCTGCGGGCGGCGGGGATCGACGCGGTCGCCGAGTACGCCTCCGCCGCCGCCTCCTACCCGCCGGACCCCGCCACGCTCGTCGTGGCGATCTCCGCGACCGGCGGCAGCCGGGAGACCCTCGACGCGGTCGCCCGCCACCGGGGCCGGTCGTTCGTCCTGGCGATGACCAACCGGGACGGCTCGCCCGTCACCGAGGGCGCCGACCTGACGGTCCCGATGTCCGCCGGCGAGGAGCGCGGCGGGGTGTCCTGCCGTACCTTCCAGCACACGATCGCGCTGCTGCTGGCCCTGCACGGCCGCCTGACCGGCTCGGGACCCGACGTGCCCGCCCTGCTGCGCCGCTCCGCCGAGGCCGCCGCCGACCTGCTGGAGCGGCGCGGCGAGTGGCTGGAGCGGGCCGCGGAGCTGCTCGACGGCCCGCACGGTGTGTACACGATCGCCCCCGCCGAGCGGCTGTCGTCGGCGGAGCAGTCGGCGCTGATGTTCCGCGAGGGCCCGCGCCGCGCGGCCGACGCCTGCGAGACCGGCGACTGGGCCCACGTGGACGTTTACCTGACCAAGACCCTCGACTACCGGGCGGTCCTCTTCCCCGGGTCCGCCTACGACGAGCAGGCCATGGACTGGATCCGGCAGCGGGGCTCCACCGTGCTCACCGTCGGCGGAGAGTTGTCCGGGGCCCGGGACTCCGTCCGCTACCGCCACGACGACGACCCCGGCGTCGCCCTGCTCACCGAGACGCTGGTGGCCGAACTGGTCGCCGCCCGGTGGTGGATCGGCTGAGAAGGTGTCGCTGACTTCGGGAGGAGGTCGGGGGCCGGTTCCTTGATCGATGTCGGTGGGTTCTGACGTCGCTCCGGGCTGTCCGGGTGGCCGGGCGGTGGCTGTTCGGCGAGGACGTCGTGGAGGGGCAGTAGGTCTCGCAGGGCGCTTCGAGACCCGTTGCGAACCTGAACGGCCCGAGCGTCCGAATCCGTCGCGCGCTCGGTCTGCGGTCTGGTTCGCATCACGACGGTGTTGAGCAGGTGGGATCGGGCGCCGATGAGAAATGGCGCCGGCAGCCGTCTAAGTAGACGTCCGATGAAAACGCGCTGCGCGCATCAGGGAAGAGCAACGAGATGAGACCACTTCGATATTCGATCAACGTCACGCTCGACGGCTGCTGCCATCACGAGGCAGGGCTCGCCCCGGACGAGGAGTCGATGCGTTACTGGACCGTTGAGATGGAGCGAGCCGATGCCCTGCTGTTCGGCCGGGTGACCTACGAGATGATGGAGTCGGCGTGGCGGAAGCCGGCCACGGGCACGTGGCCTGACTGGATGGATGACTGGCAGATCCCGTTCGCCGAGACCATCGACCGGGCGAAGAAGTACGTCGTGTCGAGCACGCTGAGCGCGGTCGATTGGAATGCCGAGCTGGTGCGAGGCGACTTCGGGCAAGCGGTTCAGCGGCTCAAGCAGGAGTCAGGCGAGGGCCTGTGGGTGGGTGGCGTGACGCTCCCCCTGGCGTTGGCGGATCTGGGACTGATCGACGAGTACGAGTTCCTTGTGCAGCCGATCCTTGCCGGACACGGGCCGACGTTGCTCGCCGGTCTGCGCGAGCGCATCCAGCTCGAGCCCGTGGATCGCCATGAGTTCCGGTCGGGGGCGGTCGCCCTGCGATACCGGCCCACGCGAGCTACGGCTTGACGTGATTCATCCTGGCACGTCGGCCGCTCCCTCACGACGGAACGACGGCTCGGAGTCGCGTTGGCCGCGCCGGCCGTGACCTGGCCGTGCCCCCGAACGCGCGGACATATCGACGGGGGACATCGCCCCGAGCGGCGATGGGCCCAGGCTTCCAGCCGGTCTGCTGAGTGGGCGGGGCGAGGTCTTCGGCGTGCAGGTCCAGGGCAGGCTTCCCGACTGCCTGCGCGAGGCGTTCGGCCTGGTCGCGGATGTGACGGCGCTGGTTGCGGGTGTCGTCCTGGCGTTGGTGGCGCTGGGTAAGAGGGCGCCGGCGTCTGGCGCGTGCGGCCGAAAGCCCACCGGCAGGCGTCGGAGCAGTACTTGCGGGGCCGTCCTCCGCGGCGATCCGCTGGAGGGGGCAGCGGCGCCTCGCAGTTCAGGCACTGCTCGGTTCGAGATCCCATGAGGACGCTCACCAAAGGGGTTTCGTGGCCGCATGGCTGCGGATCAGGCTGTCTCGTTTGCTGGGTTGTGAGACAGGTCGGCCCGCACCGGCGCGGTCACGAAACCCCTCCCCAGGAGGTCCTGGCGCGGGAGCTGCGGGTGAGGCGGCGCGTCATCTGGATGATCGCCGACCAGGTGATCATGATTTCGCTGTGCTGCGGCAGCCGTTCATGGTCGCGGACATTGCGGCGGGCGCGCAGCACCCACGACAGGCTGCGCTCCACCACCCAGCGTTTGGCCGGCACGACAAAGCCCTGGGCGCCGCGCTGCCGGGAAACCACCTTGACGGTGAGGTCCAAGAAGGTGCGCGCCCACTCGATCAGCGATCCCGCGTAGGCGGAGTCGGCCCAGACCAGGGTGATCTCGGGATGGGTCAGGCGGGCATGCCGTGGCCCGTGCGGACCCGCAGGACGTGCTCGACCAGCGTGATGAGCGTGCGCTTGACGGAGTCGCGCGAGCGCGCGTCGGTGGTCACCACCGGGACGTACGGCGCCAGCGCCAGCGCCTCGCGCACCTGGTCCTGGGAGTGCATGAACTGCCCGTCCCAGCCGTTGATGGCGACCACGAAGGGCAGTCCCGCCTCCTCGAAGTAGTCGATCGCGGGGAACCCGTCGGCCAGCCTCCGGGTGTCGACCAGGACAACCGCGCCGAGGGCGCCGCGCACCAGGTCGTCCCACATGAACCAGAACCGGTGCTGACCCGGCGTGCCGAACAGGTACAGGATCAGGTCCTGGTCCAGCGAGACCCGCCCGAAGTCCATGGCCACCGTGGTCGTCGTCTTGTTGGGCGTCAGTCCCAGGTCGTCGATGCCGGCGCTGGCGTCGGTCATCACCGCCTCGGTGGTCAGCGGGAGGATCTCCGAGACCGACCCCACGAACGTGGTCTTCCCGACGCCGAACCCGCCGGCGACGACGATCTTCGTCGAGGTCAGGCCACCGGGGTTAGAGCCTGCGAAGTCCACTGAGCACCCTTTCGAGCATGTCGAGATCCGGCTGCCCCTTGTCCAGCTGCGGCTGGTGCAGGCGGACGAGGCCCTCGTCCGCCATGTCCGCGACGATCACCCGGGCCACGCCCAGGGGGACCCGCAGCAGGGCGGAGATCTCGGCGACCGACCGGAAGGACCGGCACAATCTGATGATGGCGTCCTGCTCGGGGGTGAGCAGGACGAGTTCCTCGTCCGTGACGAACGAGGACGAGACCAGCGTCTCCAGCGCCAGGTGGTAACGGGGCTCGGCGCGGCCGCCGGTCATCGCGTACGGACGGAACAGGGGCTCCTCGTCCCCGATCCCGTCGTTACCGATCATGGACCTCTCCCGTGACGCGCGCGCTCATCAACGCCCCCGGGTGGACTGCAGCTCGGCCCGCAGGGCGGGGGTGAGCACCTGGCCGGCCCGGTCGACGAGCAGGGTCATCTGGTAGGCCACCAGACCCATGTCGCACTCGGCGGAGGCCAGTACCGCCAGGCAGGAGCCGTCGCTGATCGCCATGACCAGCAGCAGTCCGCGCTCCATCTCGACCACCGTCTGGGTGACGGACCCGCCGTCGAAGACGCGGGACGCGCCCACGGTGAGACTGAGCAACCCGGCCGCCACCGCGGAGAGCTGGTCCGCGCGGTCGTCGGGGAACCCTTCGGAGCTGGCGAGCCGCAGTCCGTCGGCCGAGACGCACACCGCGTGCGCGACGCCGGGGGTGCCGCGGACGAACTCGGTGATCAGCCAGTCGAACCTGCGTGCCTCATGGCTCAGGGTCGTCACGAGCGCTCCTCCTTATCCGCCGTGTTCCCGGCGGTGTCCTCGTACAGTTCGGCGCGACCGCGCCGGATCCCCTGCTGGAAGCTCGACAGACGGTTGCGGACCCGCTCGGCCGAGACCGGCGCCATCGGAGCGGCCGGCGCGGGCGTGCTCGTCGCGGCGCCCGGCACCAGGTTGGCCTTGGGCGTCCGCTTGGGCAGGCCGGCCGCGGTCAGTCCGCCGAGAGCAGGCTCGCTCGCGGCCCTGGCCGCCTGCCATCCGGCATCGGCGGGACTGTGCCAGCCCCCGCCCGCGGTGACCGGCTCGGTGAGGACCGGCTCGGCGGCGACCGGCTCGGCGGCCGGCATTCCGGCCGGGGGCGTGGGCCCCGCGGCCAGCGGGTCGTACGGCGCGGGCCGGCCGGCCGGGGAGGCCCCGGCGGCCGGGCGCGGCTCCGAGGCGTCCGGCCGGCGGAACCAGGCGGACTCGACGGAGGCGAAGATCGGCAGGTACTCCTCCTGCTCGGGTTCGAGCGGGGAGACCTCCACTGCCGGCATCGGGGTGTTCACCGGCTCCTCGTAGGACGCCTGCCCCCAGGAGGCAGGCGGCTGGTCCCAGGAGGGGAGCGGCTGCTCGAAGGAAGGGGGCGACTGGTCGAAGGAGGCAGGCGGCCGGTCGAAGGAGGCAGGCGGCTGCTCCCAGGCGGACGCCTGCCCCCAGGACGCTTCGCCCGCCTGCGGCTGGGCGGCCGCCCGGGGCTGTCGCCGCGGCAGCGGGTACTCGCCGTTCGGTCCCGCCGCCGGGCTCGGCGCCGGGGCGGGCCGCCCGGCCATCGGCCGGTCGAAGGAGGACTGGCCGAAGGAGGACTGGCCGAACGACGGCTGACCGAACGACGGCTGACCGAAGGACGGCTGCGACACCGGCGGCTGACCGAAGGACGACTGTCCGAACGACGGCTGGGACGCCGGCGACTGGCCGAACGACGGCTGGTCGAAGGGGGACTGCCGCCCGGCCTGCGACTCACCGCCCCACGAGGGGGTCTGACCCGGCTGGACCTGCTGGACGATGAGCTCCGGCGGGAAGAGCACCATGGCGATCAGGCCGCCGCCCTCCTGCGGCCGGAGCTGGACGCGGATGCCGTGCCGCAGGGCCAGCCGGCCGACCACGAACAGGCCCATCCGCCGCGACACCGAGACGTCCACGACGGGCGGATCGGCCAGGCGGCGGTTCGTCTCGACCAGTTCCTCGGTGGTCATGCCGATGCCGGAGTCGCTGACCGCGAGCAGCGCGGCGCCGCCCTCGACCATGCTGCTGGAGACCACGACCTGGCTGGCCCGGGGGGAGAACTGGATGGCGTTCTCCACCAGCTCAGCGACCAGGTGGACGATGTCGTTGGCGGCGATCCCGGCCACCGAGATCGTCCGGTGCACCTTGACCTGCACCCGCTCGTAGTCCTCGACCTCCGACAGGGAGGCGCGTACGACGTCGACGAGCTTGGCGGGCTGGCTGCGCCGGCGGGTCGGCTCGTGGCCCGCGAGGACCAGGAGGTTCTCGGAGTTGCGGCGCATGCGGGTGGCCAGGTGGTCGAGCTTGAACAGGTCGCCCAGGCGCCCGCCGTCCTCCTCGCCCTTCTCCAGACCGTCGATCAGCGAGATCTGCCGTTCCACGAGGGTCTGGGTGCGGCGCGAGAGGTTGACGAACATCGCGCTGATGTTGGAGCGCAGCTCCGACTCCTCCGCGGCCAGCCGTACGGCCTGGCGGTGGACCTCGTCGAAGGCCTTGGCGACCTCTCCGATCTCGTCCTTGGAGTCGACGGGGATGGGGTCGACCTCGGGGATCTGGCTGTCGCCGGAGACCCGCAGGTTGCGCACCACCTCGGGCAGCCGGTGCCCGGCGACGTCCAGTGCCTCGGCCCGCAGGCGGCGCAGCGGCTGGACCATCGACCGGGCGATGAGGACGGTGAGACCGATGACCAGCGCCAGCAGGAGCAGGATGAGCGCGGAAGTGATGATCGCGTTGCGCTGCTCGGTGTCCTCCAGGTCGCGGGCGCGGGTGACCACGTCCCCGGCGACCTTGGACTCGACCTTGGCGATCTTGTCGATGGTCACGGCGTTGTCGGAGAACCACTGCTTGACGTCGGCGAAGTCGGTCAGCAGCCGGCCCTGGTGGCGGGGGTCGCTGGCCAGCACGATCGCCCTGGCCTTGGTCAGCTCGGCCCGGTACACCCGCTCGTCGATCAGGGCGTTGGACAGGAGCTGGGCGTTGGCCGGGGTCGCCTCGACGGTGAAGTCGGCCACGTAGTCCTGCATGCGCGAGCGGGAGGCGATGAACTTCTCCAGCTCCTGGGCGTTGATCAGCCAGGGCGCGTAGTAGCCGGACAGCAGGCGGGCGCGCTGCCTGGAGACCTCCTCCTTGGCGTAGGACAGCGCGCTGAGCGCGCGCGTGTTGCCCACGATCTCCGGGTCGTCGCTGACCGCCGTGAGCTCCTCGTGGAGCTGCAGCAGCGGGGCGACCATGGTGCTGTACCGTTCCACACGGATCGTCCCGGAGAGCTGGCGTAGCTCTTTCAGCCCGGACAGCTGGTAGCGCACGTCCCTGGCTGCGTCCGTCGCCCGCCGGCCGTAGGAGTCGTCGATGGCGCCCAGGTCGGCCAGGACCTTGGTGACCTTGCCGTCCACGGTCTCCATCTGCGCCTCGGCGCTCGACTTCAGCCCCTTGTTGCCCGGCTGGAACGAGGCCCAGGCGACCCGGTCGCGCTCCAGGCCGAGGGCCTGCGCGAGGTCGCGGATCCGGTTGCCGTACTCGGCGGCCGAAGCCGCCCGCTGGTAACCGGCCACACTCTCGACGGAGGCGTACACCCGGGTTCCGGCGAGTAGGACGCCCACCACGGTGGGCACCAGGATCAGGGCCGTGAGGCGGGACCGCACGCGCCAGTTGCGCAGGCTGAACCTGCCACCGGCACGCTTGCCGCGATCGCGCGCCGGATGACGGCCGCTGTCGGTTGTCGCCGTCGTCACGCTCTCGACACCTCTCACCTAACCGACGTACGTGGCCACAATGAGACCACAAGGTCACGGGACGCAATCGGCATAGCCGACAAACCGGCCTTAATCGTTACGAAGGTGACAAAGGAACGATTGGCTACGGTTACCGCAGAGCGGCGAGCACCTGGTCCCGCACCTGTACTCGCTGAACCGCGTCGGTCAGCGGACGTCCGGCCCTGTCGACGACGTAGAAAACGTCCACCGCCTCCGCGCCGAGAGTCTCCACACGCGCGGCGCGTACGTCAAGACCACAGTCTCCGAAAGCCCTGCCGATTCGCCACAATAGTCCGGGTCTATCGTGCGCGCGCACTTCGATCACCGTGGCCGTGGCGGACGCGTCGTCCAGCAGCGCGACCCGGGGCGGAGCCACCGGCACCCGGGACGGGCGCATCGATCTGGCCCTCCTGGCCAGGCGTTCCTCGATGTCGAGCCGCCCCGCCAGCACCAGCCGCAGGTCGGCCTCCAGGGTCGCGGGGTCCGGCGGCGAGCCGTACTCGGGCACGACCGCGAACTCGATGACGGCCGTGCCGCCCGCCGAGGCGGCGGAGGCGGCGCGCACCACCATCCGGTGGGCGGCGAGCACCCCGGCCGCCCGCCACAGCAGCCCGGCGCGGTCGGGGGCCACCACGGTGACCGCTCCCCCGCCGACCCGCACGGCGCAGCCGTCGTGCCGGGCCAGGGACGCCCGCTCCGCCGACAGCGTGGGCGCCGGGGGCGGCTGCGCGCCGGCCAGCACCGAGCGCGTCCGGCGCACGAGGTCTGCCACCAGCGACGCCTTCCAGGCGTTCCAGGCGGCCGGGCCGGTGGCGGCGCCGTCGGCCACGGCGAGCGCGGCCAGCAGTTCCAGGACCTCCCGCGAGCCGACCGCCCCGGCCACCCGGGAGATCGTCACCGGGTCGTCCAGGTCGCGGCGGGTCGCGGTCTCCGGCAGCAGCAGGTGGTGCCGGACCACCCGCTCCAGGACGGCGACGTCGGCGGGCGGCAGCCCGATGCGGGCCCCGATGTCGCGGGCCACCACCGCGCCGGTGGCGGAGTGGTCGCCGGGCCAGCCCTTGCCGACGTCGTGCAGGAGCGCGGCGATGAGCAGCAGGTCGGGGCGGGAGACGTCCCGGGTGTGCGCGGCCGCCGCGGCCGCGGTCTCGATGAGGTGCCGGTCCACGGTGTAGCGGTGCACCGGGTTGCGCTGCGGGCGGTGCCGTACCCACTCCCAGTCCGGCAGGAGCCGGACCAGCACCCCCGCCTGGTCCAGCTCCTCCCAGACCGGCACCGCCGCGCGTCCCGCGCCGAGCAGCGCCACCAGCGCGTCACGCGCCGCGGGCGGCCACGGGACCGGCATCGGCGGCGACTGGGCCGCCAGCGCGGTGACCGCGGCGGGGGCCAGCGGCAACCCGGCCTGCGCCGCCGCGGCGGCGGCGCGGAGCACGAGCACGGGGTCGGTGCGGGGGCTCACCCCGCGGGCGAGCGCCACCTCGCCGCCGTGCTCGACGACGCCGTCGGCCAGCGGACGGCGGCCCCGCGGCGCGGGACCGGTGAGCAGCCGGTCGGCGGCGCGCCAGGTGGCGTCGAGGGCGTGCGCCACCGTACGGCCCGCCTCGGCCAGCCGGCGCATCAGCGCCTCGGCGTCGAGCAGGCCCAGCGTCCCGGCCACCGCGTCCTGCTCCTGGAGCACCAGCCGGTCGGCCCCGCGGGCGGTGACCAGGTGCAGGGCGTGCCGCACGTCGAGCAGCAGCTCGTACGCCTCGCGGGAGCGGGGCCCCGGGGCCGGGGCCACCCAGGCCGCGGCCACGGCCTGCATCGCCTGCACGTCGCGCAGACCGCCGCGGGCGTCCTTCAGATCGGGCTCCAGGAGGAACGCCAGCTCCCCGCACGCCTCCGCCCGCCCCTCGGACGCCTCCCGCAGCTCGCCCAGCCGCCGCCTGGCGTCGGCCCGCCAGTCGGCGAGCACCGCCTCGCGTGCCGCCCGGGTCAGCTCCGGGTCCCCGGCCACGTGCCGGGCCTGGATGAGGCCCAGCACGGCCTTGAGGTCGTCCCGGGCCACGGCGGCGGCCTCCTCCACCGTGCGCACCGAGTGGTCCAGGCCCACCCCCGCGTCCCAGACCGGGTACCAGAGGCGGTCCGCGACCCGCGCCACGTCCTGTCTGCCGTCGTGCAGCAGGACCAGGTCCAGGTCACTGCCCGGGGCGAGTTCCCCGCGCCCCAGGCTGCCCACCGCGACCAGCGCCACGCCCTCGAAGGCCCCGCCGCCCGGCGCCCCGCGCGAGGGGCCGCGCCGGGCGCCGCGCGTGACGCCGCCGGCGACGCCGTACGGAGAACCGTTCGAAACCACCCGCGCGGCTCCCCGCGCGGTGTCCGGGACCTCGTACGGCGTGCTCCTTCCGGACATCCCGTACGGGCCGCCGTCCCCGCCGGTGTTCCCGGCGGCGGCACCGTACGGTGTGCCGCAGGCCGCCCGGAGCAGGTCCGCGAGCCAGCGGTCGATGTCCGCCGCCCGATCCCTGCGGACCGCGGCGTAGGAGCGGGCGTCACCCCTCACGGGTCAGAGCGCCTCGGGGCCGCGCTCGCCGGTGCGCACCCGCACGACGGCGTCCACCGGGACCGACCAGACCTTGCCGTCGCCGATCTTCCCGGTCTGCGCGGCCTTGACGATCACGTCGATGACGTCCTCGGCGTCGTCCTCCTCGGCGAGCACCTCCAGGCGGACCTTGGGCACCAGGTCCACCTGGTACTCGGCGCCCCGGTAGACCTCGGTGTGGCCGCGCTGCCGGCCGTACCCGCTGGCCTCGCTGACCGTCATGCCCTTGATGCCGAACTGTTCGAGGGCGGCCTTCACGTCGTCGAGCTTGAAGGGCTTGATCACGGCGGTGATGAGTCTCATGCGTCCACCTTCTTGGACACCGGGGCGGTGGCCGCGCCGTTGGGTGAGGCCACGCCGGAGGAGTGGATGGTGCCGAGGTCGTACCCGGTCTCGGCGTGGGTGGTGACGTCGACGCCCGCGACCTCCTGCTCCTGCGTGACGCGGAAGCCCATCGTCCTGTCGATGACCTTGGCGAGGATCCACGAGACGACGAAGGAGTACAGACCGACGGCGACCGGGCCGAGCACCTGGACGCCGAGCTGGGAGATCGGCCCGCCCAGCAGGACGCCCTTGGCCTGGCCGTCGGCGAACGGGTAGGCCGCGACGAAACCGAGCGCCACGGCGCCGATGACACCGCCCACCAGGTGCACGCCGACCACGTCCAGGGAGTCGTCGTAGCCCAGCCTGTGCTTCAGGCCGACCGCGTAGGCGCAGACGGCGCCGGCGATCGCGCCGATGACGAACGCCGCCCAGGGGTCGACGAAACCGCAGGCCGGGGTGATGGCGACCAGGCCCGCGACGGCGCCGGAGGCGATGCCCAGGCTGGTGGAGTGGCCGTCGCGGAGCTTCTCGGCCACGATCCAGGCGCCGGCGGCGGCCGCGGTGGCGATCTGGGTGTTGATGAACGCCAGGCCGGTGGTGCCGTCCACGGCGAGCTCGGAGCCGGCGTTGAAGCCGAACCAGCCGAACCACAGCAGCCCGGCACCCAGCAGGACGAGCGGGAGGCTGTGCGGCCGCATCGGCTCCCTGCCCCAGCCGACCCGCTTGCCGATCACGAGCACCACCGCCAGGGCCGCGGCTCCGGCGTTGATGTGGACGACCGTGCCGCCGGCGAAGTCCTCGATGCCGAGGTTGCTCAGCCAGCCGCCGCCCCACACCCAGTGGGCCACGGGGAAGTAGACGATGCTCACCCAGACGGTCGCGAAGACGACCCAGGCGCCGAACTTGACGCGGTCGGCGAGCCCTCCGCTGATCAGGGCCACAGTGATGATCGCGAAGGTCATCTGGAACATGGAGAAGACGAGGCTCGGCATGCCGGTGCCGTCGTCCTTGGTGGCGGTGTCCGCCAGGCCGGACAGCCCGAGGTTGTCGAGGCCACCGACGATCTTGTTGACGACGCCGGAGCCGGCCTCGTCGAAGGCCAGCGAGTGGCCGTAGAGGACCCAGGCGATCGTCGCGACGATGATGCTGACCCACGACATCATCATCATGTTGAGAACGCTCTTGGCCCTGGTCATGCCCCCGTAGAAGAACGCGAGGCCCGGAGTCATCAGCAGCACCAGGGCGGCGGCTGTGAGCATCCAGGCAGTGGTGCCGCTATCGATCTTCATTCGACGCGACCCTCCCTTACACATGGCGTATGGCCGTCTCAAGGTCGCAGTGGACGCTTCTGGGCTTCGTTGACCGGCCGCGCACTGACGTTGGCCCACAGCCTGGTGGCGCACGGTTTCAGCGCTCGTGCACGGGTGTTTCGGGCCTGTGAAACCCGGGCGCGCGGTGTTTCGGTCGCGTTTCGGGCAGGCGGGTTCCTGACCGGGAGATGACCGCATCTATAGTTAGGCTTGCCTTACCTTATGAACCGAGGGGAACCCATGTCCTTCCGCCTGGTCAGAGCCGCCGCCGCGGTTCTGCTCTCGACCGCCGCCCTTGCCGCCTGCGGCTCCTCCGGCAGCGGGGATCAGACCGCCGAGGGCCCCACCCGGACGGTCAAACACGCGATGGGCGAGACGAAGGTGCCCGAGACGCCCAAGCGGGTCGTCGTGCTCGACACCGACAAGCTGGACAGCATGGTCTCCCTCGGCCTGTCCCCGGTCGGCGCGGCCCAGGCGGACGCGAGCCAGAAATGGCCGAAGTACCTGGGCTCCGCCCTGGACGCGACGAAGGCGGTCGGCACCCTGCAGGCGCCCAACATGGAGGCCATCGCCGCCCTCAAGCCCGACCTCATCCTGGGCTCGAAGTTCCGCCAGGAGCAGTTCTACGCCAAGCTCAGCCGGATCGCGCCGACGGTGTTCACCGAGAAGGTGGGATCCACCTGGAAGGAGAACTTCCTCCTCGACGCCGACGCGCTGGGGAAGAAAGCCCAGGCGGAGAAACTCCTGGCCGACTACCAGGCCCGGGCGCGCTCTCTGAACGGCTCGGACGCGGGCACGGTGAGCATCATCCGCTTCATCCCCGGCACGATCCGGATGTACGGTCCCACGTCGTTCAGCGGCATCGTCGTCGGCGACGCGGGCTTCGCCCGCCCCGAGCCCCAGCAGCTGAACGGCGCCGCCGACCGGCGCTTCGCCGAGCTGAGCCAGGAGAACCTCTCCCAGGCCGACGGCGACGTCCTCTTCTACTGCGCGTACGGCGAGCAGGCCGCGCAGGCGCAGGCGTCGGTGACGGCCGGGCCGCTCTGGAAGAACCTGAAGGCGGTCGAGAACGGCACGGCTCACAACGTGGACGACGAGATCTGGATGACCGGGATCGGCGTCACCGCGGCCGGGAAGATCCTCGACGACCTGGAGAAGTACGCCAAGCCCTGATCCCGTACGGCGTGGGGTTTCCCGCCGAGCCGTACGGGGGTGCGTGTTCCGGTGGGGTTTCCCGTCTGGCCGGTCGGGGGTTCGCGCTCCGGTCTCTTCCCGGGCTGGACGACCGCGCGCGCTGCGGTGGGTGGGTGTTCCGGCCGGCGCTGTGGCCGGGCTCTGGTGTTTCCCGGCCTCCGGCCTGGTCTCGGGCGCGGTGGTTGCGGGCATTTTGAAGCCGGCCGGAACACCCACCCACCTCCGCGCCATGTCTGCTTCGCCTGTACGGATGACCCGCCGTAGTTTCTCGCTTTCCGGCGGCCTACGGTCCTCGCCGACGCTGAAGCATCCTCCTCTCCCTGTTCAGGGTGGATCGCCGTAGCCTTGCGGCCACACTGACAGGGGAGAGCGCAGAACCGGACGCCGTAGCTCCTCACCACCGGGCCGCCCACGGTTCCCGCCGTAGCCGCTCCTTTACGGTTCCGACGGCTCCGGGTGTCATCCACGGCACCATCGCGGGGGCGCGGAAGGCGGAAAAGGAACGTAGAGAGCGGGTGCGGGGAACGGTGGTCAGCGAGAAGAGTCCACGGTGGAGAGGAAGTCGAGGAGCAGGGCGTTGACCCTGTCCGGGGCCTCCAGCTGCATCCAGTGACCCGCGCCGTCGACCCGCTCGTAGCGCCACGGTCCGGTGACGTGCTCCTGGGTGAGGAGCATCGCCCTTTCGGTGAGGAACCGGTCGCCGCTGCTCCACACGCCCATGACGGGCACCGGCGGCAGCTTGGCGATCCTGCCGGACGGCATGCGGCGCAGCCCCGTACGGTAGATCGCCAGCGATGAGGTGAGCGCGCGGGGGTCGCGCATGCGCGCGACGACCTCCTCCGCGTCGGGGTGCCCCATCCACCGCCGCATGGCCGCGAAGTCGTCGCGGCTGAGCCACCGCTCGGCGACGCCCGGGAACTGGAACAGCAGCATGTACCAGGAGCGCCTCCACTGCGTCGGGCCGGCCGCCGTCAGCGTGGCGGGGTGGCCGACCGACATGCAGGTGAGGCTGAGCGTCCTCTGCGGCGCCGCGACGGCGGTGAGCTGCACGATGGGCGACCCCCAGTCGTGGCCGACGAGATGGGCCCGCTCCACGCCGAGGTGGTCCAGGATCCCGAGCAGGTCCCCCACGTAGCGGGAGAGGCGGTAGTTCTCCAGCCCCTCCGGTTTGGCCGAGGCTCCGAAGCCCCGCAGGTCGGGGGCTATCGTGCGGTACCCGGCGGCGTTCAGCGCGGCCACCTGGTGCCGCCAGCAGGCGTGGGTGTCCGGGTAGCCGTGCAGCAGCACGACGTCCGGCCCCTCCCCGCTGACCTGGACTTCAAGCTCCGTGCCGTTGACGTCCACACGCATCGCATGCCTCCGCAGGGGATTTCCGAGACCTGAATGTCCACGGTCGCACCCTTCCCCGTGCCGTGGAATCCGACGCGCGGAGCCCGGAGGAAGGAGTGGAGTGCCCCGTCGTACGGAGTCCTCCCGGCGGCGATCAGCCCGGCAGGCGGAACCAGACGGCGGTGCCGTCCCGGCCGTCGCGGACACCCCACTCGGCGGCCAGAAGCTCGACCAGCAGCAGGCCGCGTCCGCCGTCGCTGTCGGAATCGGCGGCGCGGACGAAGGGGACACTGTCGGCCGAGCCGTCGTCGATGACCTCGACGTGCAGGGCGTCGTCGACGACGCCGAGGCAGACGGTCACCGAGCCGCCGGGGATGCGCCCGGAGTCGGAGTGGACGACGGCGTTGGTGACGACTTCGCTGAGCAGCAGCAACGCGTCGTCGAGAAGGCAGGGGGCGATGGCCCCGGCCAGGAGGGCGCGCGTCCAGGCACGGGCACAGGCGACCGAGGAAGGCGCGGCGGGGAAGTCGGCGTGACCGAGCGCCCGCAGGACGGCCCAGTGCGACGAGGCGCCACGCTGCCGTTCGTAACGGCAGACCGGGACCGGGCTCATGCGGACGCCGCCGTGGCGATGATGTCGGCGACGTTGTCCGCGTCCGCCCACACCGACCGGCCGGGCCGCCACAGCCGCGCCCACCAGGGCCGCCAGACGAAGAACCAGCCGCGATCACGGCGGACGGCGGTGATGCGCACCCGGCTCCGGCGGCCCGAGAAGACCTCCAGCACCGGCGGCCCGGTGACCGGCAGGACGAGCGAGGTGCACACCCCCAGAGACTTCAGGTCCCAGCTCAGCCGCACCAGATGAATGAACTGGATCTGCGGGTCCCCTCGGCCCATGTGAACGACCTCCTTCATTGCGATGGTTCGTACGGTGACGTTCGAAAGACCTCCGTACGCGAACGGTGCCCCACTTTCCGTTCCATGCGCAATCAGTCATCGAGCAAGAGCGGAGAGTAGCTGAAGCCATGTTGATGCCGCTCAGTGCAGACTGTCAATGCACTGTGCAAGTCGAGTTTGATCCAAGCAAATGCCGGTGATCCCGTGATGGTTCCGTCACACTGGGCGCATGTCGCCGTTCCAGAGCCCTACCGTGCGGCTGCGCCGCCTCGCCCGTGAGCTGCGCACGATGCGCGAGCGGAGTGGGCTGAAGCCCGAAGAGGTCGCGGCCCGGCTCGGGTGGAGTCGCAGCAAGGTGAGCCGGATCGAGACCGGCCGCACCAGGGCGAGCTCCGCCGATGTGGCCGACATCTGTGATCTGTACGGTGCCGATTCCCCAGTCCGCGCCGGCCTGATCCAACTCGCAAAGGATGTCCGCCAGAGGGGCTGGTGGGCGGCGTACGCCGACGTCTTCACCGGGTCCTACATCGGACTGGAAGACGAGGCGGTCCTGATCCGCCAGTGGGAGGTGCAGCTCGTCCCCGGTCTGCTCCAGACCGAGGATTACGCCCGCGCCGTAATCAGCGCCGGACGACCGGAACCTCATGACACCGGCGATGTCCAGCGGCGGGTCATGGCGCGAATGGCACGGCGTACGCTGCTCAGCCGATCGGATGCGCCACAGCTGCATACGGTGCTCGACGAAGGGGTCATCCGGCGCCCCATCGGGGGATGGGAGGCGATGTGCGGCCAGTTGGACGCACTGCAAGCGGCGGCCCGGCGCCCCAACGTCACGATCCGCGTCCTCCCGTACAGCGCCGGAGCACACGCGGGACTGGAAGGCGCGTTCACCATCCTGTCATTCGCTGAGGACATCGATCCTGATGTCGCCTACGTCGAGGGGACGGCGGGTGACGTATATGTCGAAAGCTCGGAGCACGTAGATCGTTATAAAATGGCATTTGCTCGCATCTGCGACGCCGCCCTACCTCCGGAGGACTCCGCGAGGTTGATCACCGAGGTGAAAGGACGGCTGGCCCATGACTGACCTGTCGGACGCCCGCTGGCGCAAGAGCAGCATCAGCGGCAGCGGCAACAACTGTGTCGAGATCGCCGACAACCTCCCCGGAATCGTCGCCGTCAGAGACAGCAAGGACCCCCAGGGCCCGGCGCTCATCCTCTCCCCCGGCATCTGGCGATCCTTCGTCGACGCCGTCGGGAGCGGCGGGTTCGACGGGTAGGGGCGGCGCCGTACGGCCCGGCCGCCCCTGCGAGCCGTACCGGTCTATCGCCCGGGCTCCACGGCCGGGGCCGTGTCCGCCCGGCGGGGTGCGAAGCCGGCGATCGGGTTGCGCAGCGTGCCGACCAGCTGCAGCGCGGCCGACGGGTCGGCGAGGTCCACCATCTGCCGGTTGTCGCGCAACTGGAGCCGGTTGAGACAGGAGCGCGCGAACTCCGCCGCGAACAGGTCGTGGCGGGCGAATCGATCGGCCAGGTGAGGGGCGCCTTCCTGGTACGCGAGAGCGCATTCGGCCACCGTGCCCCAGAACTCCTCCTGGGTGAGCAGCCCCCGTTCGGCGAGGATGACGTTGAGGTAACGCAGGAAACCGTCGAACACGTCGGTGAAGACGGACAGCAGCCGCAGGTCCTCCGGCACGTCGGCGCGGATGCGCTCGACGTCCTCGGGCAGGGGCGTTCCGGCGTCCATGACGGCGATCTCCTCGGCGATGTCCTTGAAGATCACCCGGTTCACCGCGTCGTCGGCGAGCACCAGGATGACGTTCTCGCCGTGCGGCATGAACGCCAGGCCGTACGCGTAGAACGCGTGCAGCAGCGGGGTGAGGTAGGCGTCCAGGTAGCGGCGCAGCCATACCCGTGGCGGCAGTCCGGAGCGTTCGACGAGCGCCGCGGCCAGGGAATGGCCCTGCTGGTCGACGTGGAGCAGCGAGGCCATGGTGGCGAGCCGCTCGCCGGGCCGCAGCGACGGCACCGGGCTCTCGCGCCAGAGCGCGGCGAGCATCTTGCGGTAGGGCGAGTAGCGGTCGGTTGCCGCCTCGAACTGCCGGTGCCGGTAGCCGATCGCGGCGCGTTCGCGCAGGATGGTGAGCCCGCTCGCCCGGAACGCCTCGTCGCCCGCGATCAGCTCCGCCAGCCAGTCGTTGACGGCGGGGGTGGCCCGCATGTACGCCGCGGACAAGCCGCGCATGAAGCCCATGTTCAGCACCGACACGGCGGTCTTGACGTAGTGCCGCGCCGGGTCGGAGACGTTGAAGAAGGTGCGGATCGACTGCTGGGCCACGTACTCGTCGGGTCCGCGGCCGAGGAGGACCAGCCGCCGGGTGGCGAGCTCGCCGGCGAAGGTCACCGCCAGCCTGTTCCACCACTGCCACGGGTGCGCCGGAAGGAGCAGGTAGTCGGCCGGGTCGAGGCCGAGGTCGGTCAGGGTGGCGGCGAACGCGGCGACGGTGTCCGCGCCGAGTTCGCCGCGGACATGGCGGTCGTAGTCGGTGTCCGCGCTGCAGGTGAACGTGGCGTGGTCGCGGTGCGCGGCCAGCCAGACCAGCCGGACCGGTGCCGCCACCTCCGGCGCGTACCGGTGGTAGTCGTCGGCGCCGAAGCCGATCCGGCCGTTGTTCGCGACGAAGCCGGGGTGTCCCTCGGTCATTCCGGACTCGATGGCCTGGAAGTCGGCGGCGGCCAGTTCCCGGGCGCACCGGGCGCGGTGGCCGAGCTTCCAGGCGCTGCCCGCCAGGGTGGCGGTGATCTCCTCCAGGTACACCGGCAGGATCTCGTCGCGCAGGCCGAGCGCGCCACGCATGTCGAGGCAGAGGTCCAGCGCGTCCAGCGGCAGTTCGACGCCGTCCCGGTGCCGCGTGACGCTCCCGGCGTCGATCTCCCAGTGGTCGAGGGCGTACATACGGGCGGTGAACCGGTACTCCACCGAGCCGTCGTCGCTGCGGACCGAGAAGCCGTCGCCGTCGGGGACCGGGGTCAGCAGCCGCTCGTGGGCGAACTCGGCGAGCGCCTTGCGTACGAGCAGCCGGTTGGCGCGCTCCCAGTGTGAGGGGTCGAGGTGGGCGGTGGCGGCGCTGGTCACGTGGATACTCCGGTGGCGGCGAGGAACTGCGCGCGGGTGCACGCGCTGAGCAGTGCGGTCTTCTCGGGCTTGGCGATCGGGCCGACGACGGTGAAGCCGACGGCGGCGTTGAGGGCGTGTACGGCGGTGTTGCGGACGTCGGGTTCGACGACCACCCGCCGCACGGCGGGGTCGGCGAAGAGCCAGGCCATCACGGTGGTGATCACCGCGCGGGTGAAGCCGTGCACCGGCGTCCCGGCCGGCGCGGTGAGGAAGTGCATGCCGACGTCGCCGTCCTCGGGCTCGTACAGCCCGGCCAGCTCGACGTGCCGGGGGTCGTAGCGTTCGGCCAGGAACGCCGGCTCACCGCGGTACAGGCCCAGGTGGGCCTCGTGGTGCGGATGCGCGGCGATGCGCCGGTAGTCGGCGGCGACGGCGGTCACGTCGGCGTCCTGCATCATCCAGTACACCGCCTTGGGGTGCGTCACCCAGCGGTGCAGGAGTCCGATGTCGGCCTCGACGTCGAGCGGGCGCAGCGAGTACTCGCCGCGGACGAAGGCGGCGGTCATGCCGGCGCCTCCGCCGGTGTCCCCGTCGGCGCCTCCGCCTGCGCGCCGAACTCCTGGAAGGCGATGCGCCTCTCGATCGGGTAGTGCTCGCGGCCGAGCAGCTCACGCACGATCGACGCGTTGCGGTAGGCGCCCATGCCGAGGTCCGGCGAGGTGACGCTGTGCGTGTGCGTCCCGGCGTTCTGCACGAAGACGCCGCGGCCGGTGACGTCGATGCTGTAGTTGCGGGCCACGTCGTAACGGCCGGCCGCGTCCCACCGGATCCGGTCGCGGATCGGCTCCAGGAACGCCGGTACGGTGTGCCGGTATCCGGTGGCCAGCACCAGGGCCTCGGTGGTCAGCGTGAATTCGCGCCCCTGCTCCTCGTGGCGCAGATCCAGGGTGTACGTGCCGGTGGCCCTGTCGTGGGCGGCGCCGGTCAGTGCGGTGCCGGTCAGCAGGCGGGTGGGCACCGGCCGGTCGACGCTCTTGGCGTACAGCAGGTCGTAGATGGCGTTGACCAGTTCGGCGCTGATCCCCTTGAACAGTCCCTTCTGCTCGCTCTCCAGGCGGTACCGGGTCGGCTCGGGCAGCGCGTGGAAGTAGTCGATGTAGTCCGGTGACGTCATCTCCAGCGTCAGCTTCGTGTACTCCAGCGGGAAGAAGCGCGGCGACCGGGTGATCCAGTTGAGCTGGTATCCGCCGGTGTCGATGGTGCCGAGCAGGTCGTGGTAGACCTCGGCGGCGCTCTGCCCGCTGCCGACGACGGTGATGCTGCGCCTGCGGCGCAGGGCGTCGCGGTGCGTCAGGTACGCCGAGTTGTGCACCACGTCGCCGTCGAGGTTCCGGCAGGCCTCGGGGATGTGGGGTTGCGTCCCGGTCCCGAGGACGAGACGCCGGGCGCGGTACGTGTGCCGCTCGCCGGCCTGGACGATGTAGAGCTCGTCCCGGTCGTCGTAGCGCACCTCGGTCACGGCCTGGCCGAAACGCACGTTGCCCAACCGGTCCGCGGCCCAGCGGCAGTAGTCGTCGTACTCGCTGCGCAGCGGGTAGAAGTCCTCCCGGATGTAGAAGGGGTAGAGGCGTCCGGACTGCTTGAGGTAGTTGAGGAACGAGTACGGCGACGTCGGGTCGGCGAGGGTCACCAGGTCGCAGAGGAAGGGCGTCTGCAGGTGTGTGCCGTCCATCATCATCCCGGTGTGCCAGCCGTAGTCCGCCCGCGGGCGGGCCTCCAGGAACAGCCCGTCCAGCCCGGCGATCGGCTCGGTCAGGCAGGCCAGCCCCAGGTTGAACGGGCCGAGTCCGATCGCGATGAAGTCGTGGGCCGGCATGGCGGGTCTCCCGGTGGTCGGGTGGCGGGTCACGAGGCGGTGCAGGCGAGCATCGGGCCGATCGCATGTTCGACGTACCGGCCGGCGTGCTCGGCGGTGAGTTCCACGACGGCGGCGATGTCGTCGATCGTCGTCTCGGGGTTGAGCAGGGTGAACTTGAGGAAGTGCCGGCCGTCGACCGTGGTGCCCGCGACCACCGCGTCGCCGGAGGCGGCCAGCGCCGCCCGGGCGTGCAGGTTGGCCTCGTCGGCGTACGCACGCCCCGGCCCGGCCGGCAGGTAACGGAACACGACGGTGCTCAGCTGCGAGCGCGTGACGACCTCGAAGCGGGGATCCTCGCTGAGCAGGCTCCAGGCGGCCGCGGCACGATCCACCACGTCGTCGAAGAGCTCGCCGATCGCGTCGGCGCCCATGACGCGCAGGGTCATCCACAGCTTGAGCGCGTCGAAGCGGCGGGTGGTCTGCAGACTCTTGTTCACCTGGTTGGGAATGCGCTCGGCCACCGTACGCTCGGGGTTGAGGTAGTCGGCGTGGTAGGTGGCGTGCCGCAGGACGCGGCCGTCGCGCACCAGCAGCGCGCTGGAGCTGACCGGCTGGAAGAACGACTTGTGGTGGTCCACGGTGACCGAGTCGGCCCGCTCGATGCCGTCGAGCAGGTGGCGGCGGGTGCGTGAGGCCAGCAGCCCGCATCCGTACGCGGCGTCGACGTGCAGCCACACGCCGGTCGCCGCGCAGCGCCGGGCGATTTCGGGCAGCGGGTCGATCGAGCCGAAGTCGGTCGTGCCGGCGGTGGCGACCACGGCCATGACGGTGAAGCCGTCACGGCGGCAGCGCTCGAACGCGCGGTCGAGCGCCGCCGGGCGCATCCGCCGGTCCGCGTCGACCTCGACGGTGACGACCGCGTCGGGGGGCAGGCCGAGCAGCTTCGCCGACTTCTGCACGCTGAAGTGACCGGCGGCGGAGGTCAGGACGCGTAGCCGTGGCAGCGTCTCCGCACGCGGCGACCCGGACGCGGCGAGCGCCTCTTCCCGGGCCAGCAGCAGGGCCTGAAGGTTGGACTGGCTGCCGCCGCTGGTGAAGACGCCGTCGGCGAGCGGGCCGAGGCCGATCCGCTGGGCGGTCCAGTCGATCAGACGTTGCTCGATCAGGGTTCCGCCCGCGCTCTGGTCCCAGGTGTCCAGCGAGGAGTTGACCGCGGACAGCACCGTCTCGCCCAGCAACGCCGGGATCACCACCGGGCAGTTGAGGTGGGCCAGATAGCGGGGGTGGTGGAAGTACACCGCGTCGCGCAGGTACACGTCGCCCAGCTCGTCCAGGGCGGCGGCCGGGTCGCCCAGGGGCCGGTCGAGGTCGACCGCGGCCACCTCGAGGGCGAGGTGCTCCGGGGCGATCCCGGTGAACGGCCGGTCGGTCCCGGCGATGTGGGCGGCGACACGGGCCGCGCCGTCGGTGACCGTGCGCAGGTACCGATCGGCCGTGGCGTTGCTGAGCAGGTGCTCACGGGCGGCGGGCGGCATCGAGTTCTTCCTCCGGGGGCTGCGAGGGATCAGGCGGAAGCGACCGGACGACGACGGACGGACGGATGGACGCCTGCCGGCAAGGTCATCCTTAGTTAGGTTAGGTTAACCTAAAAAAGATCTCCCGAGGAAGGCTCCTCTCCGATGAGAGCAATCCCGCGGAGGGACTTTCCCCGATGGGAGCGACAGGACGTTCCGCCTGGATCAGTCCGGGCTGCCCGCGATCCTGACGCTGGAGGTGGAGTGCGACCGGGCGCTGCGGGCCGCCGAGGGAGCCGGGCCGCTCGGCGGCACCGAAAGGGCGACGGGCGGTTCAGGGAGCGCGCAGGGCACGCAGGGCGAGGTCGAAGCCGCGGCGCATGGACACCCAGAAGCGCTCCTCCGGCTCGCCCAGGTCCATGCTGGCGAGCGCGGCCCCCTGGACGGCGCCTATCACCGAGCCGACCGCGGCGGCGGCGGCGACCGGGTCGAGATCGTCGGGATAGACCTTCACCAGGACCGCCGCCATCTCCTTCTGCAGCTCGAACATCATGTGCAGCGCCTTCGCCTGGAGGGCGGGTACCGTCATGACCAGGCGGGTGTAGGTCTCCATCAGCTCGGGGTCGTCCGCGCCCGCCACCAGGTAGTCGGCCAGCAGCCTGTCGTACATCCGGGTCAGCAGGTCGGGGAGGCTCTCCCCCGGACGGCGGCCGGCGAGCACCTCCAGCAGGACCGCGTTGCGCTCCCGGGTGTCGGCGAACAGCACGTCCTCCTTGCTGGGGAAGTGGTTGAAGAACGTCTTCGTGGCCACGTCCGCGGCGGCCGCGATCTGCGCGACGGTCGTCTGCTCATATCCCTGCTCGCCGAACAGCCTGATCGCCGCCTCAGCGATCAGCTGCCTGGTCTGCCGCTTCTTACGCTCGCGCCGTGACTCGTCCACGCACTCACTTTACATGCAAACTACGCTTACTCTCATTGCACTCTTACACTTGATGTAGTTTCATGAGATCGCGGAGGCCGGAACACGATGGCCTCCGAGAGACGACGTGGGCGACCCCTGTCGCCCGGTGAGGACGGCGAAGATGCCGACAGAGCCCCTGACCTTCCCCATGACCTCCTCCGGTCCGTTCGACCCGGCGCGGGAGATCCTGGCGATGCGCGGCGAGCGGCCGATCGCCCGGGTTCGCTTCCCGGACGGCAGGCTCGGCTGGATGGTCACCCGGCACGCGACCATCCGCGCGGTCCTCGCCGACCCCCGGTTCAGCGCCCGGCAGGAGCTGCGCAACAGCCCGTTCAGCGCCGCGGAGATCCCGCCCGCCCTTCCCGGCATGTTCATCGGGATGGACGACCCGGACCACGCCCGCTACCGGCGCCTGCTCACCGGGCAGTTCACCGTACGCCGGATGCGACGGCTCACCGCCCGCGTCGAGCAGATCGCCGAGGAACAGCTCGACCGGATGGAGGCGGCCGGCCCCCCGGCCGACCTGGTACGGGAGTACGCCGCGCCGGTTCCCGCCCTGGTGATCTGCGAGCTGCTCGGCGTGCCGGGCGACTACCGCGAACGCTTCCAGGCGGACGTCACGAAGCTGATCCGTCAGGACGCCACCCAGGAGGACCGGCAGCGGGCGATGGCCGACGTCGGCGGCCACCTCGGCGAGCTGGTGCGACGCAAGCGGACCGAGCCCACCGACGACATACTCGGCGGGCTCGTCGCGGACGCCGGGCTGACCGACGAGGAGCTGGCCAACATCGCGTTCATGCTGCTGGGCGCGGGTTTCGACACCACGACGAACGTCCTGGGGCTCGGCGCCTTCGCCCTGCTGCTGAACCCCGGGCGGATCCCGGCGCTCACCGACCCGGAGACCGCCGACGGCGCCGTGGAGGAGCTCCTGCGCTACCTCCCGGTCGTCCCGGGGACGATCCGCGCCGCCCTGGAGGACGTCGAGGTCGAAGACGTCCTCGTCCGGGCCGGCGAGAGCGTCATGGTCTCGATTCCCGGCGGCAACCGCGACCCCGAGCGCTTCCCCGACCCCGACACCCTCGACCTCACCAGGTCCGCGACCGGCCATCTCGCCTTCGGGCACGGCGTCCACCAGTGCCTCGGCCAGCAGCTCGCGCGGGTCGAGATCCGGGCCGGCTTCTCCGCGCTGTTCCGGCGCTTCCCCGACCTGAGGCTGGCCGTACCACCGGAGAAGGTCCCCCTGCGCGACGACATGATGATTTTCGGGGTCCACGAGCTCCCCGTCACCTGGGGGCCGTGATCCCGGTGGGCCGGCCCCTGTGGCGACCACGGCGGGAACCGCGAGCAGCCCGTAGGAGAGCGACCACCGGCGGGAACCACGAGCGGCCCGGAAGCGAGCGGCTACGGCCCGGCCCTGCGCCCTCCCCCGCCGGTGCGGCCGCAGAGCCACGGCGATCAGCCCTGAGCCCCGCGACGAAGCGACGTGAAAAGGCCCGGTTCCAGAAGGAACCGGGCCCGATGGGAACGGGGTCAGGCCGCCATGGCCATCTTCCGCAGGCGGGCCAGCGCGTCGCGCTCGATGCGGCGGGCGCGGTCGCGGCCGATGCCGTAGCGCTCGCCGACCTCGGTGAGGGTGTGCTCACGGCCGTCCATGAGGCCGTACCGCCAGCGGAGCATCTCCCGGGTCTGCCCCTCCAGACCGGTCAGCCACTGCTCCAGGCGCTCGCGCTCCAGGATGTCCATGGCCTGCTGCTCAGGGTCGGCCCACGTCTCGTCGGCGATCATGTCGCCCAGCTCGGTCTCGTCCTCGTCGCCCACGCCGAGCTGCAGGGACACCGGCTCGGAGGCCCAGCGGCGCAGCTCGCGGACGCGCTCGATCGGCAGCTCCAGCACGGTGGCCAGGTCGGCGTCGGTCGGCTCCTGGTCGAACTCGGCCAGCATGTCGCGCCGGACCCTCATCAGCCGGGTCATCTGCTCGCCCGCGTGGGTGGGCAGCCGGACCGGGCGGGCCTGCTCGTGGATGGCGCGCCCCACCGACTGGCGGATCCACCACGTGGCGTAGGTGGAGAACTTGTAACCCCGGCGGTAGTCGAATTTCTCGACCGCCCGCACCAGGCCCAGGTTTCCTTCCTGCACCAAATCGATCAGCGGCATTCCCCGGCCGGAGTATTTGCGCGCGACCGCCACCACAAGACGTAGATTGGCCTGGATGAATTCGTCCTTGGCCCGCTGCCCGGAAACGGCGATCCGTTCCAGTTCCTCGTCGGCCGCGTCCCCGATCCGCGGTTCCGGCAGCCCGCCGTCCAGCAACTGCTCCGCGAAGAGGCCCGCCTCGATGCGCTTGGCGAGCTCCACCTCCTCCTCCGCGGTGAGCAGGGGAACCCGCCCGATCTCAGCCAGGTAGGTTCCGAGCAGGTCCCGATCCGAGACCTGCTGCTCCTGCGTCCGATTCCCCGTCGGCCTTGCCATCCGATGGCACCTCGCTCCGCCTGCTTATGGCGTGCCCACGCATTCGCTCAACGCCCCGCGTGCACGGACACACCGCTTGTCTGATCAACGCTCGGACCGGAGCAAAGATTCCCTAAAGAAGTACGCCTGGAGAATGGTTTTGGATTTCCTCCTCAAGGAGGATGCCGTCCCCGGGAACGACGTCCGCGCGCGTGGTGTCACACCCCCCGCCGCTGCCCACGTCTCACGGGTCTCAAACCAGACGACCGGGTCTCAAACCAGACGAAGCCCCTCCTTCCAGACCTGTGTCACCAGCGGCACCCCGGGCCGGTAGGCGAGGTGGACGTAGGACGGGGCGTCCAGGATCACCAGGTCACCGGCGGCTCCCGTCCGCAGCACCCCGACGTCGTCGCGGCGCAGGGCCCTGGCTCCGCCGTACGTGGCGGCCCGGACCGCCTCCAGCGGCGTCATCCGCATCTCCCGTACGGCCAGCGCGACGCAGAACGGCATGGACGAGGTGAAGGAGGAGCCGGGGTTGCAGTCGGTGGCCAGCGCGACGGTCACCCCGGCCGCGAGCAGCCGCCGGGCGTCCGGGTACGGCGAGCGGGTCGAGAACTCCGCGCCCGGCAGCAGGGTGGCGACGACCCCCGCCGAGGCCAGGGCATCGACGTCCCCGTCCGTCAGGTGGGTGCAGTGGTCGGCCGAGGCGGCGCCCACCTCGGCGGCGAGCCGCGCTCCGGGCCCCTCGCCGAGCTGGTTGGCGTGGACGCGCGGCAGCAGCCCGGACTTCATGCCCGCCAGCAGGATCTCCCGGCTCTGTTCGGCGTCGAACGCGCCGCGCTCGCAGAACACGTCCACCCACCGGGCGTACGGCGCGCAGGCCGCGAGCATCTCCCCGGTGACGACGCGGACGTAGTCGTCGGCGGACGGGGCGTCCGGCGGCACGACGTGGGCGCCCAGGAAGGTGGTCTCGGCCGTGAACCGCCGGGCGATCTCCAGGGACCGGCGTTCGTCGTCGACCGTGAGGCCGTAGCCGCTCTTGATCTCGACGGTGGTGGTCCCCTGGGCGAGCATCTCGGCGACCAGGGCGGCCGCCCGCCCGGCCAGCGTGGCGTCGGTGGCGGCGCGGGTCGCCGCGACCGTGGTGCGGATGCCCCCGGCGGTGTAGCGCTCGCCCGACATGCGGGCGGCGAACTCGGCGGTGCGGTCCCCGGCGAAGACGAGATGGGCGTGGCTGTCGACGAATCCGGGGACGACGCAGCGCCCGCCGGCGTCCACGCGCTCGTCGGCGGCGGGCGCCTCACCGGAGGCTCCGATCCACGCCACCCGGCCGTCCTCGACGACCAGCGCGGCGTCCGCGATCTCCTCCCGCTCCGGGTCGCCCGTGTAGAGCAGCCCGATCCGGTGGAACAACGTGCTCCGCGTTCTTCCTGCCACCCCGCTCACCCGCTCCGCACCGGCCACCCCGCTCACCCGCTCCGCTCCACCGGCCGTGCCGGCCGAACCCGCCGCCCCGTTCACGCCCCCTCCCCGCGGGCCGCCGCGATCGCCTCGCCCAGCATCGCGCCGACGTCGCCCAGGACGTGCCGGCCGTCCTCGACGACGCGGCGGCCGCCCGACACCACCGAGTGGACGTCCGCGGCCGACGCGGCGAAGACCACGGTCTCCGCCAGGTCGCGCGCGGGCGTGCCCGCCGTACGGACCGAGTCGAGACGGACCGACACCAGGTCGGCCCACGCGCCCGGCACGAGCATGCCCGCGTCGGCGAAGCCGAGCGAGGAGTGGCCGTCGGCGGTGGCGGCGCACAGCAGCTCGGCGGCCGTCCAGTGGCCGCGCTGCTCGCTGACCAGCCGTTCGTCCAGTTCCACGGCGCGCGCCTCCTCGAACAGGTCGATGACGGCGTGGCTGTCGGAGCCGAGGGTGATCGGCGATCCCGCGTCGCGCAGCCTCCGGGCGGGCCCGACGCCGTCGGCCAGGTCGCGCTCGGTGGTGGGGCACATGCAGACGTGGGTGCCGGACTGGCCGAGCAGCGCGATGTCGACGTCGGACAGGTGGGTGGCGTGCACGGCGGTCGAGCGGGGGCCGAGGACGTCGTGCTCGCACAGGACCTCGACCGGGGTGGCGGCGTAGGTCTCCACGCAGGCGGAGTTCTCGCCGCGCTGCTCGGAGACGTGGGCGTGGGCCGGGACCGCGTGGTGCGCCGAGAACGCGCCGATCACCGGCATCTGCTCGGCGGGGACGGCGCGCACCGAGTGGACGGCCACGCCGATCTCCACGTCCTTCTCGCCGCGATAGGCGGCGAGCAGCGCCTCGGCCCGCGCCGCCCACCGTTCGGCGTCGCCGTCGCCGAACCGCCGCTGGACGCCGGTCAGGGGGGTGCCGATGCCGCCGGTCAGGTAGCAGGTGTCCAGCAGCGCGATGCGCAGGCCCGCCTCCCGCGCCGCCCGCACGAGGGCGTGCCCCATGACGTTGGGATCTTCGTACGGCCTGCCGCCGGGCGCGTGGTGCAGGTAGTGGAACTCCCCGACGCAGGTGATCCCGGCCAGCGCCATCTCGGCGTACACCGCCCTGGCCAGGGCGAGGTAGGAGTCGGGGTCGAGCGCCGCGGCCAGGGCGTACATCTGCTCGCGCCAGGTCCAGAAGCTGCCCTTCTCCCGCTGGGTGCTCCCGCGCAGGGCGCGGTGGAAGGCATGGGAGTGGGCGTTGGCCAGGCCGGGGAGGGTCAGCCCGGTGAGGCGGACGGCCCCGGCGGGCGGCTCGGCCACGCCGGGGACGACATCGGAGATCATCGAGCCGGTGACGGTGACGAGCACGCCCTTCACCGCCTCTCCCGGGGGCAGCCAGGCCAGCTCGCACCAGTAGTTCAGCTCCGGCACAGGTCCTCCAGCACGTCGGCGAGGGCGGCGACCCCCGCGTGGCAGTCGGACGTCTCGGCGTGTTCGTCCGGGGAGTGTGAGATTCCCGTCGGATTGCGCACGAACACCATGGCGCTGGGAACGCCCGCGGCGGCGAGGATCCCGGCGTCGTGCCCGGCGCCGGTCGGCAGCGCGGGGGCGCCGCCGAGGACCGCGGCGAGGCGGTCGCGCAGGTCCGTGTCGAAGTCGACGACGGGGGTCCACGACTCGGCGCTCACCTCGGCGCCGGAGGAGCCGGCCAGTTCGGCGACCAGTGCCCGGACGGCGTCCTCCGCCTCGCCCCGGGCGTCGAGCCAGGCGCTGACCAGGCCGGGCACGGCGTTGGCGTTGCCGGGCGAGACACGCACCTTGCCGAAGGTGGCGAGCACCCCGGCGCGTTCGGCGGCCTCGCGGGCCAGCAGGACGGTCCGGGCGAAGGGCAGCATGGGGTCGTCGCGGTCGGCCAGGCGGGTGGTGCCGGCGTGGTCGGCCCGTCCGCGGAAGTCGAAGCGCCAGCGGCCGTGCGGCCAGATGGCCGAGGCCACGCCGACCGGGGCTCCGGCGTCGACCAGGCCGCGGCCCTGCTCGACGTGCAGCTCCACGAAGACCCCGATGTGCCGGAGCGTCTCGTCGTCCCGGCCGAGGGCTCCGGGGTCGCGTCCGGCCCGGCGGAGCACCTCGGCCAGCGAGTCGCCCTCGTCGTCGGTCAGTCCGCGGGCACGGTCGGGGTCGAGGACACCGGTGAGGAGCCGGGATCCCACGCAGGGGACGCCGAACCTGGCGCCCTCCTCGTCGGTGAAGCAGGCGACGCCCAGCGGGCGGGCGGGTTCGGCGCCCCTGGCGCGCAGCGCGTCGAGGGCGGCGAAGGCGGAGACGACGCCGAGGGGGCCGTCGAAGGCGCCGCCCTGCCGTACCGAGTCCAGGTGGCTGCCGGTGACGACGCCGGGACGGGCGGACGGGTCGCCCCACCAGGCCCAGAGGTTGCCGTTGCGGTCCTGGCGCAGGTCGAGGCCGCGCCGCTCCGCCTCCTGGCGGAACCACTCGCGCAGCTCCCGGTCGGCGGGAGACCACGCGTCGCGCAGGTATCCGCCGGTGCGGCCGTCACGTCCGAGGTGCTCGATGGCACCCCACATCTCGTCGAACACCATCCCATTATGTGAATGAAGCCATTCATTTGCGAGCCCTCATCTCCCCCGGGCGGCCCGATCTCCCCCGGGCGGCTCGCGAGGCGTCAGGCGACGGGGCGGACCGCCGGGCGGAGGGTGATGTCGGTGAGGTGCGCGTCGGGCGAGGCGGTCACCGCCGCCAGCACCGCGCGGGCCACCGACTCCGGCGTCAGGTATCTCTCCGGCTCGTAGGCCCCGTTCTCCTGGGCCCGGACCCCGCGCTGCATCTCGGTGTCGATGCGCCCGGGGTAGACGGTGGTCACCCGCAGGGCGGGCTCCTCCTGCCGGAGCACGTCGGCGAAGGCGCGCAGCGCGAACTTGCTGGCGGCGTAGGACCCCCAGGTGGGGTTGGCGTTCAGCCCGGACCCCGAGTTGATCGCCACCACCTGGCCGTGGGCGGCGCGCAGCGCGGGCAGCAGCAGCCGGGTCAGCTCGGCCACCGCGACGACGTTGACCTCCATCGTGCGGCGCCACACCTCGGCGGGCGTCTCCTCGATCCGGCCCAGCGTCACCACGCCCGCGCTGTGCACCAGCACGTCGAGCCGGTCGATCCCGGCGACGTCGGCCTCGGTGACGGCGGTGAGCTCCACCTGCCAGGGCCGCGCGCCGGGCAGCTCGGCGCACAGCTTGCCGAGCGCCTCGGCGTCGCGGCCGCCGAGCAGCAGATCGTGGGTGGGGGCGAGGGCACGGGCGACGGCGGCCCCGACTCCCCGGGAGGCTCCTGTGACCAGTGCGGTCGGTCGTGCGGACATGCGGGCCACGTTACTCCGGGCCCGCCGGCCCGCCGTCACCCCCTCCGGGCGGCGCCGCCCAGGTCACCGCCCGTCCGCGGGCCGCCACCGGGTCGCCACCGGGGTGCCGCCGGTACGGCTACCGGTACGGGCGGAAGGTCGCGGGGCCGGGCCGCTCCAGGGTCAGGGCGTACTCGTCGTGCGGGTAGCGGTGGTCGTCCGGGCGGACCCGGACCTCCCCGGCGGCGGCCTCCAGGATGACGCAGCGGTACCACTCGCCGTCCCGCAGGAACTCCCAGTGCCCCATGAGGACCTCCAGCCCGGACCGCCGGACCTCCTCGTCGGCCTGATCCTCGGACCCGGTCTCGCCGAGGGGGTAGCCGAACACGGTCAGCGGCTCCCAGCCGTCGCCGTTCTGCCGCAGGTAGCCCAGGAGGGCGCCGTCGTCGTCGCGTCTGATCTCTCTCACGGTTGACACCATATACAAACTTGAATACAAACTTGTATATGTCCTCCACCCGCGTTCTCCTTCTCGGCGTGCTGCTCGACGGCCCGCTCCACGGCTACGAGGTACGGCGCCGCCTCGAAGTCATGGGCACCCACCACTGGGCCAACGTGGCCTACGGCTCGATCTACCACGGGCTGGCCAAGATGGCCGACGAGGGCCTGCTGGAGCGGGCGGAGGGGGGCAGGGGCGGCAAGACCGTCTACGCGATCACCGAGACCGGCCGGGAGGAGTTCAACCGCCTGCTGCTGTCGAACTGGTGGGAGATCAAGCCGATCGTCGACCCGTTCCAGGTGGCGCTCACCTTCATGGACCGGCTGGCGCCGGCCGAACTGACCTCGGCGCTGGACGCCAGGGCCGCCCAGCTCCGGTTCTCCGTCGAGATGGTCCGGCGGGCGATGGGCGGCAAGCAGGCCTACGGCGCTCCCCCGCACATCGACGAATGCCTGCGGCTGAACCTCCTCCAGCTCCAGGCCCAGCTCACCTGGGTGGAGGAGGCCGCCGAGAAGGTCAGGAACGGCGAGCTTCCCTGAAAAACCGGTTGAGCCTCACCCCACCGGAGGGTTCACCCTCTTCTTCGGGCACGCCGTGAAACGTCCTGGCGCGCCTTCCGGATAGGTCTTCCGAACCTTCCGGACCTTCCAGTCACGCCCCCCGGAAGAGCACGTCCCGGCGTTCGCCACTCTTCTCCGGCGAACACCCCGGAGCACCGCACGACCCCTCATCCCCGAACGGAGAATCATGATCATTGAGGCACAGGGTCTGCGCAAGACCTTCACCGCCCGGCGCGGGCGCGGCAAGGCCGAGGAGGTGGAAGCCGTCCGGGGCATCGACCTGAGCGTCGGCGAGGGCGAGATCTTCGCCGCGCTCGGCCCGAACGGCGCGGGCAAGACCACCACGGTCCGGATGCTCGCCACCTTCACCATCCCCACCGCCGGGACCGCCCGGGTCGCCGGACACGACGTGGTCACCGAGGCGGCCAAGGTCCGCGAGCGGATCGGCTACGTCAGCCAGGCCGGCGGCGTGGACGACAACGCCCCCGGCCTGGAGAGCCTGGTGCTGGCCGCCCGCCTCGCGGGGGCCTCCCGCAGGGACGCGCTGGCCCGCGCCGGCGAGCTGCTGGAGACCTTCAGCCTGACCGAGGTCGCGAACCGCCCGGCGCGAACCCTCTCCGGCGGGCAGAAGCGCCGCTTCGCCCTGGCCATCGGCCTGGTGAACCGGCCGCCGCTGGTCTTCCTGGACGAGCCCACCACCGGCCTGGACCCGCAGAACCGCGCCAACCTGTGGGACGAGATCCGCGCCCTGCGCGACGCGGGCACCAGCGTGCTGCTGACCACCCACTACCTCGACGAGGCCGACGCCCTGTGCGACCGGCTGGTCATCATCGACCACGGCCGGATCGTCGCCGAGGGCACCCCCGCCGGGCTGAAGAAGGAGGTCGCGGGCGACGTCGTCACCCTGCGGACCGGCGACCCGGCCGCGGCCCGGGAACTGCTGGCCGCGCAGCCGTACATCGCCGAGACGCGCCTGGAGGGGGAGGTCCTGCGCGCCTACCTCGACGACGGCGAGCACAGCCTGCCCGCGCTGCTGCGCGCCCTGGAGTCCGGAGGCGTGACGATCGGCTCCATCTCCCTCGACCGGGCCACGCTCGACGACGTCTTCCTCAAGCACACCGGTCGCTCCCTGCGCGACGCCGCCTGACACCCGCCGCCCGGCCGTCACCGCGCGACGCCACCCGGCACCGACCGGCCGTGCGGCCTCCGACCCCCGACCCCCGACCCCCGACCGAAGAAGGAACCCCCCGATGCTCCGGCACACCATGCTCTTTCTGGGCTACGAACTCGGCAACCTCCGCCGCAACCCCGCCTGGCCCCTGCTCGGCATCATGCAGCCCGTCCTCTACCTGCTGCTGTTCGCCCCACTGCTGACCAAACTGACCCCGGGCGGGACGCTGTCCGAGGCCCTGGTCGTGTTCACCCCCGCCGCCCTGGTGATGATCGCCCTGTTCGGCTCGATGTTCACCGGGTTCGGCATGATCAACGAGACCCGCAACGGGGTGCTGGAGCGGCTGGCGGTCAGCCGGGCGTGGCGGCCCTCGATCGTCCTCGGCAGGGTCGCCAAGGACATGATCATGCTGGTCCTGCAGTCGCTCCTGGTCCTCGGCGTGGCCGCGCTGATGGGCCTGCGGATCTCCCTGGCCGCGATGGGCCTCATGCTGCTGCTCATGGCCGTCACCGGTCTGTTCGCCGCGAACCTGTCGTACGGCCTGGCGCTGTCGATCCGCGACGAGAACGGCATGTCACAGATCGTGCAGTTCTTCCTCCTGCCGCTGATGCTGCTGTCCGGCCTGATGCTGCCGATCTCCCTCGGCCCGGACTGGATGCAGGCGGCCGCGAAGTTCAACCCCCTGTACTACGCGGTCGAGGCGGGCCGGGCGCTGTTCGCGGGAGACTTCTCCAGCGGCACGATCCCGACCGCCTTCGCGCTGTTCCTGGTCCTGGGCGTCCTCACCCTGACCTGGTCGGTCCGCTCGCTGCGCAAGCTGGCCGGCTGACCCGCACAGCCCGCTCCCCCGGCCCCGGAGCCCGCCCGCTCCCCGGTCTTCCCGCGACCCCGGCTCCCGCCTCCCGATGGCGGGGCCGGGAGGGTGGTGGGACCGGGGAGGCGGTGGGGCCGGGCGACGGGCCGGGGCCTGGGAGGCGGTGGGGCCGTCACTCGACGAAGACCCCGCCCTGGTCGGTCATCCGCTCGTACTCCTCCAGGCGGGCCTGGGTGCGCAGCGGCGCGGCGTCGGCCATGGCCTCCACCAGCACCATGGCCAGGGCGAGCGGCGCCGCGTGCGAGTCGAACACCAGCCGCTCGCCGACCGGCGCGTCCAGCAGGACGTCGGCCTCGAACGGCACGTCGCGCCGGTCGGTGATCACCGCGGTCCGCAGGTCCAGCTCGCGTGCCTGGTTCAGGGCTGCGACCGCCTCGGCGGGGTAGCGGGGCAGGACCACCGCGACCAGCCAGCCCGCCCCGGCCCGGCGCGCGGCGTGCAGGCCGTCGGCCAGCTCGGAGCCGCCGTGGACCATCAGGCGGACGTCGGGGTGGATGCGGCGGGCGAAGTAGGCGAACGTGGTGGCCAGCCCGCTGGAGACGCGCAGCCCCAGCACCGGCAGCGGCTCGCACCCGGCGAGCGCGGCGCCCAGCTCGGCGACCGTCGACGGGTCGGCCAGGCCCTCGCGCACGCCGCGCAGGTTGCCGATCTCGACGTCGATGGCGGTCTGCAGATCGTTGGCGTTCCGCGGGTCGCCGGCGCGCGGCGGGACCCGGTCGCCCACCACGAGGGGCCGCAGCGCCTGCCGCAGCTCGGGATACCCGGCGAAGCCGAGCCCGACGGCGAACCTGGTGACCGACGGCTGGCTCACCCCGGCCCGGTCGGCCAGCTCCACGCTGGACAGGAAGATCGCCTCGTCCAGGTGGTCGCCGAGGTAACGGGCGATCCGCCGCTGCACGGGCGACAGCCGCCGGCCCTCAAGAAGTCGATCGAGTCCGTGCCCCACGTCCCCTCCAACCGCCGGGCCGCGCACGGGCATTCCCGCACCCGCCGCGCATCCGGTGTGTGTCCACCGCGCGTCCGGCGCGTGACCGCCGCACGACCGGCGCGTACCCGCCCGGACGGGACCCGTCCGCGCCCTGTCCGGCGGGCCCGGCTGCCAGGCGGGCCCGCCCGTGGTCCGGCGCGGGCCCTCGGGCCCGCAGGCCGGTCAGGGCTCGCGCATCGGGACGCGGACGCCGCGCTCCTCCGCCACCGTGACGGCCTCGTCGTAGCCGGCGTCGACGTGGCGCATCACGCCGGTCCCGGGGTCGTTGGTCAGGACCCGGTTCAGCTTCTCCGCGCCGAGCCGGGTGCCGTCGGCGACGGTGACCTGACCGGCGTGGATCGACCGGCCGATGCCGACGCCGCCGCCGTGGTGGATGGAGACCCACGCGGCGCCGGAGGCGACGTTGAGCATGGCGTTCAGCAGCGGCCAGTCGGCGATCGCGTCGGAGCCGTCGGCCATGCCCTCGGTCTCCCGGTACGGCGACGCCACCGACCCGCAGTCGAGGTGGTCGCGGCCGATGACCAGCGGCGCCTCGATCTCCCCCGAGGCCACCATGTCGTTGAACCGCTCCCCGGCCAGGTGACGCTCGCCGTACCCGAGCCAGCAGATCCGGGCGGGCAGCCCCTGGAAGTGGACCCTCTCCCCGGCCATCCTGATCCAGCGGGCCAGCGGCTCGTTGTCGGGGAACAGGTCCAGGATCGCCCGGTCGGTCCTGGCGATGTCGGCGGGGTTCCCCGACAGCGCGGCCCAGCGGAACGGGCCTCTGCCCTCGCAGAACAGCGGCCGGATGTAGGCGGGCACGAAGCCGGGGAAGTCGAAGGCGCGCTCGAAGCCGGCCAGCTTCGCCTCGCCCCGGATGGAGTTGCCGTAGTCGAAGACCTCGGCGCCGGCGTCCTGGAAGCCGACCATGGCCTCGACGTGCCGGGCCATGGACTCGCGGGCCCTGCGGGTGAAGCCCGCCGGGTCCTTGTCGCGCTCGGCGGCCATGTCCTCGAAGGCCATGCCGGACGGCAGGTACATCAGCGGGTCGTGCGCCGACGTCTGGTCGGTGACGACGTCGATCTCGGCGCCTCGGCGCAGCAGCTCGGGGAAGGCGTCGGCGGCGTTGGCCTCGACCCCGATGCTGAGCGGCTCGCGCCGGTCGCGGGCGTCGTAGGCCAGGCGCAGCGCCTCGTCGAGGTCGGCGGCGCGGACGTCCAGGTAGCGGTGCTCGATGCGGCGGTCGATGGACCGGGGGTCGCAGTCGACGCAGATCACCACGCCGCCGTTCATCGTCACGGCCAGCGGCTGGGCACCGCCCATGCCGCCGAGCCCGGCGGTCAGCGTGATCGTCCCTGCGAGCGAGCCGCCGAACCGCTTGGCGGCGACGGCGGCGAAGGTCTCGTAGGTGCCCTGCAGGATGCCCTGGGTGCCGATGTAGATCCAGGAGCCGGCCGTCATCTGCCCGTACATGGTCAGGCCCGCGGCCTCCAGGCGGCGGAACTCCTCCCAGTTCGCCCAGTCGGGCACCAGGTTGGAGTTGGCGATGAGGACCCGAGGCGCCCACTCGTGGGTGCGGAACACCCCGACCGGGCGGCCGGACTGCACCAGCAGCGTCTCGTCGCCCTCCAGAGTGGTCAGGGTGCGGACGATCGCGTCGAAGGAGCGCCAGTCGCGCGCGGCCCGTCCCGAACCGCCGTAGACGACGAGCTGCTCGGGATGCTCGGCCACCTCCGGGTCCAGGTTGTTCTGGATCATGCGGAGCGCCGCCTCCTGCGGCCATCCCCTGGCGGTGAGCGTGGTGCCGCGTGGGGCGCGCACGGTCCGGCTGCCGGTCATGACCGAGCCTCCTCATCGTCATGAATGAATGCATTCATATTTGTCACCCGGAGGCCACGGGTCAACCCGGCGCGGCAGGCCCGGTCCGGGAGACCCGGTCCGGGAGACCCGGTCCGGGAGACCCGGTGTGCGAGGCCGTGTGCGGGGCCCGCCCGGGAGGGTGTGCGGGGCCCGGTGCGGGAGGACGCCCCGGCCGCCGCCGGGACGCCCTCCGTTTCCGGCCGTCCTCCGGCCCCCGCCCTGACCCTAGTCCCGCACGGACTGGGCGAAGAGGAGTGAGCCGGGGAGCGCCCACGGGACGCTCCGAATTGCGAAGAAGAGGCTCCGCACAGGCCAGGTGCCCGCTTTCCGGAGCGGCGAATCAGCGGGAAGCCGGGTCTTCCGAAGTATCTCGCCACCCGCTACGCAGATTTTCCGCAATCCCCGCCGAAGGCTTGAGGCGGTCACCCGGGGGGATGGTGACGGTCAGGGGGCCCGCCGAGTACCGGAAAGCGCCAGAAGGGGGACCGGCATGAAGGACGCGGACGATGTGAACCTGCCCGGCGGTTCGGACCTGACAGGGGTGTCGGGTGACGCGGCGGACATCGGCCCGTCCGCCGACGCGAACCTGACCACGGAACAGGCCGCGGTCTTCAGGGCGGTCTCGGAGTTGGAGAGCTCCGGCGGACCGGGACACGTGGCGGAGATCGCACGGGTGACGGGGTTGGACCCCGGGCGCGTCGAGGAGGTACTGGCGGAGCTCATCGGAGGGCCCGGCCTGGTCGTCGCCGCCACCGACCCCTGGCACTCCGAGCTCGGGCCCCGCTACCAGGTGCAGAGCCTGGACTGACGGCGGCGCCGGGCACCGGCGCTCCACGGCCCGGAGGGGGAGCACGGGCCGCGGAGCGCCAGCGCCCGGCGCGGCCGGGCGGGGGCGGGCGTCAGCCGCGGCGGGCGGCGCCGTACTCCCTGCGCATCTCGGCCACGGTGTCCAGGATCTCGTCCTGGGTCTTGAGGAGCCTGGCCTCGGCCTCCTCGGTCCGCCCCTCGGCGGCGAGCCGCCGGTCGCCGACCCGGCCGCCGAGCTTCCGCTTGGCCTTCGCCTTCATCTCACGCAGATTGAGCTTCTCGACCAGACCCACGATCCACACTCCTTCGGCAGGCAGGCCCTTCAGCTTCCCGGGGAACGGCCGGATATGCCTGCCGGACCACGAATCGGCCCGTCCCCGCCCGAAGCGGTCCGCCGCCCGGCTCTGGTGCGGCGGGCGACGGGCGACGGGCGACGGAGGGCAGGCGACAGGCGGCGGGCGGCGGGCGGCGGACCGCTTCGGGCGTCGAGGACCGCCGTCCGGCGCCCCTTGCGCACCAGGTCGCGCAGGGGCGAGACTTTCGCGGCGGAGATCCACATGTTCGGCCGCCCGACGTCGGACGGCCGGACCGACCAGGCCGACGGGCGGGCGGCCGGAGGAAGCCCCACGGGCACGCCGCCGGGGTCCGGGCGCCGCCTCAGGAGAGGACCGAGGACTTTGGCCGAATACACGCTGCGCCCGGTCGGGCGCGTCGAGTCGGCGCTGACCGACCGCGCGGCGGCGCCCCGGCAGCCCGACGAGGGAGCGCCCGACGCCTGGCTCGTCTTCGACGACCGGTACGCCCCCGCTCTGGACGGCCTGGTCCCGGGCACCGACGTGCTGCTGTTCACCTGGCTCGACCGCGCCGACCGCGAGACCCTCGCCGTCCGCCCGCGCGGCGACGCCACCCGGCCTGTCACCGGCGTCTTCGCCACCCGCGCGCCGGACCGGCCCAACCCGATCGGCCTGCACACCGTCCACATCCTCGCCGTCGCCGGTGCGCGCGTCCACGTCCGCAACCTCGAAGCCCTCGACGGGACCCCGATCCTGGACGTCAAGCCCATCCTCACCCCTGACCGCTGACCGCTGACCGCTGACCGCTCCCCGCGGACGGCGGACGGCCTCCCCGAGGATCAGCCGATGTCGGGGAGGTCGGCCGACTCGGCGCCGTACTCGGCGTCGCCGTCCTCCGGGCGGCGGAGCTTGACGTCCTCCACCCAGGCGGCGCAGTACCGGCGGATCGCGGCGGTCTCCTCCGCGGTCAGGCCGTAGGCCTCGAAGTCCTCGTCGGCGATCAGCTCGACGAACTCCAGGCGCATCACCAGCTCGGCGAGCGAGAACTCCTCGTTGTGCAGGCGGGCGAGGCCCTCCAGGTCGCGGAAGCCGTACAGGTGGGAGACCGAGACGACGTCGATGACGTCGCGGGCGAGGCTGCGCTCGTGCAGGGCCCGCATCTTCAGGCCGACCGCGTCGTCCAGGGAGACCACGGACACGTCGCCGACGACCACGGGCCCGCGCTGGAGCGCCTCCCTGAGCAGGTCGAACTCGCAGCTCTGCTCGGTCACCGGGTCGCTCACCACCAGCCGCGCCATCCTGGGCCCGGACTCCACCACGGTGGCGTCCAGCCCGGCCTCCCGGAACGTGTCGGCGACCGCGCCGGCCACCTCGGGCAGCGGCGTCTCGGCGGCGGTCGCGAAGTCGAGGTCGTTGCTCGGGCGTTCGGTGAGGCCGTGGGCGTTCATGGCGTAGCCGCCGGCCAGCACGAGGCCGAACCGGTCGCAGACCGGCAGGACGGCCTGGAGCATCCGTTCCTGCAACGGGGGCAGTCGTATCGCGTCCACCCTGCTCACTCCCACCTGGCTCGCGCTCGTCCCAACGCGGAGATCTTGCCCTCCCAGGCCCCGCGGTAACTCGGCCCGAGGCCGCGGCGCAGCAGGGGCCAGTCGGCGAGGAGGATCCCGGCGTTGAGGTACGCCTCGGCGTCCTCGCGCCCGCCGCCGGTGATGACCGTCCGGTAAAGGCTCATCCGCAGCAGCCGGTTCCCCAGGTCGAACTCGGTCAGGCCCGACCAGGCCAGGTGGACGGGCAGGCTGACCACCCCGGTGGCGGGGCCGCGCAGGTCGGCGAGGGAGTCGGGCACCCGGTGCGCCACGCCCTCCCAGCGGGACGGAAGTCCGCTCACGGCCGGGTCACTCCCGGCTCGCGGTGTGCTCGCGGCCGTCCCGGCCCGCGGCGCCCTCGTGGTGTCCCCGGCCCGCGGCACGTTCCCGGCCCGTGACGCGCTCCTGACCCGCGGGGTGCTCGTGGCGCTCCTGGAGCCTGACCAGGCGGCGGGTGGAGGGCAGGTCGTGCCGGCCGGAGACGAACTCCTGGAAGGCGATCTTCGCCTGGATGACCGGTCGCCGCCAGCGCCTCTCCCGGTGCACCGCCGTGGCCATCTTCCGGGGCCGGGGCCGCCGGGAGCCGGGCGCCATGAACCAGTGCGCCCACGGCGAGCCCGGGCGGGCCAGCCGTACCGCGCCCACGATCAGCAGCGGCGGCAGGAACAGGCCGGCCAGGCCGGTCCAGATCTTCCCCTTGAGGAGGGTGACCACGGCCAGCGCGAGGTTCGCCACGATGACGCCGGCGGTGAGCCACGCCCCGCGCGGCGTGCCGTCGGAGTTCTCCCAGCCCAGCGGGCGCAGACCGGTGAGGAGCAGGCCGGTGATCGCGATCGCGGTGAACACCGCGTCCACCGACGCCCGCCCCTCCTCCTCCCAGTAGACGTCGCGGAGGTGCAGGATCAGCGCGAACTCGTCCAGGATCAGGGCGGCCCCCGCCCCGAACACGGCGGCCGTCACGGCGTACCAGCCCTGGGAGAGACCCGAGACGACCAGCCCCGCCACCCCGCCCAGCAGGGTCAGCACCACACCGAACACCACGTGGTGGATGTGCATGTCGCCGACGCCGACGTTCCCGAACCAGCCGATCTTCGCCCGGATCAGCCGGACGTTGATCCTGGTCAGCACGAACGCGGCGATCAGCGCGACGAAGAAGCAGAACAGCGGCAGCCGTCCCGTCTCAAGGATCCTCTCGCGGAAGAAGTCGTCCATCGATTCATCAGATTATGCAAGGAACCCATGCGACACGGCCGCCCCGCCGTACGGCCGGGCGGAGACGGACGTTTCCCCGCGAGCCCCCCGCGAGTCCCCCACGAGCCCCCCGCGAGCCCCGGTGAGTCCCCGTGAGTCCCCAGTGAGTTCCCGGTGAGTCCCCGTGAGGGATTTCGCTCGGCGGGTGCCGCCGGTTAGGCTGGCCACGGCACCGATGAACCCGTGCGGGAGAGAGTCCTGACATCCAGGCCAGGACCCCTGAAGGAGCAAGCCCTCCCCGCGAACCTCTCAAGGCAAAGGACCGTGCGGGTAGGTGACCTCTGGAAAGCAGGCCGTACGGCCTCGCCGAAGGTGAAAGTCCGGCAAAAATCGGGCGAAGCTCTCAGGCATCAATGACAGAGGGGGAGGATGCTCTCATCCGTCCCCTGCCTGAGGTGCGAACATGTCACGACCCACGCCGCTGCGCGGTGTCCACGAGGCTCTCGGCGCCACCCTGACCGACTTCGCGGGGTGGCTGATGCCGCTGCGTTACGGCAGCGAGTCCGCCGAGCACAACGCCGTCCGCCAGGCGGCGGGCCTGTTCGACCTCTCCCACATGGGTGAGATCTTCGTGACCGGCCCGCAGGCGGGTGAGGCCCTCGACTACGCGCTGGTCGGCCACCTGTCGGCGCTGGAGCCGGGCCGCGCCCGCTACACCATGATCGTCTCGCCGGACGGCGGCGTGCTGGACGACCTGATCGTCTACCGCCTGGCCGCCGACGAGTTCATGGTCGTCGCCAACGCGTCCAACTACCCCCGGGTCGCCGCCGAGCTGACCGATCGGGCCAAGGACTTCGACGCCGCGGTGGACGACCGCTCCGAGGAGTACGCGCTGGTCGCGGTGCAGGGCCCGAACTCGCGCGCCATCCTCGGCGGGCTCACGGACGCCGACCTCGACGGCCTGAAGTACTACGCCGGCCTGCCCGCGACCGTCGCCGGGATCCGGGCGCTCATCGCCCGCACCGGCTACACCGGCGAGGACGGCTTCGAGCTGTTCGTCGCCGCCGGTGACGCCGAGGCGCTGTGGTCGGCGCTGACCGAGGCGGGCGCCCCGCACGGTCTCATCCCCGCGGGCCTGTCCGCCCGCGACACCCTCCGCCTGGAGGCGGGCATGCCGCTGTACGGCAACGAGCTGACGTCCGGGCTGACCCCGTTCGACGCCGGGCTCGGCCGTGTGGTGAGGTTTGACAAACCGGGCGACTTCGTCGGCCGGGCCGCCCTGGAGCCTCTCAGGGACGTCCCGCCCGCGCGCCGCCTGGTCGGACTGATCGCGACCGGCCGCAGGGTGCCCCGCCACGGCTACCCGGTGGTCGTCGCCGGTGACGGCGCCGTCGTCGGCGAGGTGACCAGCGGAGCCCCGTCCCAGACCCTCGGCAGGCCCATCGCCATGGCCTACGTGGACGGTGACCGTTCCGAGGGTCTGGCCGTGAGCATCCGGGGTACCCATGAAGCGGTCGAGGTCGTCGACCTGCCTTTCTACAGGAGGAAAAAGTGAGCAGCATTCCCGATGACCTGCAGTACACCAAGGAGCACGAGTGGGTCGCGGGCATCGACGACGGCCTGACCCTCACCGTGGGCGTCACGGCCTACGCCGCCGAGTCGCTCGGTGACGTGGTCTACGTGCAGGTCCCCGAGGTCGGCTCCACCGTCGCCGCGGGCGACGCGGTCGGCGAGGTCGAGTCCACCAAGTCGGTGAGCGACATCTTCGCCCCGGTGGGCGGCGAGATCGTCGAGGTCAACGACCTGGTCGTGGACGACCCGTCGCTGGTCAACAGCGACCCCTACGGCGAGGGCTGGCTCTTCCGCGTCCGTATGGAGGGCCGGCCCGAGGACCTCCTGTCCGCCGAGGAGTACGGCGTGCTCACCTCCGGTGAGTCCTGACCTCCTCCCAACAGTGCCGTGACCATGCGGGCCATGGGGGCTCGCGTGGTCGCGGCGACGCAAGCAAGGACCAGATCAATGGCGATCAGCGTCTTCGATCTCTTCAAGATCGGTATCGGCCCGTCCAGTTCGCACACCGGCGGCCCGATGGCCGCGGCGCACAGGTTCGCCCGCGGCCTCGCCCAGGACGGGCTGCTGGAGAAGACCGCGAGGGTCGAGGCGATCCTGTACGGCTCGCTCGGGCTGACCGGCAAGGGCCACGGCAGCGACAAGGCCGTCCTGCTCGGCCTGTCGGGTGAGAAGCCCGAGCTGGTGGACGTCGACACCGTCGACGAGCGGCTGGCCGCCATGCGCGAGAGCGGGACCGTCCGGTTGTACGGCGCGCACGAGATCCCCTTCGTGATCGGCGAGGACCTCGTCTTCGAACGGAAGATCTCGCTGCCGCGCCACCCCAACGGCATGCGCTTCACCGCCTTCTCCGAGTCGGGTGACCCGCTCCGCGAGAAGGTCTACTACTCGGTGGGCGGCGGGTTCGTGGTGGACGAGAACGCCACCGGCGCCGACCGGATCAAGCCCGACGACACCGCGGTGCCGTACCCCTTCACGACCGGTGCCGAGCTGCTGGCGCACTGCGCCGAGACCGGCCTGTCGATCTCCGGGCTGATGATGGAGAACGAGAAGGCGTTCGGCCGCTCCGCGCAGGAGATCCGCGACGACCTGCTGAACCTGTGGCGCGTCATGAGCGAGTGCGTGCGGCGCGGCATCGACAAGGAGGGCGTGCTGCCCGGCGGGCTGAAGGTCCGCCGCCGGGCCCACCAGCTCCACCGGCGGCTCAGCGGCGAGTCGTCCGGGCAGGACCCGCTGCAGGCGATGGACTGGGTCACGCTGTTCGCGCTGGCGGTGAACGAGGAGAACGCGGCCGGCGGCCGGATCGTCACCGCCCCGACGAACGGCGCGGCGGGCATCGTCCCGGCCGTGCTCACCTACTACCACCGGTTCACGCCGACGCCCGGCGAGGACGGCGTGGTGCGCTTCCTGCTGACCGCCGGGGCGATCGGCGTGCTGTTCAAGGAGAACGCCTCCATCTCCGGCGCCGAGGTCGGCTGCCAGGGCGAGGTCGGGTCGGCCTGCTCGATGGCCGCGGCCGGGCTCACCGAGGCGCTGGGCGGCACCCCGGAGCAGGTGGAGAACGCCGCCGAGATCGGCATCGAGCACAACCTCGGCCTGACCTGCGATCCGATCGGCGGACTGGTGCAGATCCCGTGCATCGAGCGCAACGCGGTGGCCTCGATCAAGGCGATCACCGCCGCCCGGATCGCGCTGCGCGGAGACGGCCGGCACTTCGTCCCGCTGGACAAGGCGATCAAGACGATGCGCGACACCGGCCGGGACATGCTCGACAAGTACAAGGAGACCAGCCGCGGCGGCCTCGCGGTGAACGTCATCGAGTGCTGAGCCGCCGCCGCAGGCCGCGTGCGCACGTCTCCGCAGGTCACCGTGCGGGAAGGTCTCCGGCGCAAGCCCGTTGAATCATCAGAATCGGCAGAATCAGCGCAAAAGCCGCCTTTCCGCACCTGATCTCCGCCGGGCGGCCTATGCTGGTTGGCTCGTCGCGGAGGTTCCGGCCGCAGGAGCCTTCCACCCGAGATGGACCCGGAGGTCGGAAGGTGTCAGCGGGAGTACGTCCGGACCGCCGTTCCCCGCGCCTCCTCCGCCTTCTCGGCGCCCACTGGGTCTTCCTGGCCGCCCTGCTCGCCGGGGGCGCGCTGCGGGCCCTGGCCGTGCTCGGCTACCGCCCGGCCCTGTGGTTCTGGGCCGACTCCTTCGTCTACCTCAACGGCGGCCTCGACCCACGGCCCATGGAGTCGCGGCCCTCGGGATACTCGCTGTTCCTGTGGCTGCTGCACCCCCTGTCCAGCGTGCCGGCCGTCGTCGTCGTCCAGCACCTCCTCGGCCTGGCCACGGCGGTCTGCGTATACCTCGTGCTGCGCCGCCCCGGCGGCCTGCCCGGCTGGGGCGCCACGCTCGCCGCCCTGCCGGTCCTGCTGGACGTCCACCAGGTCCAGCTCGAACACCTCGTCATGGCCGACTCCCTGATGGAGTTCCTCGCGGTGCTGGCCGTCACGCTGCTGCTGCGGCGGGAGCGGCCAGGTGTCCCGGCCGCCCTGTTCGCCGGACTGCTGCTGGCCGCGGCGACCGCCACCCGGACGATCGGCCTGCCGCTGACCGCCGTCGTCCTCGTCTGCCTGGTGATCCGCCGGGCCGGCTGGCGGGCGGTCACCGCCACCGCCGTGGCCGCCGCGCTGGGCCTGGGCGCCTACGCCGCCTGGTTCCACTCCGAGTACGGTTCCTACGGGCTGACCCGGGGCAACGCCTTCCTGTACGCGCGCACGCTCACCTTCGCCGACTGCCCGAAGATCAGGCCTGCCGGTCCGGAGGCCACCCTGTGCCCGGACGAGCCGGTGAGCGAGCGCAAGGCCCCGCCGGCGTACATCTGGGACGGCTCCTCCCCCCTGAACGAGATCGAGGGGAGCTGGGCGGAGCGCGACCGGCTCGCCGGCGACTTCGCCGCCCAGGCCATCAGGGCCCAGCCCCTCGACTTCCTGCGCACCGGACTGGCCGACGTGGCCCACATCTTCGACTGGAACCGCCGCGTCTACCCCGCCCCCGGCCCGCAGAGCGCCTACGTCTTCCCGGAGACGGCCAGGCCCTTCCCGGAGGGCGCCGCCTCCCGGGGCCGGACGGCCGAGCAGATCACCGCCGCCTACCAGGGCGTCTCGGGCCGGCCCGTGCTGGCCGAGCCGTACGCCGGGTTGCTCCGCGACTACCAGCGGTACGGCTATCTGCGCGGCCCGTTCATCGCCGCGATCGTGCTGATCGGCCTGGTCGGCGTCCTGGCGCGCGTCCGGCGGCTCGGCGGCGCCGTGCTGCTGCCGTGGGCGGCCGGCGCGACGCTGCTGGCGCTGCCGCCGTTCATCGCGGCCTTCGACCACCGGTACGTGGTGCCCGCCCTGCCGTTCGCCTGCCTGGCGGCCGGGCTGGCCTTCTCCCGGACCGCCAGGAGGTCTCGTGCGGCGGATGAGGAGACCCCGGGCGCGTCCGGCCCGGAGGTGCCGGCCTTCCCCGCGCCCGGGCGGAGCGACCGGCTCGTGCATCCGGTCCCGGCCACCGCGGCGGCCGACGCGCGTCCCGGCATGTTCTTCAGCCCGTCCCGCGATGCCTTCCCGAGCCTGGGAGACCGGGATCCGTGGGCGGACCACGACCCGCCCGCCGTACCGGCCGGGTCGTGGTCCGGCGGGTCAGCGCCGTCCGACGTGCAGCCGGACGACCGCCCCGAGATCGTCATCTCCGACCGTCCGGCGCACCTTGCCGACCGCATCGCGGTTCAGCCGCGCGACGAGCTTCGCGAGGTCCGACGACGGCCCGCAGGTCACCGAGATCCGCAGCCGGTCGCATTTGACCCACCGGACGCGGATCCGGGCGAGCCCTTCGATTTCTTTAAGCGCAACCCCCAGCATGGCGGTCGCGCTGCCGCTCCGGCTCCCCAGTCGCCCCAGCCCCACGGCCCGGATCAGCCAGAGGATCGACAGCAGCGCCAGCGCCGTCAGTAGCAGCGCGGCCGCCCACCCCGCCCACGGGTGCTCGGCCACCCGGGCGGGCAGCCCGCGGGGCAGCAGGCGCTCCCCGCGCGGCCGGGGGAGCTTGCCCTCCCCGCGCAGGAAGCCGTAGAGGCCGGCCGCGGCCAGCGCCAGCCCGACGACGGCGAGCCCGATGCGGTTGCCCCGGTACGGCCTCATCCGCGCTCTCCGTCCATCCGCCGCTCCCGTCCGCCGGACATCTAGAGTCCCCGCTTGCGGAGCCGTACCACGATCTCCCCCTCGGAGATCGCGCCCAGGCCCGCCAGCCGGTCGCCCACCACCGTGCCGACCTGGCGGAGCAGGGGGCCGGTCCGCTCGGCGCCGCTGATGACCGTGATCTCGATGTCCCGCGCGCCGAGGCGTACCCGCGCGCCGGTCACCTCGTCCACCGACTCGGCCGCCGCCCGGAGCGTACGGCGCAGCCCGCTCCTGGTCAGGCCGATGTACAGCCGCGGGTCGGAGGTCTCCAGCGGCGCCAGCCGGGTGCGCCCCGGCAGCAGCGCGAGGGTGAGCAGCACGGCGCCGGCGACGATCGCGCCCATCGAGACGAGGATCACGGAGGGGTCCGACCAGGCGGCGGCGCCGGGCCCGGTGGCGATTCTCCGGTACGGCACCCGCCCCAGCGGGTGGTCCGTCACCATCCCGGCCGTCACCCCGGCGGCGGCCGACAACGCGGTGGACGTCATCAGGGCGACCACCACGCCGGCCGGGCTCCTCGCCGGGCGGAACAGCCGTACCGCCCGGCGGCGTGCGGCGTGCTGCTGTTCCTCGGCCGTCGTCCCCCCGAGCCCCGCCGAGGTCTCCTGAAGGCTACTCGTCACGCCTCCAGGCTTAACCGGCCGGAAGCTCCCGTGCGGGCCGCGACCTGCCATTTTCATGATCTTGGGATCGCCCTGGCGGGAGACTTTACCGCCGCCCGATGGACATGAATACTGCTCATGTTCGGCCGGTCCGGGTTATCCTGCCGTCATGGACGACCGCCAGCGCTACGACCGGGTCACCGCGCACCTGGACCCCCCGTTCGCCGTCCTCGACCTGGCGGCCATGCGCTCCAACGCGGAGAACATGGTCCGGCGGGCCGGCGGCAAGCCGATCAGGGTCGCCAGCAAGTCGATCCGCTCCCGCCCCGTCCTCGAACGGATCCTCGCCATGGACGGCTTCGCCGGGATCATGGCCTTCACCCTCCCCGAAGCCCTCTGGCTCGTCTCCACGGGACTGCGGGACGTGCTCGTGGCCTACCCCACCGCCGACCGCGCCGCGCTCGCCGAGCTGGCCGCCGACGGCCGCGCGGCCCGGGAGATCACGATCATGGTCGACCACCCCGACCACCTGGACCTCGTCGAGTCGGCCGTGGCCGGCGTCCGCGACCGCCACGAGATCCGGGTCTGCCTGGACATCGACGCGGGGTTCGTCGCGTTCGGCGGCAGGCTCCGGATCGGCGCCCGCCGCTCCACCGTCCGCGAGGCCGGCCAGGCCGCCGACCTGGCCGCCGGCATCGCCAAGCGGACCGGCTTCCGCCTCGTCGGGCTGATGGCCTACGAGTCCCAGATCGCCGGGGTCGGCGACGCCCCGCCGGGCGGCGCCGCCCGCACCCGGGCGATCCGGTGGATGCAGGCCAGCTCGCGGCGCGAGCTCCTCTCCCGCCGGGGCCGCATCGTCCACGCCGTCCGCCAGGTCGCCGACCTGGAGTTCGTCAACGGCGGCGGCACCGGCAGCATCGAGAAGACCGCCCGCGAGAAGGCCGTCACCGAGGTCGCCGCCGGATCGGGCTTCTTCCACCCCCGCCTGTTCGACTTCTACCGCGGCTTCACCGGACGGCCCGCCGCGCTCTTCGCCCTCCCGGTCGTCCGCCGCCCCGCCGCCGGCGTCGTCACCGTCCTCGGAGGCGGATACCACGCCTCCGGCGCCCCCGGCCCCGACCGCCTCCCCCAGCCCTACCTCCCCTGCGGCCTGCGCTACGACCCCGACGAGGGCGCCGGGGAGGTCCAGACCCCCCTCCTCGGCCAGGCGGCCGAGGAACTGCGCGTCGGCGACCGCGTCTGGTTCCGCCACGCCAAGGCCGGCGAACTGTCCGAGCGCTTCGCGAGCCTGCACCTCATCGACGGCGAGGAGATCGTGGAGGAGGCCCCCACCTACCGAGGCGAGGGCCGGACCTTCCTCTGACGCACACGGCCCCCTCTGACGCACACGGCCCGCGGGCTCACACCCGCGGGCCTCACGTCTTCACGTTCCCGGGGACTCACGTTCCCGGGGACTTGTTTCCCCGGCGTCTT
>NZ_JBEZNH010000005.1:59363-152755 GCF_040653115.1 Streptosporangium sp. NPDC048047 | reverse complement strand
GCTTCCCCGGCGTCTTGCTTCCCCGGCGTCTTGCTTCCCCGGCGTCTTGCTTCCCCGGCGTCTTGCTTCCCTGGCGTCTTGCTTCCCTGGCGACGCCGCCCGTACGGCCCGCCGCCCGGTCACCCGGTCACCCGGTCAGCGGCGCCGCCGCCGCCAGAGCAGGACCGCCGCGCTGACCGCGAGCACCGCGCCCACACCCACCAGGATCGGCCCGAGCTCCGCGAGCTCCGCGAGCTCCCGCTGCTCCCCCGCCCAGAGGTCCTCGGACTCCTCCCCCGGCCGCACCGGCCGCGGGTTCAGCCCGACCGCCTCGCCCACCCGCTCGCCCACCGAGACCAGGAACCGCCTGGCGTCCGACTCGGCCTTGGCGACCGTCCGGCGCGCGACGTTCTTCGGGCTCACCCGGTCGGCGATGGCATCCACCGTCTGGGCCAACTCGGCACGGGTCCGCGCGATGCGCCGCTCCAGCTCCATGGGATCGGTGTCCGCCATGGCTCTCCTCTCCTCGCCCTTGACATCGATCAGTCTGTCAGGTCCGTCCCCCCGACGACACTTCGGGCCGACCGGTAAGTTGACCCGGGAACGATTCCACGAAGGGACACCATGAAACTCGAGCCCGGCGACGCCGCCCCGGACTTCGCCCTTCCCGCCGCCGACGGCACGACCGTCTCCCTGGAGGGTCTGCGCGGCAGGCGGGTGATCCTGTACTTCTATCCCGCCGCGATGACCCCGGGCTGCACCAAGCAGGCCTGCGACTTCCGCGACAGCCTCGACTCGCTGGCCGCCGCCGGCTTCGCCGTACTGGGGGTGTCGAAGGACTCCCCCGCCAGGCTGGCGAAGTTCGCCGAGCGCGACGCGCTGACCTTCCCGCTGCTGTCGGACCCGCAACTGGAGGTCCACAAGGCGTACGGCGCGCACGGTGAGAAGACGATGTACGGCAAGACCATCGTCGGAGTGCTGCGCTCCACCTTCGTCATCGACGCCGACGGCAAAATCGAAAAGGCTCTCTACAACGTGAAGGCCACCGGCCACGTCGCGCGTCTCCGCCGGGAGCTGGGCGTGGGCGAATAACTTTTCTACCCTTTTATCGCCATTTGATCGCACCCCGAGAATTGTCGGTCACACCGTCCACCCTCGGCACGTGCCCATCAAATACAAATACACCCCCGAAATGCCGGCCGAGGCGGCGGCGGAATCCCTCAGCGTCACCGAGGTCCTCCGCCGCCTGGGCGTGACGGTCGCCGGAGGCAACCACGCCCACGTCAGCCGCCAGCTGAAGCGCTTCGGCATCGACACGTCCCACTTCCGAAGGGTCGCCCCCAACAAAGGCCAGCCCTCACCCAGGCGCCGCCGCCCGGAGCAGATCCTCGCCATATGGCCGAAGGGCAGCCCACGCTCCAACGCGGGCCGGCTCCGGGGGAGCCTTCTGGCCGTCGGGATGCCGTACCAGTGTGCTGGCTGTAAGATCGAGGGAGTCTGGCAGGGCCGGAACCTGACCCTGCACGTCGATCACATCAACGGCGACCGGCTCGACAACAGAATAAACAACTTGCGTTTTCTCTGCCCGAACTGCCATTCTCAGACAGAGAATTTCGCGGGAAAAAGCAGGGGCCGTAGCCCAACGGTAGAGGCGGCAGTTTTAGGTACTGTACAGAGCGGGTTCGAATCCCGTCGGCCCCACAAAAGAATCGAAAACAACTCGGCGGTTCTGAGATCCGTGGACACCGCCGTGACCGTCTCACCGCAGGACGCTTTCTTCATCGAGTACCACCGGGAGAAGAAGGGCGCCAGGTCGAGGTCCGCGGTCATTCGTGAGGCGCTGCGGCTGCTGCGTGAGACGACCCTGGAGGAGGAACGCGCCGCCGGCACCCGGCCGGCGGCCGGCCGTATCCCGGGCCGTGACCTCAGCCGGTACGGCGCAGCAGGAGGGTGACGAAGCCCAGGACGCCGCGGTAGCCGTTGAGCCATATGTCACGGCGCCCGCGAGGTCGGCGTACTCGTCGGGTTCGGCGCCGAACCGGTCCGGGAGGTCCGGTGCGGGCGGGGTCTCCCGGAATCCCACTGGGACGAGCCCTCCGGGGCGCAGGTGGCTGATCAGGTCGCGGTTCGTCGGGCAGATGGTGCCGGGCGGTTCCGGCGCTCCGCCGCCGGTTCAACGGTCCGCCGGATTGTTTCCGCCACCCGTTACCGGTTCGATGACCCGCCGGAACGGTCCGGCCACCGACCGCCGGCCCAACGGCCCGCCGAATGGTTCCGGCCGTACGCCGCCGGCCCAACGGCCCGCCGTATCCGGCCGGCCCGCCGCGCGCGGCGCTCAGCCGGAGGGGATTGTGAACGCCGGAACCCGGTGGTGAACGGCGGGCCGAGTCTGTGAACAGGGGCTCCGCGCAGCAATCGCTTTCCGTCACCAAATCGTGAAAATTCCTCTTTTGACCGAGATATTGACGGCGATCTCTCCGCAGGGTCAAATCCTCTCAGCCCCAGTGCTACCGACGAGTCTCTCCCCTCCGCCGTTCACCATCGCCAGGCGCGCAGCGTGCGTGAACGCGCTCCGGGACTCGCCACCGTGCACCACGGCGGACCACGGACAACCCCCCAAAAAAGATCCCGTGGCCGCCGCTCAGCAAAGGAGCACCCGCGTGAAACGCTCTGTCGCGTTTGCGCTCGTTGCCTCGGCGTCAAGCCTCGCCGTGGCACTGTCCGCCCCGTCCGCCGGAGCCGCCGGGCTGATCGCCCAGGCTCCGCCGGCCTCCTCCCCCGACACTCCCGCCCAGGCCGCCGACCGCCTGGTGGAGTCAGAACCGGCGATCCTGCGGGCCTCTCCCAAGGACCGTTTCCTGCGCCACAGCGCTCTCGCCACCAAGGACGGGCTCAGCTACATCGCCTACCAGCGCACCTACGCCGGCCTGCCGGTCTACGGCGGCGACTTCGTGGTCGTGACGAACGCCGCCGGCGGCGTGCTGAGCACGTCGGTCGCCCAGACCGAGCCGCTGAGCGTCGCGACCACCCCGAAGATCGACGCGGCGAAGGCCGCCGAGATCGCCCGGACGCAGATCAGCGACCCCGCCGAGGTGGCCGCGCCGAAGCTGTCGGTGATGGCTCAGGGACGGGGCCGGCTGGCCTACGAGGTCCTGGTGACCGGCGCCGACCGCGGCCGCGAGAGCAAGATGCACGTCTTCGTCGACGCGGTGACCGGTGAGGTCGCCGAGAAGTCGGACGAGGTCAGGGACGGCTCGGGATCGAGTTACTACAACGGCCCGGTCACCATCGGCACCACCGGCTCCGGGACGTCGTACTCCATGACCGACCCGGCCCGCCCGGGCATCCGCTGCGGCGGCCAGGGCGGCACCGCCTACACCGGTACGGACGACAGCTGGGGCAACGGCTCGGGCACCAACCTGGAGACCGCGTGCGTGGACGCCATGTACGCGGTGGCCCAGGAATGGGACATGCTCAAGAACTGGCTCGGCCGCGACGGCATCAACGGCAGCGGCAGCGGCTTCCCCGCTCGGGTCGGCCTGAGCGACGTCAACGCCTACTGGAACGGCAGCTACACCAACTTCGGCCACTCGCAGGACAACCAGCGCCAGGCGACGCCGATCGACGTGGTGGCCCACGAGTTCGGGCACGCGATCTTCCAGACCACGCCGGGCGGTTCGACCGGCGGCAACGAGAAGGGCGGGCTCAACGAGTCCACCGGTGACGTCTTCGGCGCGCTGACGGAGTTCTACGCCAACGAGCCCGCGCAGTACGACCCGCCGGACCTCAGCGTGGGCGAGGAGGTCAACCTCGTCGGAAACGGCCCGATCCGCTACATGCACAAGCCGTCGCAGATCTCCGGCCACCCCGACTGCTACTCCTCCTCGGTGCCGAACCTGGAGGTGCACGCCGGGGCGGGCGTGCAGAACCACTGGTTCTACCTGCTCTCGATGGGGTCCAACCCGACCAACGGCCAGCCGGTCAGCCCGACCTGCAACGGCACGGCGGTCACCGGGGTCGGCATCCAGAAGGCCGGCCAGATCTTCATGGGCGCGCTGAACCGCAAGACCACGACGTGGACCCACCAGCTCGTCCGCAAGGCGAGCCTGGAGGCGGCGATCCAGCTGTTCCCGGGTTCCTGCACCGAGTTCAACGCGACCAAGGCCGCGTGGAACGCCGTCAACGTCCCGGCCGCCTCGGGTGAGCCCACCTCGTGCGGCTCGACGAGCAACGACTTCTCGATGACGCTGAACCCGTCCTCGGCCAGTGTGCAGGCCGGCCAGCAGGCGACCTCGACGGTCGGCACGCAGACCACCTCGGGCAGCGCGCAGAGCGTGACGTTCTCGGCCTCCGGCCTGCCGTCCGGGGCGACCGCGTCCTTCAGCCCGGCGTCGGTGACCTCGGGCGCCTCCTCCACCATGACGATCTCGGTTCCGGCGGGCACCGCCTCGGGCACCTACAACGTGATCGTCACCGGTGACGGCGCCAGCGTGGACCACACGGCCACGTTCGCCCTCACGGTCGGCACGTCGGGCAACGTCGTCTTCAGCGACACCTTCGAGACCGACCTGGGCTGGACGGTGAACGCGGGCGGCACCGACACCGCCACCACCGGCAAGTGGGAGCGCGGTGACCCGGCGGCGACCTCCTCGGGTGTGACGCTGCAGCTCGGCACCACCGTCAGCGGGTCCAACGACCTGGTCACCGGCCGGCTGGCGGGCACCGCGGCGGGCGACTACGACGTGGACGGCGGCCTGACGAGCGTCCGCTCGCCGGAGATCGCGCTGCCGTCCGGGACGCTGACGCTGACGTTCTCCTGGTACCTGGCGCACCTGAACAACGCGAGCAGCAGCGACTACTTCCGGGTCCGCGTGGTGAGCGGCAGCTCGAACACCGTGGTGTTCCAGCAGCTGGGCGCGGCCTCCGACCGGGCCGGGGCCTGGCAGACGGCGACGGTGAACCTGTCGTCCTACGCGGGCCAGACGGTCCGCCTGCTGGTCGAGACGGCCGACGCCTCGACGGCGAGCCTCATCGAGGCCGGTGTCGACGACGTGAAGATCACCAAGTCCTGATCCGGCGGTTCCGGCGTGGCGGCCCGTCCGTCACGTGACCGCGACGGCCCCGGCCCCCTCCCCAGGGGCCGGGGCCGCTTCGCGCTCTCCCATCGTCACCGGCCGGCGGGTTCTCCCGAGTCGCCGGACCGGCGGGCGGACGTCTCCCGAGTCGCCGGGCCGCGCGGTGCGTCCTCACCATCGCGCGGCCCGGCGCTGCGATCCGCCATCACCAACGGTCTCCCTTTACTCACCCCGGAGGGTGCTCCCGGACACCATGATGCCCAAGGAGCGGTAAAGCACACGTAAGCCGTACAAAATGTGCTACCTGGGTCGTACACCGCGCTCCACCCTGAGGCGGAAGGGGACCGATCCGCCCATACGTATCGTGGGGATGTGTTCGGCAGACTGCACTCCTGGAGCCGGCGGCATCCGGCGGTCGTGGGCCTCCTGTGGCTGGCGCCGTTCCTGCTGCTCTCGGTCGTCAACGCGGAGCTGATCCGCTCCGGGAACGTCAGCCCGCTCGGCCGGGACCTCGGTTCCTGGGGGTTCCTCGCGCTCGCGACGGCGCTGGTGGCGCCCCTGTTCTGGATGCGCCGCCGCCCGCTGGCGGTGTTCGCGACCATCTCGCTGCTCAGCTTCGCCCAGTGGCTCGCCGGCGTGCAGCCGCTGTTCTTCAACCTCTCCGTGCTCATCGCCATGTACGGCGTGGCGGCGTACCGCGCTCCGCGCTGGGCGATCGGCGCGCTGCTCACCTCCGAACTGGGCATCTTCCTGGCCCTCGTCCGGCTCCCCGGCGAGTTCGAGGGCAAGCCCTTCGCCAGCGCCTCGGTGTTCGTCATGGCCATCTGGATCACCGGGATCTACACCAGCACCCGCCGCCGTTACCTGGAGGGGCTGGAGGAGCGGGCCGAGCGGGCCGAGCGCGAGCGCGACCAGCAGGCCCGGCTGGCCGCCGCGGCCGAGCGGGCCAGGATCGCCCGCGAGCTCCACGACGTGGTCGCGCACAACGTCAGCGTGATGATCGTCCAGGCCGACGGCGCCGGCTACGCGCTGGGCGGCGGCGACCCCGACACGGCCCGCGAGGCGATGAGGACGATCTCCGCCACCGGACGGCGGGCCCTGGCCGAGATGCGCAGGATGGTCGGCGTGCTGCGGGCCGACGACACCACCGAGGAGTACACCCCGCAGCCCGGCCTCTCCCAGCTCGACGAGCTGGTGGCGCGGGTCCGCTCCTCCGGCCTGCCGGTGGACCTGCGCATCGCCGGGGACCGCCAGGCCCTTCCCGAGGGGGAGGAGCTGACGGTGTACCGGATCGTCCAGGAGGCGCTGACCAATACCCTCAAACACGGCGGTCCCGGCACGCGGGCCACGGTCGAGATGGAGTACGGCGCGCGCGAGCTGCTGCTGCGGGTGACCGACGACGGCCGCGGCGCCGCGGCCCCCCGCAGCCCGGACGGTCACGGCCTGGTCGGCATGCGGGAGCGGGCCGCGGTGTTCGGCGGGAGCGTCGACGCCCGGCCCCGGCCCGGTGGCGGGTTCCAGGTGACGGCGCGGCTGCCGGTGGGCGAGCCCGCGGCCGGTTGAGCGAAACTGAGCAAAGGCTGATCGAGGGTCGGACGAGGGTTGAGCGAGGAGGTGGGCGGGACGTGATCCGCGTGATGCTGGTGGACGACCAGGAGCTGCTGCGGACGGGGTTCCGCATGGTGCTCGGGGCCCAGCCCGACATCGAGGTCGTCGCGGAGGCGGGCGACGGCGCCGCGGCGGTCCGGGCCGCGCGGACGACCGGGGTGGACGTCGTGCTGATGGACGTGCGGATGCCCGTCATGGACGGGGTGGAGGCGACCCGGCTGATCCGCGCCGAGCCGGACGGGCCGCGGGTGCTGATCCTCACCACCTTCGACCTGGACGAGTACGCGTTCGCCGCGCTGAAGACGGGCGCGGCCGGGTTCCTGCTCAAGGACGTGCCGCCCGCCGACCTCGTCAGCGCGATCCGGTCGGTGCACAGCGGCGACGCGGTGGTGGCGCCGAGCACGACGCGGCGGCTGCTGGAGCGCTTCGCCGTACACCTCCCCTCGCCGGGTACGGCGGAGCCGGCGGCGCTGAACGGTCTCACCGCGCGGGAACGCGAGGTGCTGGTGCTGGTGGCGCGGGGGCTGTCGAACGCCGAGATCGCCGGTCGGCTGGTCCTGGCCGAGGCGACGGTCAAGACGCACCTGGGCCGGATCCTGGCCAAGCTGGGCCTGCGGGACCGGACGCAGGTGGTGGTGTACGCCTACGAGAGCGGCCTGGTCACCCCGAACTCGGCCGGCTGACCCCGCCCGCCGGGTCGGCCGAATGGCCGATGCCGGGCTACTCCGGCGGTGGGAACGGCCGCCGCGTACGAGCCCTCCGGTGGAGGACAGGTCCGTCCCGCAGCCCGATGGCAGGCGTTCCCCCTGGCAATAGCGTTTTCCCGGTAATGAACGTTGTTGTCGCAAGGAGAGTTGACGTGACCCTCACCGGTGGCGAGATCGGCGCGCGGGGCGCGCGGGAGAACGCGGCGCCCGCCGTGGTCGCGAAGGGGCTGACGAAGAGCTACGGCCGGGGGGACGCGGCCGTGCACGCGCTGCGCGGGGTGGACGTCTCCTTCGCGACCGGCGCCTTCACCGCGATCATGGGGCCGTCCGGGTCCGGGAAGTCCACGCTGATGCACTGCCTGGCGGGCCTCGACACGGTCAGCGACGGACAGGTGCACATCGGTGACGTCGAGCTGACCGGCTTGGACGACAAGCGGCTCACCCTGCTGCGCCGCGAACGGATCGGCTTCATCTTCCAGGCGTTCAACCTGCTGCCGACGCTGACCGCCGAGCAGAACATCCGGCTCCCGCTGGACATCGCCGGCCGCCAGGCCGACCAGGACCTGTTCGACCGCGTGGTGGAGACCGTGGGCCTGCGCGACCGGCTCGGGCACCGGCCGGCGGAGCTGTCCGGCGGCCAGCAGCAGCGGGTGGCCGTGGCCAGGGCGCTGATCAGCAAGCCGCAGGTCATCTTCGCCGACGAGCCGACCGGCAACCTCGACTCCCGCAGCGGCGCCGAGGTGCTGGCCTTCCTGCGCACGTCGGTGCGCGAGCTCGGCCAGACGATCGTGATGGTCACCCATGACCCGGTGGCCGCCTCCTACGCCGACCGCGTGGTGTTCCTCCGTGACGGCCTGCTGGTCAGCGAGATCCACCGGCCGACGCCGCAGAGTGTGCTGGACACGCTGATGAAGCTGGAGGCCTGAGGAGATGATCAAGGCGACACTGGCCGGGCTGCTGGCGCACCGGCTGCGCCTGCTGCTCACCTCGCTGGCGATCGCGCTGGGCGTGGGCTTCATCGCGGGCACGTTCGTGCTCACCGACACCATCGACGCGGGCTTCAGTCAGCGGTTCGGCGCGGCGGCCGACAGGATCGACGTCGCCGTGCTGCCCGGCCCCGGCGCGGACGGCCGGGAGCCGGAGCGCGTCCCGGCGGCGGTTCTGGAGAAGATCCGCGCCATCGGCGGGGTCGCCGACGCCCAGGGGCTGGTCCGGGGCACCTCCGCCCTGATCGGCAAGGACGGTAAGGCCGCCGGCGACTACCCCACCTCCGGCGTCTCCGTCGTCGAGGGCCCGCTGAACCGCACCGAGATCACCAGCGGCGCGGCGCCGAGGACCGACGCGCAGGCCGTACTCGACGAGAACACCGCCAGGACCCGCGGCTTCAAGGTCGGCGACCGGATCACGGTGCTCGACTCGCGCGAGGCCCGGCACGAGTTCACGCTGGTCGGCCTGTTCGACGTCGGCCTCGACCAGGAGCTCGGCTACACCGGCGCGGTCGGCTACACCACCGCCATGGCGCAGCGGATGACCGGGCAGCGCGCCTTCACCGAGATCGACGTCGCGGCCGTCGAGGGCGTCTCCCAGGAGCGGGCCCGCGCGGCGGTCGCCGCCGCCCTGGGATCCGGCTACCAGGTCATGACCGGGGAGAGGTTCGCCGACGACCTGGTGAAGCGGAATGGCGCGGACACCGGGGTCCTCAAGACGGGCCTGCTGCTGTTCGGCCTGGTGGCGATGTTCGTCGCCGCCCTGGTGATCTACAACACCTTCACCATCCTCGTCGCCCAGCGGACCAGGGAGATGGCGCTGCTGCGCTGCATCGGCGCCACCCGCAGGCAGGTCTTCGGCTCGGTCCTGCTGGAGTCGACGGTGGTCGGCCTGCTCTCCTCGGCCCTCGGGCTGCTGCTCGGCTACGGCCTGAGCCTGGGGGCGCTCGCCGCGCTGACCTCGTTCGGCGCGCCGCTGCCCACCGGCACGGCACCGGCGCTGTCGCCGCGCACGATCGGGCTGGCCGTGGCCCTGGGCGTCGTCGTCACCGTGGGCTCGGCGCTGCTGCCGGCCCGGACGGCGACGCGGGTCGCGCCGATCGCGGCGCTGCGCTCGCAGGTCGAGGAGCACGTCTTCCGGACCGGAGTCGTCCGGACGGCCCTGGCGGCGCTGTTCCTGCTCGCCGGAGCGGGCGTCACCGCGGCCGGGATCGCCATGGGCCCCGGCGAGTCCGCTCTGTTCGTCGTCATGGGCGGCGGCACGGTCTTCTTCCTGGGCGTGCTGATCATCGGCCCGGTGCTCGTCAGGCCGCTCGGCGCGCTGGTCGGCTGGCTGCCCGCGAAGCTCGCCGGGGTGCCCGGCAGGCTCGCGATGGACAACTCCGGCCGCAACCCCCGCCGGTCGGCCACCACGACCGTGGCGCTCACCGTGGGCGTGACGCTGATGACCCTCATCGCCGTCATCACCGGCACCATACGGGTGACCTTCACCGAACGGCTCGACGAGCAGTTCCCGGTGGACTACCTGGTGCAGCCGCAGGACCGCGACTCCACGATGCCCCGCGCCCTGGGCGAGGGCCTCCGGAAGCGGCCCGAGCTCGCCTCGGTCGCGGCGTTCCGCGAGAAGACCACCGAAGTCGGGGACCGCGGCGCCGAGTTCCGGGTGGGGACCTTCACCCCGGCGCCGGATTTCCGGCCGAAGCTCGACGAGGGGTCGATCGCCCTGCTCACGCCCGGGACGGCGGTCGTCAACCGGAACGTCGCCACCAGCCTGAAGCTGAAGACCGGCGACCGGATCGGCGTGCGGACCGCCGAGGCCGGCACGGTGAGCCTGCGGGTCGTGGCCACCTTCGACCCCGACTCGGGCGTCCTGCCGCCGGTCACCGTTCCGGCGGGTGACTTCGACCGCTACTTCGGCGCGGTCGGCGACAGCCGGCTGATGATCAACGCCCGGGACGGCGTCGGCGCCGACGTGGGCCGCCGGGTGGTCGAGGCGGCGGCGCGGCCGTACCCGACGGCGAAGGTCGCCAGCGCGGCCGACGTCCGCGGCGAGTTCGAGGAGTCGCTCGACATGATGGTGATGATCATCACCGGCCTGCTGGGCCTGGCGGTGCTCATCTCCCTGCTGGGCATCGCCAACACGCTCTCACTGTCGGTCCACGAGCGGACCCGGGAGTCGGCACTCCTGCGGGCGCTCGGCCTGACCCGGCCCCAGCTGCGGCGGATGCTCACCGTGGAGGCGTTGATCCTGGGGCTCATCGGCGCGCTGGTCGGCGTGGCGCTCGGCGTCGGGTTCGGCTGGGCCGCGACGCGGACGATGGCCGAGGACGTCGCCTTCCAGGTGCCGGTCACGCAGATCCTGGCGTTCGTGGCGCTGTCGGGCCTGGCCGGGGTCGTCGCCGCCGTGCTGCCGGCCCGCCGGGCCGCCCGCGCCTCCATCGTCGGCTCCCTCGCCACCGGCTGACCGGCCGGCACCGCGACCGGGCGTCCGCTAGGGGCGGTGCGCGGAGTGCGCCGGACGGAGTGCGCGCGGGGAACGGCCGGGGCGCCCGCGGGGGCGGCGCCCCGGCCGTTCTCCTCAGAACCGCATGATCGCTCTTTTCAGGAGCACGTTTCCAAGAATCGTGCTCCTGAAGGCAGCGACCTATCGGAGGCGGGGGCCGGGCCACTGTTCGGCGACCGACTCGGGGTGGAGCAGCGGCCGGATGGCGAGCTCCCCGGTGTACTTGTCGATCACCACGCAGCCGCCGCCGACGGTGTCGGGCAGCACCCCGGGGTCGTCGGGCTCGGGCTCCACCGCCCAGGCGACGTAGCCGCCGCCGAAGCCGTGGAGCCGGATCTCCACGGCGGAGCCGGGACGGCGGACGCCGTTGAAGTACTCCTCGGCGATCGCCCTGGCCTGGTCGAGGTTCACGGCCCCTCCTCCGCGTCGATGACATCGATGGGGTTCACAGCCGCCGCCCATCCGCGTCGACCACCACGCAGAAGACCCCGGCGACCGACCCGTACGGCGGCTCCACCGACATGTGGCCCCGCTGCGCGTCGATCCAGATCACCTCGCCCGAGAAGTTGACCGCGTTCCAGGCGTGGCTGCCGCCGCCCGGCCACCGGTTCATGATGACCGCGCACGAGCCGTGCCCGCCGGACAGCAGCGCCTGCGCGATCGGGACGTAGGCCTGCCGCCCCTGCCCGACGTACCGGAAGCGCTGGCCCAGCCACCGCTCGGCGCGGGCCACTCCCCCGGCCTCCCCGGTGAGCAGCGGCTTGCCGGCGCGGTCGTACTCGGGCCGCCGGGGGGCCGCCACCGCGGGCGCGCCGTACCAGGTGGACAGCACCGCCAGCGCGCAGTCCACCGCGTTGGTCGCCCGGAATGGGTCCTCGGCGGGACCGGCGCCGTTGACCAGCCTGATCCACATGCCGCGCGGGTCGGGGAAGCGCCGCGGCACGCCCCGCCCGGTCAGCGGCACCGCCCGCGTCACGTCCTCCTGGGTCTGCGGGTCGGGCATCGCCAGCCCGCCCGCCACGCCGTACGGCCGGCACCGGTCGAGCAGCAGCGGCCGCCAGCGCGCCGGCTCCGGCTCGCGTGGCGGCGCGGCCGGAACCGGGAGCGGCTGCGAGCCGTCCAGTTCGAAGTCGCGCCACCGCCGCCCGTCCGCGGCCACGACGGGGTTGTAGACCCCCTCGGGCAGAAACAACCGCGTCATGCGTCCCCCTCGCCCATCCGTCCGGGCCCGATGCTAGGGGCCCCCCGCCTGCCGCGCGGGGGAGTTGACCAGACCGGCGGGCGAGTTGACCGAACCGGGGGACGCGCACCGGAGCGTTCCGCGGCCGGCCGGCGACGGGGCGACCTACCGGGGCGTTACCCGCGGCCCCCGGCCCGGCGCGCGACGGTGCCGATGCCCCACTCGGCCCGTGTCACTTTCCGTGATCGATTCGACGCATGCGGTCACAGATGGTTACTCATTGGTAATAAGCCGTGCGCAAGGCTTTGATCGCCCCTGGACGACCTCCGGGGCCCGCCGTGCCTACCGTGGGACACGAGGTTCCCAGGCCGGGACGGCGTCGGTTGAGGCGACGGCCCGGCGGTTCGCCGGGCCGGGCCGCACCCGGACCCCGAAGGCCGGACGGAGTGATGTCCATGACGATCAGGCACACCCTCTTCGCGGGGGCGGTGCTCGCCTCCCTGCTCGCCGTCCCGGCGGCCGGGGCCGCCATGGCCGGGACCGCACCGGCCGGCTCCGCCGTGCGGGCCGCCCCGGTCACCGCCCCGATCGTCGCGAGGGACGACGGTACCTGCCCGAGCAGGCGGAACTCCAGCAGGTGCCTCAGGCATCGCCACGGCTAGTCCGCCGCCTTCCATGCCTCGGCCCGGACCTGTACCGCCCGCCGAAGGCCCCCCGGCATCCACGGGGACGACGGCACCCCCGGACAGCCCGGCGGCCCGGGCGGCCCCGGCGGGATCGACGGCTGACCGTTCCCCGGTCCGGGCACCGCCCGGGCACCGGAACCAGACAGGGAGTGATGACCATGACGACGATCAGATACGCCCTCTCCGCGGGGGCGATGTTCGTCTCCCTCCTCGCCGTCCCGGCGGTGGCGTCGGACGGACTCGGTGGGCCCTCCTTGGAGGCCGGACCGTTCTCCTCGGCATCGTCCCAGGTCAACGTCGCCAAGCCCTGCTCGGAGGCCAAGCATCCCGCCAAATGCCGCGCCCGGCGCGGCGGCCACGTCGGGGGCCCGGCCAGGAGCGGCCCCGGTGTCAACCCGGGCCGTATCGGTGATGGCGGGGATATCAACACCGGCGGCGGCGGCGGGAGCGGTCCCGCCGGGATCAACGGCTGACGCCCCGAGACCCGGCCGGGCCGTACCCGGCCGGGAGCCGGGTCCACGGCGGGCCGTGAGGTGGAACGCTCAGGTGACGGTGACCGTGACGGCGTGCCAGCCGGTGGCGCCGTCGGGTGTGACCGGGGCCCGCTGGGCGGTCTGGGTGTATCCGGCGGCGTCCGTGGCCCGCACCTCGATGGTGTGCCGGCCCGGGACGGCGTCCCAGTCGTCGACCACCCACTGACGCCAGGTGTCGGCGGTCGGCGCCTCGGCCAGCCTGGCCCGGAGCCACGACCCGCCGTCGACCCGCACCTCGACGGCGTCCACCCCCCGGTGCTGCGCCCAGGCGACACCCGCGATCACGGTACGGCCCGCCGGGACGCTCCCGCCGTCCCTCGGCAGGTCGATGCGCGACTGCGTCTTGATCGGCCCCTTCTCCGCCCATCCCCGGGTCGTCCAGTAGGCCGTGTCCTGGTCGAAGCGGGTCACCTTGATCTCGGTGACCCACTTGGTCGCCGAGACGTACCCGTACAGACCGGGCACGACCTGACGGACCGGGAAGCCGTGGTCGACTGGGAGCGCCTCGCCGTTCATGGCGACGGCCAGCAGGGCGTCGCGGCCGTCGAGGACGACGTCGAGCGGCGTGCCGCAGGTCCAGCCGTCGGCGGAGGTGCTGAGCAGCATGTCCGCTCCGCTCCGCACCCCCGCGTCGCGCAGCACGTCGGCCAGCCGCGCGCCCAGCCAGCGGGCGTTGCCGATGTAGTGACCGCCGACCGGATTGGAGACGCAGCACAGCGTGACGTCCTCCTCCACCAGGGGCCGCTTGAGCAGGTCGGCCAGGGTGAGCTCGACCGGCCGGTCCACCATGCCGCCGATCCGCAGCGTCCAGTCGCGCGGATCGACCTGCGGCACGACGATCGCGGTGTCCACCCGGTAGAAGTCGCGGTTGGGGGTGACGAACGGCGTCAGGCCCCTGATCCGCAGATCCGTCCCGGCCGGGAGCGGCTTCGCCGGCACGGCCGGGCGGGGCAGTGCCAGGCCCACCCGGGCGGCGCTCACCTCCGACCGGCCCGACAGAGCCCGGCCGGCCAGGCCGCTCACCCCGGCGACGGCGGCGCCGCCGAGCACGCCGGTCAGCAGCCCGCGCCGGTTCACCGCGTACCGGTCGCGCCCGGCCCGCATGACCGGCGGCCCCACCGCCTCGCCGGGCCGGGCCTCCTCCGGACGGGTGTCGTCGGGCCTGGCGGCGGAGGCGCGTCTCAGCAGGGCCCGCAGCGCGATCGCGCCCACCGCGACCCCGGCGACGGTGGGGATCGCATCCACCGGGCCGGCATCGGGACGGGTCAGCACGGCGGCCAGTCCGACGACCCCGAAGGCCGCCAGCCCCGCCAGGCCGTACCGGAGGTCCCGGGCGGCGGAGACGCCCACGGCGACGGCGAGCACGGCCATGACGGCGAAGATGCCCGCCAGCAGGACCGGCTTGTCGTTCTCGCCGAAGGTCCGGATCGCGAAGTCCTTCAGCCCGGCCGGGGTGAGATCGACGGCGGCGTTGCCGACCGCGAAGACCGGGAAGGCCGACGCCTTCACCAGCCCCGCCGCCAGCAGCGAGACCCCGATCGCCACCGCGCCGGTCACCAGTCCGATCAGCGCCGAGGCCCAGACGGGCAGGCGGTTGTCACTCCTCATGCCTCCGACGCTACGCCCGGCGGCGGGACCGGGATCTTACGCGCCGATTACGGGACCGGCCTGGGGACGCGCGGTCCGGCCCCTCCCCGGCCGCACGCGGGCCCGGCTACGAGCCCGCCGCGCCGGAGAGCGTCTCCGCCAGGATCGGGACCAGGGCGCGGAAGGCGCGGCCCCGGTGGCTGATGGCGTCCTTCTCCGCCGCCGACAGCTCGGCGCTCGTCCGGCTCTCGCCCTCGGGCACGAAGATCGGGTCGTAGCCGAAGCCGCCGGTGCCGCGCGGCGCGTCGACGATCACGCCGTGCATCGCGCCCTCGGCCACCCGCTCCCGCCCGTCCGGCAGGGCCAGCGCGGCGGCGCACGCGAAGTGCGCGCCCCGGTGCGCGGCCGGCACGTCGGACACCTGCGCGAGCAGCAGCTCCAGGTTGGCGAGGTCGTCGCCGTGCCTGCCCGACCAGCGGGCCGAGAAGATGCCGGGCATGCCGTTCAGCGCGTCCACGCACAGGCCCGAGTCGTCGGCGATCGCGGGCAGACCGGAGGCGCGGGCGACCGCGTGCGCCTTGAGCAGGGCGTTCTCCGCGAAGGACAGGCCAGTCTCGGGGACGTCGCCGATCTCGGGGAACTCCTCCAGGCCGACGATCTCTACCGGCACCCCGGCCTCGGCCAGGATGCGGCGCAGTTCGGTGATCTTCCCGGCGTTGCGGGTGGCCAGCACCACCCGGCCCGCGGCCGCCGGGGCCCCCGGGTTCGCGGGTGACGCCGCTCCGGCGCTCACGCCAGGGCCTCCTTCTGCAGGCGGGTCAGCTCCGCGCACCCGGCGGCGCCGAGGTCGAGCAGCTCGTCCAGCGCCGCGCGGTCGAACGGCCGGCCCTCGGCGGTGCCCTGGACCTCGACGAACGCGCCGGAGCCGGTCATCACCACGTTCATGTCGGTCTCGGCGGCGACGTCCTCGGTGTAGCAGAGGTCGAGCAGCGGAGTCGCGCCGACGACGCCGACGGACACCGCGGCGACCGACTCGACCAGCGGGTTGCCCGAGCACATCTTCCGCTCGCGCATCCACTTCACCGCGTCGGCCAGCGCGACGTAGGCGCCGGTGATGGCCGCCGTACGGGTGCCGCCGTCGGCCTGCAGGACGTCGCAGTCGATGACGACGGAGTTCTCGCCCAGGATCTTGTAGTCGACGCAGGCGCGCAGCGAGCGGCCGATCAGCCGGGAGATCTCGTGCGTCCGGCCGCCGATCTTGCCGCGCACCGACTCGCGGTCGTTGCGGGTGTTCGTCGACCGGGGCAGCATGGCGTACTCGGCGGTGACCCAGCCCTGGCCGCTGCCCCGCCGCCAGCGCGGCACGCTGTCCTGCACGGTCGCGGCGCACAGCACCCTGGTGCCGCCGAACTCGACGAGCACCGAGCCCTCGGCGTGCGTCAGCCAGTCACGGGTGATGGTGACGGGGCGGAGTTGGTCAGGGGAGCGTCCATCTGCACGAGCCATGGCATCACCCTAGGTCATAGACGGCGCCGCTCCGCGCGAGTTCCATCCGTCCGGGGAAACCGGCCCGGGAGGCGTCGGCGAGGATGCGGGCCGGGTCGTGCCAGGGCACCAGGTGGGTCAGCACCAGCGCGCCCACCCCCGCCCTGGCCGCGTGCTCGGCGGCCTGGCGTCCGGTGAGGTGCAGATCGGCGGGCAGTCCCGGGACGTCGGGGAAGCTGGCCTCGCACAGCAGCAGGTCGGCGTCGGCTGCCAGCCGGACCAGCTCGGCGGTCTCCCCGGTGTCGGCGGAGTAGGCCACCGAGCGCCCGCCGTACGAGACGCGGAAGCCGTAGGTCTCGACCGGGTGGTTCATCGGCGCGGCCGTCACCCGGAACGGGCCCGCCTCGAACGTGCCGGGGGTCAGCGGCGCGAAGTCGAAGGAGGTCTCCATGCCCGGCTCGTCGGGCATGCCGTAGGCGCCGGCCAGCCGCCGGGGGGCGTCGGCGGGCGCGTGGACCGGCACCCTCGGGTGCGGTCCCTGCGGGGAGTAGGTGCGCACCACGTGGTAGGAGCACATGTCGAGGCAGTGGTCGGCGTGCAGGTGGGACAGGCAGATCGCGTCCACGTCGTAGAGGCCGATGTGGCGCTGCAGCGCGCCCAGCGAGCCGTTGCCGAGGTCCAGCAGCATGCGGAACCCCTCGGCCTCCAGCAGGTAGCAGGAGGAGGGGCTGTCCGGCCCGGGGAAGCTCCCCGAGCATCCGACGATCGTCACCTTCACGGCGTCTCCCCAGCTTCCACGAGGCTCCCGCCGGGGCCGTCGTCCAGCGCCGCGAACTCCACCGCCTCGATCTCCGGCCCGAGGAACCGCCGCCCGAGCCGTTCGAAGAGCCCGGTGTCGCCGGTGGTGCGGAACCGGTGCCGGGGCGTGCCGGAGGCCGCGGCGAGCCCCCGGTCGTGCAGGATCCGGTAGACGTCCTTGGCGGTCTCGTCGGCGCTGGATACCAGCGTGACGCCGTCCCCCGCCACGTAGGCGATCGGCCCGGCCAGCAGCGGGTAGTGCGTGCAGCCCAGGATCAGCGTGTCGCAGCCGTCGGCCAGCACCGGCTTGAGGTAGTCGCGAACGACCTCGATGAGCTCGTCGCTCATGGTCTCGCCCCGCTCGGCGAACTCCACCAGCCGGTGCGCGGCCACCCCGGTCAGCAGCACGTCGGGGGCGGCGGCGAAGGCGTCGTGGTAGGCCATCGACTCGATGGTGGCCCGGGTGGCGATCACCCCGACCCTGCCGTTGCGGGTCGCCCGTACGGCACGGCGCACCGCGGGCTGGATCACCTCGACGACCGGCACGCCGTAGCGCTCGCGGGCGTCGCGCAGCACCGCGGCGCTGGCGGTGTTGCACGCGATCACCAGCATCTTGACGTCGTGCTCGACGAGGTGGTCCATCACCTCCAGCGCGTAGGCGCGGACCTGCGCGATGGTCTTGGGCCCGTACGGCTGCCGCGCCGTGTCGGCCACGTAGAGGACGGACTCGTCCGGGAGCTGGTCGATGACGGCGCGGGCCACCGTGAGGCCGCCCACCCCGCTGTCGAAGATCCCGATGCTCGCTTGCGACACGGTTCCCAAGGTTAGGCGACCCCGGGCCCCCGATCACGGTAATAATCGTCACAGCGGCGCCCGCCGCCGGACAGGGTTCAGCCGCGGCCCACCCGGGCGAGCTGCCGTGACTGGGCGACCAGCCGTCCGGCGGAGTCCCAGACCTCGACCTCCTCGTCGAACCAGCCGTCGCTGATCAGCCTGCCGCCGCCGACCAGGGTGAGCCAGCCGGGCGCGGGCAGGGCGCGCAGGTGCCAGGTGAGCTCCACGGTGGGGGCCCAGCCGCGCGCCCCGGCGGAGAACACCACGGGCGGGAGCGCGTCGACGGCCAGCGCCAGCACGTAGGGGTCGGGGTCCTGCGGCTCGGCCATCCGGAAGTAGGCGCGGGCCTCGGGGCGGCCGGTGGGCCTGCCCTGCAGCCAGCCGATGGTGGGCGGGTCGAACCGCATGTCCATCCGCGCGCTGAGCGTCATGTTCGACTCCGGCTTGGGGTCGGGCAGCCTGACGCACTCCTCGACGGGCGGCAGGACCGCCGTGGGCTCGCCCGTCCAGTCGGGGGCGGCGTCGCCGAGGGTCGCCGTCGTCACGAGGGCCTCGATGAAGGAGACGCCGTCCTGGACGAGGGTGGCACGGGTCATCGCCGCGGTGCGGCCCGCCTTGAGCTGCTCCAGCCGCACCTGGGCGGGGCCGGGGACGGGGGCGCGCAGGAACTGGGCCGCGGTGCTGACGGGGTGCTCGTGCGGGGAGGCGTCCACCGCGGCACGCAGCAGCACCGCCATGAGGTAGCCGCCGTTGAGGGGGCCGCCGATCGAGTAGCCGGCGTCCAGGCACACGTCGTAGGTGGCCTCGTCCACCCGGATCGCCTGCGTCGCCTCGTCGAACTTCGTCATCCACGCTCCCGAACCTTGTTCTAGAGCGTTCACTGTACCGACTCCCGGCGGGCCCCGCCTCCCCGGCCTCTCACCACCACCATGACCTGCGCCGACGCCTCGCCGTCCGGACACGGGACGCGCCCCCGCGAGAGGCTCCGGCCCCCGGCTCCGCCCTGACAGGCGGTCTCACGGTTAGTGCAATGCAAGCGCCCGGCTACCGAAGTCCACTATTTTCGCTTTACCCACTAAATCCACATTGTGAGAGAGCATGTCTCCCAACAACCCCCCTGGCCAGCCTCCCGGCTCCGGCTGGCAGCCCGACGGCACGTCCCCCTATCCCTGGAACGACGCCACCCAGCGGGTCCCACCGCCCGCCTCGGGGCACCCGCAGCAGGGCGGCTACCCGCAGCAGCCGCCGCAGCCGGGTCACCCTCAGGGCGGTTCCGGGTACGACCAGACCCAGGTGTACGGCCAGCCCTCCTACGGACAGCAGCCCTCCTCACCGTACGGCGGGCAGGGATCCCCGTACGGCGGGCAGGAGCAGGCCGCCCACCAGCAGCCCCCCTACGGCCAGCCTTCCGGCCAGCCCTACGGACAGCAGTCCTACGGGCAGCAGGCGTCCGGGCAGACGCCGTACGGCCAGCAGCCCTACGGTGACCAGGCGTCCGGAGGCCAGCCCTACGGACAGCAGTACGGAGGCCAGCAGTACGGGGGCCAGCCCTCCGGCGGGCAGCCGTACGGGGGCCAGGCGTCCCACGGCGCGGGCCAGCAGCCCTCCGGCGGCCAGCAGTACGGGGGCCAGGCGGCCTACGGCCAGCAGTACGGGGGCCAGGCGGCCTACGGCCAGCAGCCGCCCTACGGCGGCGGGCAGAACACCGAGATCCTCGGCTCCGGCCACCCCGCGTCCCCTCCGGCCCGCCGCAAGGGGCCCAGGAGCGGCAAGGGCATGCTGATCACGGGGATCGCCGTCCTGATCGCCGCCCTGGTGGGCGGCGGCGGCTTCTACGCGGTCAACCTGCTCAGCGGCGGCGGCACCCAGCCGCACGACGTGCTGCCCGGCAACGCCATCGTCTACGCCCGCCTGGACCTCGACCCCGCCGCCGGCCAGAAGCTCGCGCTCTTCCAGATCGCGCAGAAGTTCTCGAACACCAGGGACTCCTTCAAGGGCGACGACCCGCGCAAGGCGCTGTACTCGATGCTCACGAAGAACGACAAGGATCTCGCCAAGGTCGACTACGCCGCCGACGTCGAGCCGTGGCTCGGCAGCCGGATCGGCGTGGCGGTGCTCCCGCCGGCCAAGAGCGGCGGCGAGCCGAGGCCCGTGGTCGCCATCCAGGTCACCGACGAGGCCAAGGCCAAGGCCGGCATCGACAAGCTGATGAGCGACGACGAGCACGGAATCGCCTTCCGCGACGACTACGCGCTGGTGGCCGAGACCAAGGCGGAGGCCGACCAGGCCGCGCAGGCGTCCCCGCTGTCCGACGACGCCGACTTCTCCGGCGACCTGGGCGCGCTCGGCGAGACCGGCGTGCTGTCGTTCTGGGTGAACGCCGGACGGATGATCCCGTTCCTCCCCGAGGAGTCCAAGAGCAACACCACGGCCCTCGACGTCCTCAAGAACGCCCGGATCGCCGCCGCGCTCCGCTTCGACGGCTCCTACGCCGAAGTGGCCGGCGTCACCCGCGGCGCCAAGCCGCTCGAGGGCCTCGCGGACCCGGTCCCCAACGGCATGGGCGGGCTGCCCGCCTCCACCGTCGGCGCGGTCTCCATCTCCGGCCTCGGCGACGCGGTCGCCAAGCAGTGGCCCAAGATCATCGATTCGGCCGACCAGGCCGCCGGCGGACGCCTCAAGCAGTCCGTCGCCCAGATCCAGCAGCAGACCGGGCTGGCCCTCCCGGCCGACCTGGTGACGCTGCTCGGCGAGAACCTCACCGTCGCGCTGGACGCCAACGGCCTCAGCGACAACCAGCCCAGGGTCGGCGCCCGGATCACCACCGACCCGGCCAAGGCCCAGGCGGTCTTCGGCAAGCTGGAGAAGGCGCTCTCCCAGTCCGGCACCCCCATGCAGCTCGGCAAGGTCGCGGGCGACGGCGTGTTCACGGTGGCCAGCACCCAGGAGTACGCCGCCGCGCTGTCCAAGGACGGCGAGCTGGGCGACAGCGAGAGCTTCAAGCAGGCCATCCCCGACGGCGACAAGGCGACCTTCGCCCTTTTCGCCGACCTCAACAAGATCGAGCCCCTCTACCTGAAGAGCATGCAGGGCGAGGAGAAGGCCAACCTCCAGGCCCTGCGCGCCGTGGGCCTGAGCGGCACCGCCTCCGGCGACGAGATGACCTTCTCCCTGCGGGTGCTGTTCGACTGACTCGCCCCGTCTCGCGCCCGGCGGCCGTACGGCCGGCCGTCACGTGAGGCCCGGGACCGGGAGAAGACCCGGTCCACGCCCTGGAACGGAGCCCGGCGACCACCCGTCGCCGGGCTCCGGCCGTTCACGGCCCAGATCATCCGCCGCAGGGGGTCCCCATGACGCGGGCCCGGTACGGCCGCGGATGAAGCACCCTTTCAGCCAGGACTGAAACCCTTTGCGGCCGAATGCGGACTACGACAAGATCCACCCGTCTACTTGCGATCTTCGGGCGTGGGTTCCTGGACGTTTCCGTCGGGTTCTCATGCCGCCCAGGGGGCGGGCGTCGCAGAAGGACCGGGTGAACCTCCATGACAGGCGCCGCAGCACTCGTTCCACCACGGGTGCCACCCGCCTCGGTCAAGGCCGCTTCCACACGTCCTTGACCCGTCGCCGCCCCCTCGCACACGGCGCACGCTCATGAAAGGAATCCATGAAGACGCGATTGTTCACCGTCGCGCTCGCGGGGCTCGCTCTGACGGCCTCGTTCACGCACCCGGCCCTCGCCCACGCTGAGCGGTCCTCCGCCGGACGACCCGCCGCCCAGACCTCCGCCTCGCAGTGGCGCCCCTCCGAGCCTCCCGCCTGGACGGAGTGCGGCACCACGCAGAAGGGCGAGTGCGCGACCCTGAAGGTGCCGATCAACTGGAAGAAGCCGAACGGGCCGACCCTGAACCTGGCGATCGGACGGCTCAAGGCGCTGAACCCCGCCAAGCGGATCGGCGTGCTGGTCGTCCACCCCGGCGGCCCCGGCGGCTCGGGCATCAACTCGCTCATCCTCAACCGCGGCATCCCGGACAGCGACCCCGTCCGCCAGTACTTCGACCTGGTCAGCCTCGACCCACGCGGCGTCGGTCGCAGCACGCAGGCGGTGTGCAGCGAGGACCTGGTCGACCGCACCCCGGTCACCTATCCGGCCAGCGAGGCCGAGTACCGGTCGCTCCTGACGTTCAACGCGGACCTGTCCAGGGACTGCCGCGCGCGGACCGGCCCGTTGTTCGACCACGTGGACACCACCAGCGCGGCCCGCGACGTCGACGCGATCCGGATCGCGCTCGGCGAAAGCAAGATCAGCTTCTTCGCGATCTCCTACGGCACACAGGTCGGCCAGCAGTACGCCGAGATGTTCCCGCAGAACATCCGGGCGATGGCGATCGACTCCAACATGGACCACAGCATCACCTCCGCGTGGCACTACCTGAAGACCACGACGGAGGACTTCGAGGGCAGCTTCCTCGAATTCGCCAAGTGGTGCGGCGAGACCGCGGCCTGCGCGTTGCACGACGAGAAGGTCGTCGACGTGTGGGACGGCCTGCACGCCAGGGCCACGGCCGGAGACCTCACCGACCCCGCCGACGGACACCCGATCTCCGCCGAGGAACTGCGGGTGGGGCTGTTCGACTACATGTACGCCCCGAGCGACTGGTTCGACGCCGCCGACTGGCTGAAGGCCCTCGCCGAGGGCGCCGCGCCGCCGCCCTCGCTCACCTCCAAGGCCGAAGCGGTCGCCAACCCCTACCCCGCCATCTGGTGCTCCGACTGGAAGTGGGACGTCACGAGCTTCGCCCAGCTCGACCAGTACCGGCGGCGCCTTGAGACGATCGCCCCGCACACGAAGCTCTCGCCGTTCTGGTCGGACGTGACGAGCTGCCTCAACTGGCAGGGCCCCGTCTCCAACCCGCAGCACCGGCTCAACATCGGTGACACCCCGCCCATCCTGGTGGCCACCGCCCGCCACGACGTCGGCACCCCGGCGGCCTGGAACCACGCGGCCGCGCGGCAGATCCCGCAGTCGGTCCTGCTGGAGTACGAGGGCGTCGGGCACGGCCAGTTCCGCAACAGCGTCTGCGCCCACGACACGATCGCGGACTATCTGATCGAGCTCAAGGTGCCGCAGCCCGGCACCCGCTGCGCTCCCGAGTACCCGACGGAGCCGTCCGCCGCGAGGAGGTCGGCGGAGAACCCGTCCCTCACCAGGACCGGCCGCCCGGTCCACGCCGGCTGATCCACACCCCGGGGCAGCGTCCGCCTCCGCGGGCGCTGCCCTTTTCCGTACGGAGCCGAACCGGTCGCTACCGGGTCAGGCCGTAGCCCTCGTGATCAGGCAGACGGAAGCCTTCGCCTGCGAGTGGGCGCCGGTGGCGCAGGACTCATGTCCTTCCGTACGGTCGGCTCTGGATGCCGCAAAGTCATCACTCCTGCTCAGTCGGCACCCGGACCTGGTCCGTATCTCCCGGAGAGCCTCTTCACCCTCCTGCCACCGGTACACAGTGGGTCGTCAAGGAGTTGATCAGGCTAACGCGTCAAACCGGCCACTCTTGATGATGGCAAGGAAGGCGTTCCACTCTCCGGAGGAGAAGGAAAGCACCGGGCCGTCGGGGTCCTTGGAGTCACGAAGCAGGAAGAGGCCGTCAAACTGAGCTTCTAAAGAAGAATCCACAGCGGAAGCCGCCTCAACACAGCTGCCGCCGTTCCCACCGCTGAGAGAGCTCTTCCGCCAGACGCCAACCTCGACACACTGGCCGCCGTTGGCATTGCTCTGGCTGGACTTACGCCAGATCACCCGGGACCGATCGATCATAGACCTGCGTCTCCATCCGCTCAGGTTTCCTGCATGGCCTGTGTGATCATGTCTCGGGTCTGATCAGGCCCGAGAGCTTGTGCACGTAGATGATTGAAAAGCAGGATGTATGCCTCTACTTCGGACCGATTCTCCAAATAGACGCTTCCCTGCCAATATTCAACGTACACACTGTCCGGGTCGGACGGCTTAGGGAAACCCAAGATGGTGAAGCCACCATCCATCGCGGGGTGAACGCCGGCTGCGAAGGGCATGATCTGGATCGTGACGTGGTTGGTCTTGGAGAGCCGAACCAAGCGTTGGAGCTGTCCGCGCATCGTCTCGACGCCACCGACCGGTCGACGGATGACCGCCTCGTTGAGGATGAACCACATCTTTGGCGGGTCCGTCCGCTCCAGCACTCGTTCTTGGCGCTGCATGCGCACAGAGAGACGCCGCTCCAACTCCTCCTCCGTCGGCAGGATAGGGGCGGATCTCATGACGGCCCGCGCGTAGCCTTCAGTCTGGAGGAGGCCGGGAACGAACTCTGACTGGTACTCCTGGAAGTTCGTCGCTTCCTCCTCCAGGCCCACGTAGCTCTGAACCCACTCCGGGATCGCTTCGGAGACCTTGAACCACCAGCCGCGCTTACGCGCATCACGCGCGAGTTGCATCAGTGCTTCTCGGCGTTCGTCGGTGACGCTGTAGAGGTCGAGCATCATCGCAACGAGGCCGACTGTCGCGGCGCTGGCAGCCGATTCGATGCGCGTGACGGTCACCGGCGAGCATCCCGCGTGCTCGGCTACTTGGTCTCTCGTCAGACCAGACTCCTTGCGGAGGCGTTGCAGTTCGGCCGCAAGTCGACGTCTACGCACCGATGGACTCCGCTGCGCACCCATGCCAATCCCCTCCGTGTTCACTGCGGGCAGTCTGCCGGAGTGATCTTGGCGAATCAACATGCACATCGTTCATTTTGTTTTCTATTGCAAGGCGCTCGAAGGTCATGCACACTGGGCGAACACAGAGCGTGACCTTCTAAGAGGGAAGCGTGACAATGCGGCATCTAGTGGCATTTAGGGGACAGCTCTGATCCCAGGAGGGCGGGTAAGAGAATGGACGTAAGCGATCTATCAGAGGGAAGCGGGCGGCTGGTGGAGTTGGCGTGGGAGTTGAACGATCTGGGGTTCGACTCCGTCGTCCGCCTCCCGCCCGGTCGCAGGCCCAGCATGGAGGTCTTCCTCCCCCCGGGCCGCCCCAGGCCCGTCACCGCTCAGCACGGCCGTACGGTGACCTTCACCTGGCCCGGTGTCCCCGGTCGGCGGACCCACAGCCGACCGGACCACGACCGACCGGCCCATGACCATCCGGACCGCGACCGATCGGACCATGTCCAGCCGGACCACGGCCAGCTGGACCACGACCAGCTGGACGAACTCCTGCCGGGCCCGCCACGGCGCAGCCGGATGCGTGAGCTGGCCGAGCGGCTCGCCGAGGTCGTCCGGTGAGGGCGCTGGGACTGCTCGGGCAGGTCGAGCTGCCCGCCGAGTTCGCCACCGTCCCCCGGATGCGCCGCTACGTCCGCGACCTGCTGGACGACACCGAGCACCCGCACACCGACGACGCCCTCCTCCTGGTCACCGAACTGGTGACGAACTCCGTACGGCATTCGGACTCCGGCCGCGTCCCCGGCGGCCGGGTCCTCGTCGCCGTCGCCAACCACTCTGGAACGCTCCACATCGACGTCATCGACGCCGGGGCCGAGGGATGCCGCCCCGCCTTGTGCCCGGACGCCGACGGCAACGGCAGTGGCGGGCGCGGCCTGTGGCTGGTCCAGGAGCTGGCCACCGCCTGGGGCTGGTACGAGACCGCCGCCGGCCGCGTCGTCTGGTTCCAGCTCTCCGGCCGGATCTCGTGAGCCCGGCGCCCCGCTCATCGCCCGCACCGGTGGTGAGCGATCCTCCAAGGACGCACCAGCGGAGGGTCTCCACCCCGGTCATGCGAAGGTCGGACCCCGGGCGGGGTGGACGGGCGACGCCCGGGGTCCGCCCACGGCGACAGGAACCGACGGCGGATCGGCATCGCTGGTACGCAACGTGAGGCCGCCCCCGTTCACGGGCCGGAACCCAAGCCCGCGCAGTTCGGGAACGTCGAGCGCGGTGACCACATGCAGAGCACCGTTCTCGGCCACCGTACGGACCGTGAAACGCACCAATGCACCCCGCACCTCCGATGGGACGCCGGGCCTGATGTGCACCAGGTCGAGATGTGCGCCAGAACACGAGCGCCGGCAGGCACTTGAATATCTTCTACGCCAGATGTCGGGTGCTTGCCAACGACAAGTCCTGGGTGCATATCAAGTAGAAACGTGGGCCGCCGGCGCGGCGAAAGCCGTACCGGCGGCCTCTACCCGATTCGCGAGGAGAAAAAGTGAGAGATGGGGAGCGGCTGTGGCATCTCATCCGGTCCTACGGCATGGGCCAGGAGTTCCTGGGCCTATGGGTGGAGAACTGGGGAGTGCATGATACGGCGCGGCTCATGGGCGCGAATCTCGGGAGCGAAGTTCAGCTGAGCTGGGCGGAACTGGAGAATCGCGACTTCTCCGAAGACGAGGGCGCGGTATGGATCGGCCGGTTGAATGACCGATGGACCCAAGTGGTGCAGTACCACGGCGTTCAGGCCATCGACGCCCTCGACGAGCTGTCGATGGGCGGCCGGGCGCTTGGGCTGAGCCGGCATGTGAATGATCCCGGCACCCTTCTATACGCGGCCGACGGCAGCTACCTGACCGAGATGAGTGTCACTCGGCCCAAGGCCCGTCGCGGCGGCGACCCGTACGCGCTCGACGCCTATGCGGAAGGGCTGCGGTTCGACTGGGCGGACACGAGCTGGCGAACCGATCCCGATCTGCTGCCCGGCTGGCTCGCCTACGAGGAGTGGTCGGAGACCCATGGGGAGGAGGACGAGGAGGACATGCCCTCCGAGTGGGAGGAGTTCACCCAGCTGTCTCTGGACGGTTACAGCCCGCCCCTCGCGGAGTGCGTCACCTCCGCCTTCGTGCTCGTCGGCCGCGTCACCGGCACGGAGTTCGGACATGACTGGATGCGAGGCACCCATTCCTGCTACCTGATCGACGACTAGGAGGGGCCGTTTCGCGACACGCTCTCCTCTGAGATGTGGCCACCTACGCCTGCCACACCCGCGAGGTGTTCGAGCGTGAGCGCCGCTTCCTGATCGGGCATGGCATCCCCGCGTCATTCCTGCCGGACCAGATCGATGACGAGTACCGTGCCGCCTGATCCGAAGGCACAGCGACGGCCCCGCCTTCACGGGGAGCATTGTCCCCGCGCAGGCAGGAGCGACCCGCCAGATTCGTTCTTGTAGAGGATCGCGGCAACGACATCAGCAGCGGCAGGGATCACGCTCCTCCGACTGCGCTGTGATCGACCGGGAAAGCGCGAAGCCCGGGGTCCTGTCAGCTCCGGCAGTTCGGGGTGGCGCGGTAGTCTCGGCCGATGGCGAAGGTCTTGGTCACGGGCATGTCCGGCACCGGCAAGTCCACCGCGATGGAGATGCTGGCGGCCCGGGGCCATCGCGCCGTCGACACCGACAGCGGCCGGTGGAGCCACTGGGTGACCCTGCCGGACGGATCCACCGACTGGGCGTGGCGGGAGTCGGCCATCGACGACCTGCTCACCGGCCACCGCGAGGGCGCCCTCTTCGTAGCCGGCTGCAAGACCAACCAGGGGCGGTTCTACCCGCGGTTCGACCACGTCGTCCTGCTCAGCGCTCCCGCTGAGATCATGCTCGCCCGGATCGCGACGCGGACCAACAATCCCTTCGGCAAGCGCCCTGAGGAGCGTGAGGCCATCCTGCGCGACCTGGCCGACGTGGAGCCGCTGCTCCGGGCTACCTGCACCGCCGAGATCGACGCTAGTGCGCCGATCGACAGGGTCGTCCAGCAGCTTGAGGCGCGGACGAGGCCGTGAGCGCGGCAGAATACGGCGTCCCCCTTCAGGTGCTCCTCGACCTCGTCCGAGTGCCCTCATAAGCGACGGTGGACGGATCTTCCAGCTACCGTCGGCCACCACGAACACGCTGTCGGTCGGCCCGCTCCCCCGTCTTGACGGTCATTCCAGGAGAAGGGGAAGCGTGATCCGATCGGCCAGCCGGCCGCCCGTCAGGACACGTTCAGACGCGACGAAAAGTTGTACAACTACTTGTACAAGTGACTTTCCGTGGTGCTACGATCACGACATGGCGAAGTTCGTACACGTGGAACCAATCTCCACCGCCCGCGCCCAGCTCAGCGAGACCATCGCCCGCATCGGCGAAGAGGGCCTCCAGGCCGAACCGGTCGTCATCGGTCGCCGTTACAAGCCCGAAGCCGTGATCATCAGCTTCGAACTCTATGAGAAGCTCGCGGATCTCATCGACGAGATCCAACTGGCCCCCCTTATCCGGGACCGCCTCGCGAACTCGACGGCCGAATCCGATCTGACCCTGGAGGAGGTGGCGGATTCCCTCGGGATAGACCTGGAGGAGCCATGCGCCGCCCCTCCCCCCGGGAGGGAGTCAGCCGCATAACACAATGCCCCAACATGACTCCGGAGAGTCATTGTTCGACTACTCTCCGGATCATGTCCCCCCGTGAACGCGTTTTCGACGTCCGCCTGAGGCCCGAGGTCCACGACGATCTCAAGAACCTTCCGACACACCGCCTCCGAAGCATCGCGGTCCTTCGGATTCAGAACCTCATGTACGGAGAGGAACGCGGGAGAGAACTCATCGGCACGGCCGACCCTGATCTCACCGGATGCCGCCGCCTCTACTTCGACGAGATCCCCAGGCTCGCACGCTGGCGCATCGTCTACCGCGAATTACCTGCTCATCGCCCGCGAACGCTTCCTGTCATCCAGATCCTCGCCGTCGGTCCCCGAGCTCAGATGGACGTCTACGAGCGCGCGGCGCTTCGCCTCGGGCTGCTCACACCGGACGACATGAGTTGAGGGTGACACAATACGCCGGGCCAGAAGCCGGCCTCGGTCGCTCCCCGGTCTCGTCGAGGGCCCCGGTCACGACCGCCGATCGTTCCGGGACGAGGATCAGGGTACGCGGGCGACGCCGCCGAGCCAGGACGGGCGGCTGAAGTCGGCCGGTGCCGCCTCCTCCTCCCGGTCGGGGCGCCAGGCGTTGATGGGGACGACACCGGGGTCGAGGAGTTCGAGGCCGTCGAAGAGCCCGAGGATCTCCTCCTGGCTGCGAAGCGTGATCCCGGTCGGTCCCGTCCGGGCGTAGACGTTCTGCGCCTCCTGGACGAGGTCGGGACTGGTCTGCGCGGCGCAGAAGTGGGAGATGGCCACGTGACTCCCGGAGGGCAGGCGGGCGGTGAGGTCGCGGACGATCCGTCCGGGGTCCTCCTCATCCGTGATGAACGGGAGGATTGCCATCAGGAGCACGGCCACCGGCCGGTCGAAGTCGATGAAGGCCCGGACCTCGGGGTGGTCCACGATGCCGGCGGGGTCGCGCAGGTCCGCCTCGACGATCCGGGTGTGCCGGTCGTCCCGCAGCAGCGCCCGGGCGTGCACCAGCACCACCGGGTCGTTGTCGACGTACACCACGTGGGCGTCGGGCGTCACCTGCTGGGCCGCCTCGTGGACGTTCTCCTTGGTGGGCAGCCCGGTTCCGATGTCGAGGTACTGCCGCACCCCCATCCCGGCGAGCGTGCGGACCACGCGGCCGAGGAACGCCCGGTGCTCGCGGGCCAGCAGGCGCAGGTCGCCTCCGGCCTCGCGCGTGATGGCGATGATCTTCTCGGCGGCGTCCCGGTCGGCGGCGAAGTTGTCCTTCCCGCCGAGGAAGTAGTCGTACATGCGGGCCACGTTCGGAACGTGTGGCCTGAGCTCGTGTGACTCCTGCGCACAGTGTTGCTCTGACATGCCTGGATGGTCCCCGAACCTGACCCGCAAAGAGGATATTTCCGAATATCGTTTTCAATACGTAGTAATCACCCTGAAGCGGAGGTCATACCGGAGGGCCGGGCCGCGGTCCGTACAGGATCTCGCTTCAACCGGTCAGCAGGAGACCCACCGGCACCGCACACGACCACCCGTGCCGCGAGCAGGAGAGGGCGCACCGGGCCCGATCCGGGTGATGCTCCCCGCCCTCCATGGGATCGCTCCGCCCGGCATCGAATACAACGGAATGTTATGATCTTGAACTCTCGATGCGATCGGCCCGCACGCTCAAGGGTATGACGCCTCTTCGGGTGATCTTCTAGGAGAAAATCTTGCCCAAAACATTCCTCCGGTCAGCAGTTCCCGCGACGCTGCTCGTGGTGGCCGGTTCCCTCTTCGGCGGGATGCCCGGCCTCGCCTCCGGCGAGGCGGCAGCCGAAGCGACTCAGCCGCCTTCGCGGCCGGCGCAGGCGACGGCCAAAGCGACTCAGCCGTCTTCCCGACCGGCGCAGGCGGCTCACGCGTCGACGGGCAACTCCGATGCCGTACCTCCCGGATTCGTCTACCGGGCCGGCCGGAACCTGATGCTCAACGGCGAAACGTACCGTTTCACGGGTTTCAACGCCTTCGGCATGAGCGGCTGCGCGACCGGCACGCCATGGACGCGGACGCAGCTCGACACCTACTTCGGCGGACTTCCCCCGGCGGCCATGAGCCGCACATGGGGGTTCGAGGCGTACGGCGTCGACAAGCTCGACCTCATCGTCGAACGGGCGGAGGCCAACGGCCAGAAGCTGATCCTCTCGCTGGCGAACCAGGGGCGTGACTGCGGGGAGGCGGCCAAGGACGCCGCCTGGTACGGAGGAGGCTTCCGTGACGCCTACCTGTCGTGGGTGCGAAAAGTCGTCACCCGCTACAAGGACTCCCCGGCGATCGGCATGTGGGAGATCATCAACGAACCCGGGCAGCAGACCACCGGCGTCTCCACAACGATGATCAAAACGTTCCTCGACGAGACCGCCGCGGTCATCAAGGGGATCGATCCCCATCACCTGGTCGAGAGCGGAACCATGGCCGAGTTCACCAGCGGAACGGGGACGTCGGCGAACTACGGCTTGCTCCACAGCGGGCCGAACATCGACGTCGGCAGCCTGCACGAGTACGACCAGGACCACAGCGACCAGGTCGTCTCCCGGCATCTCGCTCCGACCCTGTCGCAGCTCTACCAGCTCAACAAGCCGTTCATCGTGGGAGAGACCGGAATAGTCGCGGGGCCGGGCTGTGCCATCACGACACAACAGCGTTCAGCGATGTTCGCCCGGGAGTTCGACGGCTACTTCCTGTCCGGTGTGAGCGGCGTACTCATCTGGACCTACAGCCCGAATCCCCGCAACACCGATAATCCGGCGGAGGCCTGTATGCACCAGGTCCGCCTCCCGGATCCCGACCCCGCCATCGCGATGGTGCGTGGCTACACGATGCCCACGCCGGTTCCGGCGCCGACCGGTGAGCGGCACCTCAAACTGCTCAGTACCGGAAAGTGTGTCTCGGTGCCGAATACGACGACGGGCACCGTGGCGATTCAGAGCACGTGCAGCACGACGGCCGTCAACCAGCGGTTCACATTCCGGCCCACGACGAACGGCTTCTTCCAGGTCGTCGCCAGGCATTCCGGTAAGTGCCTCGACGTGCAGAAGCAGAGTCTCGCGCTCAGGGCGCTGGTCCAGCAGTGGGACTGCCGGACCGGCGCGGCGAACCAGGAGGTCCGCCTCGAACGCAAGAGCAACGGCTACCACCTCCTGATCTTCCGGCACAGCGGGCAGTGCCTGACCCTGAACACGTCGGGTCAGATGCAGCAGTTCGACTGCAAGACGCCAACCCTGGCCGATCAGCAGTGGAAGATCGAATAGTCTTCATCCGCCCTCACGCGACGAACCCGGGCCGGCGCCCTTCCGGCCGGTCCGGGCCGCTCTTCCCGTCAGGCCCAGAGCTCAGGCCCAGAGCTGGCCCTCCAGGCGTTCCTCGGCCTCGTCGAGGGTGCCCTCGTAGGCGCCGGTGGACAGGTACTTCCAGCCGCCGTCGGCCACCACGAACACGATGTCGGCCCGCTCCCCCGCCTTGACGGCCTTGGCCGCCATGCCGAGCGCGGCGTGCAGGGCGGCGCCGGTGGAGACCCCGGCGAAGATGCCCTCGGTGGCCAGCAGTTCCCTGGTACGGCGCAGCGCGTCGCCGGAGGAGACCGAGAAGCGGGTGGTCAGCACCTCGGGGTCGTACAGCTCGGGGATGAAGCCCTCGTCGATGTTACGCAGGCCGTACACCAGCTCGCCGTAGCGGGGCTCGGCGGCGACGATCCTGATGTCGGGGACGTGCTCGCGCAGGAACCGGCCGACGCCCATGAGGGTGCCGGTGGTGCCGAGGCCCGCGACGAAGTGGGTGACGGCCGGCAGGTCGGCGAGGATCTCCGGGCCGGTCGTCTCGTAATGGGAGCGCCAGTTGGCCGGGTTGCCGTACTGGTAGAGCATCACCCAGTCGGGGTGCTCGGCGGCCAGGCCCTTGGCCACCCGGACCGCCTCGTTGGAGCCGCCGGCCGCCGGGGAGGGGATGATCTCCGCGCCCCACATGCGCAGGAGCTGGCGGCGCTCCTCGGAGGTGTTCTCCGGCATCACGCAGATCAGGCGGTAGCCCTTGAGCCTGGCCGACATGGCCAGCGAGATGCCGGTGTTGCCGCTGGTGGGCTCCAGGATCGTGCAGCCGGGCTTGAGCAGCCCGTCCTTCTCGGCCTGCTCGATCATCCACAGCGCCGGGCGGTCCTTGATCGAACCGGTCGGGTTGCGGTCCTCCAGCTTGGCCCAGACCCGCACGTCCTCGGAAGGGGACAGCCGGGGCAGGCCGACCAGCGGGGTGCGGCCGACGGAGTCGATCAGTGAGTCAAAGCGCATGGTGTGGCTTCCGCGTCGTCCTTCGTGGCGTCCCGGCGGCCGGCCGTACCCGGCGGCGCGGCGGGACCTGGAAAGTGGCGCGTCACCGGCCCGCCGGAGGGCCGGTGACGGCGGAGGGCCTGGAGAAGCCCCGTCATGCGGATCCCCCGCCGGGGCGGGGATCCACGAGGCAGGGCCTAGCGGGCGCCGCCGGCCACGGCGGGCAGCACGGTCACGGTGTCGCCGTCGGAGACCGGGGTCTCCAGGCCGCCCAGGAAGCGGACGTCCTCGTCGTTGAGGTAGACGTTCACGAAGCGGCGCAGCGCGCCCTTGTCGACCAGGCGGTCCCGCAGCCCGGGGTGCCGGGTCTCCAGGTCGCCGATCAGCTCCTCGAGCGTCGCGCCCTTGGCGTCGACGGCCTTGGCGCCGTCGGTGTAGGTGCGCAGGATGGTCGGAATGCGAACCTCGATGGCCATCGCGGGTCAATCTCCTTGTGTCGTCATGAGAGTGCTCGCCCCCGGATCAGAACACCGGCGGGCACAGGGGGATTCCGGGCGGGGTTGCAGGGTTTTCCGGAAAGCCGTGGTTCAGCGACAGTCGTAGACGACGACGGTGGGAGTGTGCGCGAAGAGGTAGGTCTGCACGGGCGCCAGGCCCGTGTGCCGGGCCCGCGCGCAGGGACGTGACAGCATGTCGGTCCTCCTGGCTCGGGTCGATGGTCGGCGTGCCCAGTTTATCGAAAAGGATGATTACGCCATATGCCGGTGCCGCATGGTCACGCGGGGACGATCTTCACTTCTTCCTCCTCCACCACGCCGTCGATGATCCGGTAGGAGCGGAACTCCGCGTCCTCCCCCAGCTCCTCGCGGGTGGAGACCAGCACGTAGTGGGCGCCGGGCTCGGAGGCGTAGCTGATGTCGGTGCGCGAGGGGTACGCCTCGGTCGAGGTGTGGGAGTGGTAGATGACCACCGGCTCCTCGTCGCGGTCGTCCATCTCCCGCCAGACGCGGAGCTGCTCCATCGAGTCGAAGCGGTAGAAGGTGGGCGACCGCTCGGCGTTCTCCATCGGGACGAACCGCTCGGGTGTGTCGGAACCGGCCGGACCGGCGATCACCCCGCACGCCTCGTCCGGGTGGTCGGCCCTGGCGTGGGCGATGATCCTGTCAGCCAGTTCCCGAGAGATCGTGAGCATGCCTGGAAGGTACCAGAGCGCCCGGGAGGACCCGCGTCGTGACCTGGGGAGGGAACCGGGGAAGGGAGCCGGGGACGCCCGGACCCCTCCGGGTAGGGGACGCCGCCGCCGGGACGCGCCCTGGGGCCACGGGCCCGTCAGAGGGCGCGGACCAGGGTGTCCTGCAGGTAGGTCAGCCAGTCGTAGGTGACGTACGCCGGGTAGCGGGGGTCGTCCTCGGCGAGCTCGGCGAACTCCTCGTGGACGTCCTCGGTCACCTCCAGGCGGGTGCCGAGTGCCAGCCGTACGTCGTTGAGGGCGCGCAGCCACGAGTGGGCCTGCTCGCGGGTGAGCTCGACCCGGCCGGGCGCGGCGCTGTCGAGCATGGTCCGGGCGTCGGTCCGTTTGCCGTCGCGCAGGGTGGCCTCGGTGTAGCGGCGGAAGTCAGCGGCGGCCTCCCGGTCGTCCTCGTACGCCGAGGGGAACAGCCGGGCCAGCACCGGGTCGCCGGACGGCTCGGACGGCGTGGAGGGCCCGATACCGAGGGCGCGCTCCAGGGGGTCGTCGCCGGTCTCGGGGGGCTCGATCAGGTCGAGGATCTGGGCCGCGAGCGAGCGCAGGATCGAGACCTCGGCGTCCTCGAAGACGGCGATCACCCCGCCCTCGTGTCCCCGTCTGAATCCCGAACTCACCGGCCGCCTGCCTTCACTCGCCTGTCCTCACTCGTCCGCCCGCCGCCGGGCGGTCCCCGCGACGGGCCCGCAAGGAGCCCGGCGGCTCACGAGTCGTGCTGCACCGTGGCCCACAGGCCGTAGGAGTGCATGATCTGCGCGTCGCGTTCCATCTCCTCGCGGGTGCCGCTGGAGACCACGGCCCTGCCCTTCTGGTGCACGTCGAGCATGAGCTTCTCGGCTTTCTCCCGCGAGTAGCCGAAGACGGTCTGGAAGACGTACGTGACGTAGGACATGAGGTTGACCGGGTCGTTCCAGACGACGGTGACCCATGGCAGGTCTGGCCGGACGTCCGTCTCCGGACGCTCGACCTCCATCGGAGCGATGCCACCCACAGGAACAGTCTGCCCTACCGTCCCCATAGTCTTCGAATCGTGAGTACTTCCACGAGCACCGCGCTGCTGACCGACCACTACGAGCTGACGATGCTGCAGGCGGCGCTGCGCAGCGGGGCGGCGTCCCGCCACGCGGTGTTCGAGGTCTTCGCCCGGCAGCTGCCCGGCGGGCGGCGGTACGGCGTGGTGTCCGGGATCGGCCGGGTGCTCGACGCGGTGGAGGACTTCCGGTTCGGCGACGAGGAGCTCGCGTTCCTCCGGGACGGCGAGGTGGTGGACGAGCCGACCCTCGACTTCCTGGCGGGCTACCGCTTCTCCGGCGACGTGTACGGCTACCGCGAGGGCGAGTGCTACTTCCCCGGCTCCCCCATCATGACCGTGGAGGGCACGTTCGCCGAGGCCGTCCTGCTGGAGACGGTGATCCTGTCGGTCCTCAACCACGACTGCGCGATCGCCACCGCCGCAGCCCGGATGGTGCGCGCCGCGGCGGGGAGGCCGATCATCGAGATGGGCTCGCGCCGTACCCACGAGAGGTCCGCGGTCGCCGCCGCGCGCGCCGCCTACCTCAGCGGCTTCTCCTCCACCTCCAACCTGATGGCCGGCCACCTGTACGGCGTGCCGACCGCCGGGACGGCGGCCCATGCGTTCACGCTGCTCCACGACTCCGAGCGGGACGCCTTCCAGGCGCAGATCGTCTCGCTCGGCGCGGGCACCACGCTGCTGGTGGACACCTACGACGTCGCCGAGGCGGTGCGGACCGGCGTGGAGCTGGCCGGTCCCGAACTGGGCGCGGTGCGGCTCGACTCCGGCGACCTGTGCGAGGTCGCGACGGAGGTCCGCGCGCAGCTCGACGCGCTGGGCGCGCACAAGACCCGGATCATCGTCACCAGCGACCTCGACGAGTACGCCATCGCGTCGCTGGCCTCGGCCCCGGTGGACGGCTACGGCGTCGGCACGTCCCTGGTCACCGGCTCGGGGGTGCCGACGGCCGCGATGGTGTACAAGCTCGTCGCCCGCGAGGACGCCTCCGGGGTCCTCGCGCCGGTGGCCAAGAAGTCGGTGGGCAAGCCCAGCCGCGGGGGCCGCAAGCGCGCCTTCCGGCGGCTCGACGCCTCCGGTACGGCGGACGCCGAGCTGGTCTTCACCTCCGGGCGGGAGGCCGGGGACGCCGGGCCGCTCCAGGTTCCGGGCGCCCGGCCGCTCCAGGTGCCGCTGGTGCGCGGCGGCGAGGTCGTCGGCCGCGAGAGCCTGGAGGCGTCGCGTGCCTGGCACCGCGAGGCGCTGGCGGAGCTTCCCTCGGACGCCCACCATCTCTCCCGGGGAGACGCGGTCCTTCCGACCGTGTTTGACTAGCTTCGTGACGAATGCACTGATCATCGTCGATGTCCAGAACGACTTCTGCGAGGGCGGCAGCCTCGCGGTGAGCGGCGGGGCTGAGGTGGCCGCCGCCGTCTCGCGGCACGCCGCCGCCCACCGCTACGACCACGTGGTGGCCACCCGCGACTTCCACGTGGACCCCGGCCCGCACTTCGCCGCCGAACCCGACTACGTCGGCTCCTGGCCCGCGCACTGCGTCGCCGGGACGCCGGGGGCGGAGTTCCACCCGGCCCTCGACGGCTCCCTCGCCGAGGAGGTGTTCAGCAAGGGCGCCCACGCCGCCGCCTACAGCGGCTTCGAGGGCGCCGCGCCCGACGGCACCCCCCTGGGCCGCTGGCTCGCCGACCGCGGCGTGGACTCGGTGGACGTGGTCGGCATCGCCACCGACCACTGCGTGCGCGCCACGGCGCTGGACGCGGCGGCGGGCGGGCTGGCCGTACGGGTGCTGCTCGACCTGACCGCGGGGGTGGCCCGGCCGACCACGGAGGCGGCGCTGGCCGAGCTGCGCGCCGCGGGGGTCGAGCTCAGCGGCGAACCGGTGGTCGGCGCCTGAACGGCGGGGCGCCCGCCGGGGAGGCGCGCCCGTACCGGGGACCGGTCCCGCGCCCAGGCGGCGCGGCCGCCCCCCGGGGTGACGCCCCGATGACCGGAGGCCGGTCCCGCGCCCGAACGGCGCGGCCGTTCCCCGGGTCCCCGGGGGTGAAGGCCCCGGTGATCCGTTCGTAAAGGACGGTCACGGAACGTCCAAGGCCGACACCACCGGCCGTGGCAGGAGTATCACGGAGAGCGGAAACGCTCTTCGATCTCACGGTGGTGTCCGCCCATGCTGCTGCTCGGTGTCTCCTGGCTGGTCCTGGCCCCCCTGTCCCTGTGGCTGCTGGTGCGCGGCCGGGGCTCGGCCCGGGCGGGGGCGGTGTGCGCGCTGGCCGGGCTGGAGGCGGTCACCGTCTGGGTCAACGGCGGCGGCCCGGGGGCGGCCGTGCCCCGGGACACCGTGGCCGTGGCGGCGGCCGGGCACGCGATCGCCCCGGGCACGGCCGGGCACGCGGGGGTCCACCTCCGGACGGCCGGGCCGGCGCGGCCCGCCGTACCCTGCGCCGCCCGGCCCGTCGTGCCGGAGCGCGCGGCACTGGTCCGCCGCGCGGGCGAGCCGCGGGCGCTGCGGCTGTTCTGGCCGGCCACGGCGGACGAGTGCGGCACCGCCACCGTTCTCCTGCGCCGGGAGGGCCGGGAAGGACACGAGGTGCGGATCTGGCTGAACGAGGGCGCCCTGGAGCACCGTCCTGCCCGAGCCAGGACCGTCCCGGTGGCCGTGTCGGACGGCGTCGCCTCCGTGCGGGCGCGCCTGGCCCCGCCGCCGGTCCGGGGCAGGCTGCGGACGGTGGACGGCCGCAGCGGCCTCCTCATCGCCCTCGACCGGGCCTGACCGCCGCCGAAGCCGGGACCGGGTGAGCCGGGCCCGGAGCGGTCCGGGTGAGCCTGGACCGGGGCGGGTCCGGCGTCAGAGCGGGCCCACCCCGGGAAAGCCGGGGCGGAGGGTCAGCGGCGCTGGGTGGCCCACTGGCGGATCCGGGCGATCCGCTCCTGGACCTGCTCGGCCGTGGCCTGCGCGATGGCCGGGCCGCCACAGGCCCGGCGCAGCTCCGCGTGGATGACGCCGTGCGGCTGGCCGGTGCGGTGGTTCCACGCCCCCACCAAGCCGTTGAGCTCGCGGCGCAGCTCGGCGATCCGCTCGTGCGGGGCGAGCTCCGTCTCCTTGGGCTCGGGGGCCTTGCGCTGGGCCCTGAGCTGGTCGGACTGGCGCTTGCTCAGCAGGGTCCGCACCTGGTCGGGCTCCAGCAGACCGGGCAGGCCGAGGAAGTCCTCCTCCTCGGGCGAGCCGGGCTCGGCGGCGGTGCCGAACTCGCCGCCGTCGAACAGCACCCGGTCGAAGGTGGCGACCGCCTCCAGGGTCTCGAACGGCAGCTCGTCGCCGACGACGTCGGGGTTGTCCTTCGTGCGCTGGGCGTCCTCCAGCAGGAAGTCGTCGAGCCCCTCCTCGGCCGGTCTGCGGTCGAGGACGTGGTCGCGCTCGGCCTCCATCTCCCCGGCCAGGCCCATCAGCGTGGGCACCGAGGGCAGGAACACCGACGCGGTCTCCCCCCGCTTCCTCGCCCGGACGAAACGGCCGACGGCCTGGGCGAAGAACAGCGGGGTCGAGGTGCTGGTGGCGTACACCCCGACCGCCAGCCGGGGGATGTCGACGCCCTCGGAGACCATCCGGACCGCGACCAGCCAGCGGTCCTGCGAGGTGGAGAACATCTTGATCTTCTTGGACGCGTCGGGGTCGTCGGACAGCACGACCGTGGCGCCCTCGCCTGTGATCGAACGGATGTGCCGGGCGTAGGCGCGGGCCGTCTCGTGGTCGGTGGCGATCACCAGGCCGCCCGCGTCGGGGACGCCCCGGCGCACCTCGGTCAGCCGCCGGTCGGCCGCGTGGAGCACCTGCCGGATCCAGTCGCCCTTGGGGTCGAGCGCGGCCTTCCACGCCTGGCCGAGCTGGTCCTTGGTGAGCGGGGTGCCGAGTGTCGCGGCGATCTCGTCGCCGGCACGGGTCCGCCAGCGCATCTCGCCGGAGTAGGCGAGGAAGATCACCGGGCGGACCACGCCGTCGGCCAGCGCCGGGCCGTAGCCGTAGGAGTAGTCGGAGACGCTGCGCCGGATGCCCTCGCCGTCCTCGGCGTAGGTGACGAACGGGATGGGGTTGACGTCGGACCGGAACGGCGTGCCGGTCAGCGCCAGGCGCCGCGCGGCCGGCTCGAACGCCTCGCGCACGCCGTCGCCCCAGGACTTCGCGTCGCCCGCGTGGTGGATCTCGTCGAAGATGAGGAGGGTCTTGCGGGCCTCGGTGCGCGCGCGGTGCAGCGCCGGGTGCATCGAGACCTGCGCGTAGGTGACGGCCACCCCGACGTAGTCGCGCGAGGTCGCGCCCTGGCTGTTCTTGAACTCGGGGTCGATGGCGATGCCGACCCGGCCCGCGGCGTCCGCCCACTGTCTCTTGAGGTGCTCGGTGGGTGTGACGATCGTCACAGCCTTGATGATCCCCCGCGACAGCAGGTCGCTCGCGATGCGCAGCGCGAAGGTGGTCTTGCCGGCGCCGGGCGTGGCGACCGCGAGGAAGTCACGCGGCGCGCGGCGGCAGTAGAGGTCGAACGCCTCCTGCTGCCAGGCACGGAGCTTCGGCGCGGTGCCCCAGGCTGCGCGGTCGGGGTACGAGGGGGACAGGTGGGATGCGGCGGAAGTGCTCACAGTGTCACCAGCGTAATCTGAGTCGCCGACAGGACGTGCCGATCCGGTGAGATGCTCGCCAATATCGCCTCCGGGTGCTAAAGGGCTCCGGACACCGTACGGCGCCGCCCCCTAGCGGATCCCGGCCACCACCGTGTCGATCTCGGCGCGGGTCCGGGGGTCGTCCGGCTGGGCGGCGGCGAGCACGACGACCGGCGGTCCCGTCCGGCCGGTGAGGAACATCACACGCAGGTAGGCCGGGCGGTTGACCACGTCCCTGTACTCCGCCCGCAGGGTGCGGCTGTAGCCCGTCCTCCCGCCCACGGTGACCTCCCGGTCCTCGGTGACCTTCACCTCGTCGCCGTGCAGCAGCAGCCTGCCGTACAGGTCGGCGAGCCGGACCGTCTCCTTGCGCGCGTCGGTCACCGGATCGGCGGGCCTGGTCAGCACGGTCACCAGCCCGTCCCGGCCGGCCACGGAGGTGAACCCGGTGACCGGCGGCGGGCCGCCCGTCCGCCAGCCCTCGGGCAGCGGGTAGCGCACTCCGGCGGCGGGGTCGCTCACCGCGGCGGGTCCCGAGGACGACGGCAGGGTCCGCAGCAGGAGCGCGGCCCCCCAGGCGACGGCCCCGCCGGCGACCAGTACGGCCAGCAGCACGAGCAGGACGCGGCGCAGCGGGCCGGGGACGCGGGCCTGGGCGGGGGCGGCGGGCGCGCCGTACAGGCGGGCCGACGGCGGCAGGTCGTCCTCGCGCGGCACTCCTGCGGGCCCGCCGTACCAGCGGGCCGGGGAGGGGAGGTCGTCCTCCTTGGGCTCCCCCGCGTGCCGTGCCCGGCGGGGCCGGGCGGGCGGAGGCGGAGGCGCGGGCTCCTCGGCGATCCGGGCTCGCTCCCCGGCGAACCGGGCGTCCCCGGGCCGGGCCCGCTCCTCGGGCCGCCGGGGCCGTCCTTCCCCGGGCCGTTCCCCGGGCCGGGCGCGGTGCTGGCCCCGCCGCCCGCGCTCCTCCGGCGGCCACACCCGGCTGTCGCCTCCGGAGCCCTCGGAGCCCCCGGAGTCCTCAAGACCACCGGAACCCTCGCGGCCTGCGGAGCCTCCGGGGTTCCGGGCCCCCTCGGCGTCCCGAGCGTCCCGCGGCTTCGAGGAGTCCCGGGCGTCACGGGAACCCCGGAGTCCCCGGAACATCCGGAACCCCCGGAAGCCCGGGGGGTCGTGGTCGTCCGGCGTCCAGAACTCCTCGAAGTCCCGGGGCGCCCCCAGCTGGCGTCCGGGGGCGGGGGACCCGGCGGGACGCGAGGGTCCTTCAGGTTCCTCCGGGGGGTGCGGGCGCCCGCCGGGCTCCTCCGGCTGCCACGCCCGGCGAGGCCGTTCGCCCACGACGACTCCCTCCGGTGGTCACGGTCATCCCGTCCTACCATGCCTTCCGGAGGGCGATCAGGCCATAGACCGATCGGGAACCGCCGCGCTCCTCCCTGGCCTTCCGGACGTCCGTACGGCTCGTACGGAGATCAGGCCGTGGACCGACAGGGGGAAGCGCCGCGGCCGGGCGCGGACGCCGCCGGAGGGGCAGCCGAGGCCCGGAGGCGGGCTCTCCGAGGCCGCCGCGATCAGGAGGCAGGCTCTTCCGGGGCGCGGCGGTCAGGAGACGGGCGCGCGGTCAGGAGACGGGCGCGGCGTTCAGGAGACGGGCTCGCGCATGCGCACGGCGATGATCGTGCCGAACAGCCCCACGGCCGCCGTCAGGATGACGATCATGGCGTATCCGGTGGCGATGTCGTCGTGGCCGACCAGGTTGATCAGGACGCCGCCGAACCCGATCATGAGCGCGCTGCCCAGGGTGTCGACGACCTGGAGGGCGGCGGAGTTCGCCCCCTGCTCCTCGTCGGGAGACTGGCGCATCGCGGTGACGCTGATGCTCGCGACGCCGACGCCCATGCCGAACCCGGCGATGATCCAGGCGGGCACGTCGATCCACCCGGTGACGCCCGGCACCAGCGACAGCAGGGTCGCAAGGATGCCGGCGGTGACCGCGGCGGCGGCGATCCGCACCAGCAGGGCGCGGTCGTAGTCGCGGCGGCTCTGCAGGTAGGAGCCGGTGGACCAGCCCAGCGCGCCGGTGGTGAGGGCGATCCCGGCCTCGGCGACGCTGAAGCCGCGCACCGAGGTGAGCACCAGCGGAATGAAGGAGTTGACCCCGAAGAACGCCGAGGACAGCAGGCCGCGCATCATGATCGTGGTGGGCAGGCCGCGGCCGAACCGCAGCGCCCCCACGGGCAGCAGCCGGGGCAGGCCCGCGACCAGTCCGGCCAGGCCCACGGCGGTGGCGACGCCGCCGACGACGGGGGCGGTGTGCAGGCGGTCCACGCCGTACAGCAGAACACCGGCGCCGGCGGCGGTGGCCGCCGCCGACAGGGTCATCGCCAGCGGCCGGGAGCGGGGACCGGTGGCGGGCACGGGCGCCGGGCCCCCGCCGGTGCGCAGCGCGGGCAGCAGCATGAGCATCGCCGGGATCACCAGCGGCACGATGCCGTAGAAGACCCAGCGCCAGCTGAACACCTCGGCGATGGCGCCGCCGACGCTCGGCCCGATCATCGCGGGCAGCACCCAGGCCGCCGACAGCGCGGCGAACACCTTGGGCCGGACCACCGGGGGGTAGACCCGGGCGATCATCACGTACGTCGCCACGATGGTCGCGCCGCCGCCCAGGCCCTGTACGGCGCGGGCCACGATGAACAGCTCCTTGGAGCCGGCCGCGCCGGCCAGGGCCATGCCCGCCACGAACAGGCCGACGCCGAGGAGGAACGGCGCCGCGTGCCCGCGCCGGTCGGACCACAGCCCCGCGACGACGTTGGCGAACAGGCCGGCGATGAGGAAGGCGGAGAAGCTCATGCCGTACAGGTCGAGCGCGTGGAGGTCCTTGGAGACCGCCGGCATGATCGCACCGACGGACATGCCCTCGAACGCGATGAGCGTGACGACGAGCAGGATGCCGAACGAGGCGGTGCGGTATGCGGGGCCGAAGATACGAGGGGGTTCGTACGGAGTCTCAACCGTCTTCGGTACTGTCACCTGACAAGGGTAGTGTCCCGCTACGACCGGGCGGGCGGTGCCTGCCGGTACGGCGTGCCCGGCTCCGGCCCGGCGGCCCGCGCCCGTTCGCGCATCGTCCCGGCCTCCGGCTCCGGCACGGCGGCCCGCGCCCGTTCGCGCATCGTCCCGGCCTCCGGCCCCGCGGCCGGCGCCTGCCGGTGCGTCGCCTCGGGCTCCGGCCCGGCGGGCGGCGTCCGCCGGTACGCCGTCCACATCTCCCGCATCCTGGTCGCCTGGCCCTCGGTGAACCCCGACATGCACCGGTCGTGGGTGTAGTCCATGAAGTTGTGCACCGGGTCCGCGCCGTCGCCCGCGCAGGTGTCCTTGCGCACCGGGCAGCCCTGGGTGGGGAGGCCCTCGGACGGGGTGTCGTCGACGGTGTCGCCCAGCGGCAGGCAGCCGTTCTCGAAGGTGTGCAGCAGCCCGAGCCAGTGGCCGATCTCGTGGACCCCGGTGAAGCCGAGTCCGAAGTCGCGCAGCGAACCGCCCGGCAGGGTGCGCCAGTCGAGGACCACGCCGTCGCCCGCGGGGTCGCCGGCGTACCAGTACGGGTAGGTCGAGTAGCCCAGTACCAGGCGGCCGAGCTGGGCGATGTAGAGGTTGAGGGTCTCCGGCCCGCCCCGGCGCATCCGCTCCAGCGTCGCCAGACGGCCCAGCGGGTCACGGAACAGCACGGGATCGTCGGTCCGGGTCAGGCCGTCGAGGCGGAACTTGATCCCGGTGTCGGCCCCGCCGTACCGCCCCCCGTAGGCGGCGTTGAGCGTGGCGATCTGGGCGCGCACCGCGTCGTCGGGCGCGCCGAGGGAACCGGCGGTGATGACGTGCGCCTGGACGGATACCGTGACGGGGGTCCAGCTCAGGCCCGCCGGACGCGGCAGCCTCGCCTGGCGTGCCCGCAGGTCGGCCAGCATCTCCTCGGCCTGGACCCGGCCGGAGCCGTGCGATTCGACGGGCGCGCCGGGGAGCGGCGCCCGCGCCCGCGCGGCCTCGCCCCGCACGCCGGGGAACGGAGCCCGCGCCCGCGTGCCCGGAAACGACTCCCGGACCCGGGTGTTCTCGGCCGGCGCGCCGGGGAACGGCGCCCGTACGGCCGGCATGCCGGGGACCGGAGCCCGCGCGGTCTCGGCGCACCGGGCCGGTCCGGCCACCGCGGACGGCCGCGACGGTGCGCCGGGAGCGGAGCCCGCCGCCGACACGCACATCACGAGAACGGCGATCGCGCGCCGAGCCATGCACTCCCCCGACAGGTCACCCCGGCCGGTCGTTCGCCGTCCGGCGAGAACCGACCTTAGCCTGACCTGCGGCGATCAGCCGCGAGCAACACTCACTCGCCGCCGGAGTCCTCACCCTTGGGGAGGCCCTCGTAGATCTCCTTGCACTCGGGGCAGACGGGGAACTTCTGCGGGTCGCGGTTGGGCACCCAGACCTTCCCGCAGAGCGCGCGCACCGGGGTGCCGCTCAGCGCGCTCTCCATGATCTTGTTCTTCTCGACGTAGTGGGCGAACCGCTCGTGGTCGCCGTCACCGTGCGAGAGGTTCGGCCGGACGTCGCTCTCAGGGAGAATCTTCGTGCTCACCCTGCAGATTTTATGCCCGCATCCCACCGGTCGCCGCTCCGGCGCTCATCGGCGGCCGTCCGCGTCCCGATCCGTGCCTCGATCCGTGCCTCGATCCGTGCCCCGATTTGCGTCCCGATCCGTGCCCCGATCCGGGAGACGGTCCCGCTCCGGCGCGGGCCGGCGGACGTGGACCGGCTCCCCCGGCCGCGCCAGGCGGAAGAGCGGCACGGCGTTGTTCAGGGGTATGCGGGCGCAGCCGTGGGAGGCGGGGTAGCGCGGGACGAGCGTGGAGCCGTGGATGGCGATGCCGCCGTTGAAGTAGACGGGGTAGTACATCGCGCCCAGGTAGCCCATCGACCAGCCGCGCACCCGCTCCCCCACCCGGAAGTCGCCGGGCGGGGTGTCGGCGAACCCGCAGTGGCCGCGTTCGCAGTAGGACCGCTCCGCGCCGGTGGACACGTGGCTGACCAGCACGGGTCTGCCGCGCCGCCAGACGGTGAGGAGCTGGCGGCGCAGGTCGATCTCCACCCTCGACGGCTCCCCGTCGCGCACCAGCGGCCTGATCCGCGCCGGATGGACCAGCGCCCGCCAGGTGGCGGTGTCGATACGGTCCAGCGGGCGCATCCCGTTGGCCTTCTGGAAGGCCCATACGGCCGTGCGCATGCCGGAGTCGTAGACGGGGGTGGGCGGGCCCGCGTTGAACCCCAGCCCGTTGAGCCGCTTCTTCACCGCGACGATCTCCCGGCCGAGGCCGGCGCCGTCGCCGAACCTCAGGACGGGCGGCCCCGGCGCGGGGACGTCGCGGGAGTTCCGGGAGGGTACGGTTCCGGCACGAGCCGGACCGGGGGCGAGGATCGCCGTGGAAACGGTGATCATCACTGTGATACGGAAACAGTGGGTGATCGTTCTCATGTCTGACGTCTAACCGTTCATGGGGACTTCCAATCCCCTTCCCGATCGCGTCGCCGCAGCTCAGAGCCACGAAACGGGTACGGCTCCCCGCCCCGGCGGATGGGGAGCCGTACCGGGTCCGGCGGGTCAGCCCATGTGGATCGGGGCGTCGGCGGTCTTGCGGCCCGCCCTGACGAACAGGGCGAACACCGCGGCGAGGACCGCGACCGCCGTGCTGACCGTGAAACCGAGGTGCATGCCGTCCAGGAAGGACAGGTGCGAGACGTCGGTGATGCCCCGGATGACCTGCTCGGGCACGCCCGGCATCTGCTGGGCGGTGGGCGCGCCGCCGTATTGGGCCAGTGCCTTCAGCGGTTCGGCCTGCTCGGGCGGCAGCGCCGGGAGGCCGGTGTCGGCCCAGTGCCGCGGGTAGACGTCGGCGACCCGGGCCGAGACGATCGCGCCGAGGATCGCGGTGCCGAGCGCGCCGCCTACCTGCATGGCCGACTGCTGGACGCCGCCCGCGACGCCGCTGAGCTCCTCGGGCGAGTTGCCGACGATGATCTCGGTGGCGCCGACGAAGACCGGCGAGAGCCCGAAGGCCAGCAGCACGAACGGGATCGCGCTGTCGATGAAGGCGGCGTCGAGGCTGAGCCGCGACAGCAGGAACATCGCCAGGGCGGTGACGAGCATGCCACCCGAGATCGTCACCCTGGGACCCAGCTTGCCGATCAGCACGGCGGCGAGCGGTGAGGCGAAGATCATTCCAGCGCTCATCGGCAGCATGCGCAGGCCCGAGTCCATGGGCGAGAGCCCGTGCACGCCCTGGAAGAAGAACGTCAGGAAGAACATCGCGCCGAACATGGAGAACGCGACCAGCACCATCAGGCCGGTGCCGATGGAGACCGAGGCGTTGCCGAAGAGGCTGAGCGGCAGCAGCGGTTCGGCGGCGCGGCGCTGCCACCACACGAACACGGCGCCGAGCACCACGGCGGCGGCCAGGAAGCCGATGGTCAGCGGGTCGCCCCAGCCCCATTCGGGGGCCTTGATGATGGCCCAGACCAGGGAGAACATCGTGAGTGACAGCAGCAGGACGCCCAGCCAGTCGACCTTGGACAGGGTCTGCGCCCTGCTCTCGACGAGCACCCACAGGCCCATGGCCAGGGCGACGGCGCCGACCGGGACGTTGATGAAGAAGACCGACTGCCAGCTCACGTGCTCGACGAGCAGGCCGCCGACGATCGGGCCGGCGGCGCTGGACAGGCCGATGATGCCGCCCCAGGCGCCCATCGCGGTCTTCAGCCGCTCACCGGGGAAGGCGACGCGCAGCAGCGCGAGCGCGGCGGGCTGGAGCATCGCGCCGAACAGGCCCTGGAGCACGCGCAGCGCGATCAGCATGCCGACCGAGGAGCTGAGGCCGATCGCGAGCGAGGAGAGGGCGAAGCCGGCGACCCCGACCAGGAAGATCATCTTGTGCCCGAACAGGTCGCCGAGCTTGCCCGCGGTGATCAGGAACACCGCGAGGGCGAGCAGGTAGCCGCTGGTCACCCACTGGAGGTCGGCGAGGGACGCCTTCAGGTCCGTGGCGATCACCGGGTTGGCGATGGCGACGACGGTGCCGTCGAGCATCACCATGATCACGCCGAGCGAGACCGCGAGGAGGGTGAGCCACGGATGCCGTTGAACCGGCGGCGGATCGACGTCGGGCGACGGCGCGGTCACCGTCTCGGCTTCTGCCATGGATAATTCCCCCTTGCGCTCGGCCGCCCCGGATGAGGCGTCATACGGGGGTAATTTATGGCAGTCACTGACAACTGGCAAACCGCTTACTTTGTCACCCAGTGACGTGTGGCACACTGTGAACACCACGTTTCGAAGAGGTGACAGAGATGAGCCGCCCCGGCCTGCGTGAACGCAAGAAACAGAGGACGCGGCAGGCGCTGGTCGACGCAGCCCTCGACCTGTTCGCCGAGCAGGGCTACGACACCACGACGGTCGACCAGATCGCCGCCGCGGTCGACGTCTCCCCCCGCACCTTCTTCCGCTACTTCGCGACCAAGGAGGACGTCGCACTCTCTCTGGACGCCGACGCACACGAGATCCTGCTCGCCGAGCTGGCCGCCAGGCCCGCGGAGGAGTCCCCGTTCAACGCACTGGGCCGCGCGATGCACGCGATGATCACGCTGATGGAGCAGTCCGACATCGCCGACCGGAGCAGGTTCCTCAAGGCGCGTGAGCTGATCGAGAGCACCCCGGCGCTCTTCGCCGGCGGTGTGCGCATGATGATGCAGAACGAGCGGATGCTGGCCGCCGAGATCGCCCGGCGCGAGGGCAAGGACCCCGGCGACCTGCTCCCCCACTTCGTCGTCTCGCTGTTCACCTCCGCCGTCCGGATCGGCCTGGAGGCGTGCGGGCCGGGTGAGCTCAACGACCTCGCCGACCTGACCCGCCACGTGGAGCGGATGCTCAGGCTGGCCGAGCGCTCGCTGCGCCCCGGCTGGGACCGCCCCGCGCCCGGCGAGGGCTAGTTCATGGAGGGGTCGTCGGGGCAGGTCGCGACGTAGGCCAGCTCGCCCGGCTGGCGGCGCAGCACCGCCCGCCACAGCGAGCCGGGGTCGGGGTAGAACGTGTCGCCGGGTTCGGCGTCCACGACGTACCAGGCGCCCTCCCCGATCTCGGTCTCCAGCTGCCCGGCGGTCCACCCGGAGTATCCCGCGAAGATCCGCATCTGGGCGATCTCACCGGCGAGGATCTCCGGCGGGGCGTCGAGGTCGACCGTGCCCAGCCGCGACACCGCCGGGGTGCCGGCGTGCAGCCTCCGCCAGCCGAGCGGCTCCTGCCCGCTCGGGACCGCGGCCAGCGCCAGGGCGCTGTCGGTCTGCACGGGACCGCCCTGGAACAGCACGGGCGGCCCGGTGACCATCGTGTCCCAGGTCGGCAGCACCTGCGTCACCGAGATGTCGCTGGGCCGGTTGAGCACCACGCCCAGGGTGCCGCCCTCGGCGTCGTGCTCCAGGATCAGGACGACGCTGCGCCGGAAGTTGGGGTCGTCGAGTTGCGGCGCGGCCACCAGCAGCCCACCGACGTAGATCGCTTCCGCCATACATCCATGATGAGGGGTACGGCCCGCTTCGCGCCGCTCACCCCGGCTCCGGATTCCCGGAAAAGCACTCGGTGCTCACCGCGACGGCGGCCTCCCGCCGGAATGTGCGCCGGTAGGCGACGGGTGAGACGCCGATCCCCGCCGCGAAGTGCCGCCGGAGCGAGGCGGCCGTGCCGAACCCCGATCGCGTCGCCACCCGGTCCACCGGCAGGTCCCCTGCCTCCAGCAAGGTACGGGCGAGATCGAGACGCTGCTGCAGGAGCCACCGTCCAGGACTGGTCCCGGTCTCCGCGCGGAACCGGCGGGTGAAGGTGCGAAGGCTCATCCGTGCGTGATCGGCCAGCGTGACCAGTGACAGCGGTTCACCCAGGTGCCGCATCGCCCACTCACGGGTGGCGGCGACAGAGGCATCGGAGGACGTGGGCAGCGGACGCTCGACGTACTGCGCCTGCCCGCCGTCACGCCAGGGTGGCACCACACACCGGCGGGCCACCTGGTTGGCCAGGTCACTGCCGTGGTCACGGCGGAGCATGTGCAGGCACAGATCCAGCCCGGCGGCCGCACCGGCGCTGGTCAGTACGTCGCCGTCGTCGACGAACAACACGCCGGGGTCGAGCCTCACCCGGGGATAGTGCCGCCGGAAGTGCGCCGCGTGCCGCCAGTGCGTGGTGGCCGGCCGTCCGTCCAGCAATCCCGCCGCGGCCAGCACATAGGTGGCGATGCAGATCGTCACGAGCCGGCTGCCGGGGCGGATCGTGCCGAGCGCGATCGCCAGCGGCTCGGGCAGCGCGTGCGGCCCGGTGAACGCGGCGTGCGCCTCCGACCCCGGAACGACCACGGTGTCGGCCTCGGCCAGCACGCTCGCGTCGTGCGCGACCACAACCGAGTAGTCCGCGCCGGTCGCGACCGGCGCACCGTCCAGGCTGCAGGTGATCACCTCGTACAGTCCCTCGGCGGTGCCGAAGATCCGGGCGGCCAGGCTGAGCTCGAACGGGACCACCCCGTCGAGAGCGAGGACGGCGACGCGATGCATGGCCCGATTCTTGCGCATGCTGGCATGCGGGCCGCTGGCGGAGGCGCCCGGCCCCGGCGAGGCTGAGCCCATGATGCGTGCGATCACGCCCCTGAGCTGGGGCCGTCCCGAGGTTCTCACCGAGGTCGAGCTTCCCCGGCCGGATCCGCTGCCCACCGAGGTGCTGGTGCGGGTTCACGCGGCCGGGGTGAACCCCATCGACTGGAAGTCACGGGCCACCGGCGGGTTCGTACCCTGGGGCGACCCACCCGTCCTCGGCTACGACGTCTCCGGAGTCGTCGAAGAGGTGGGGCTCGGCGTGCGGATCCTCGCACCGGGCGATGAGGTGTTCGGCTTCCTGTGCTTCCCCCGTCAGGCGGGCGCCTACGCCGAATACGTCACCGCACCGGCCCGGCACTTCGCTCGCAAGCCGGCGAACGTGAGCCACGTGGAGGCGGCCGCCGTCCCACTGGCGGCGCTCACCGCCTGGCAGGCGCTGGTGGACACCGCCGGTGTCCACCCCGGGCAGCGCGTGCTGGTCCACGCGGCGGCGGGCGGCGTCGGCCACTTCGCGGTGCAGTTGGCCAAGCATCTGGGCGCGCATGTCATCGGCACGGCGCGGACGGCCAAACACGGTTTCCTGCGCGACCTGGGCGCCGACGAGGTGATCGACTACACCGCGGTCGACTTCGTCACCGCCGTGGATCAGGTGGACGTCGTCATCGACGCGGTGGGCGGTGCGTACGGCGCGCGCTCGCTGCGGGTGCTGAGCGAGGGTGGCGTGCTGGTATCGCTGCCGCATGGAGGGGACGATCTGGTTCCGCAGGCACGAGAGCTGGGAATCCGCGCGGGATTCATGCTGGTCGAGCCCGACCACGATGGCATGCGCAGGATCGCCGTACTGCTGGAGAGCGGTGAACTGCGCGTGCGCGTGGAGACGGTGCTCCCCCTCTCCCGGGCGGCCGAGGCGCACCGGCTGGGCGAGTCGGGCCGTACCACCGGGAAGATCGTCCTGTCGGTGGCGGATCGGACGGGGTGACCGTGGGCCCCACCGGCGCCGGGCCCCGGATGGTGGGGCCGGGGACCGGCGATCCCGGGTCCCACCGCCCGGAGGCCCTCGGCGGGGACCTCTCCGTCAGGCCTCGGTCATGCCGCTGCGTGCCCGGCCGCCCGCCGACTCGCGCACGGCCGCCGCGACGGCGCCGGCCACGTCGGCGTGGAAGACGCTGGGGATGATGTAGTTCGGGCCCAGCTCCTCGTCGGTGACGACGGCGGCGAGCGCCTTGGCCGCCGCGAGCAGCATCTCCTCGCTGACGATGTTGGCCTGGGCGTCGAGCAGGCCGCGGAAGACTCCGGGGAAGGCCAGCACGTTGTTGATCTGGTTCGGGTAGTCGGAGCGGCCGGTGGCGACCACGGCGGCGTGCTCGCGGGCGTCGTCCGGGGAGACCTCGGGCTCGGGGTTGGCCAGCGCGAACACCACCGCGTCGTCGGCCATCGTGGCGATGTCGTCGCCGCTGAGGATGCCCGGGGCGGAGACGCCGATGAACACGTCCGCGCCCTTGATCGCGCCGCGCAGGTCGCCCGCGTAGCCCTCGGCGTTGGTGTGGTCGGCGATCCACCGCAGCGTGTCGTCCAGGTCGTCCCGGCCGCCGTGCACCGCGCCGAGGTAGTCGCAGACGATCATGTTGCGCGCGCCCGCGGCCATCAGCAGGCGCAGCACCGCCGTACCCGCGGCGCCGGCGCCGGCGAGGGTGATGCGGACCTGGCCCAGCTCCTTGCCGACCACGCGCAGCGCGTTGGTGAGCGCGGCCAGCACGCAGATCGCGGTGCCGTGCTGGTCGTCGTGGAAGACCGGGATGTCCAGCAGCTCGCGCAGCCGCCGCTCCACCTCGAAGCAGCGCGGCGCGGAGATGTCCTCCAGGTTGATGCCGCCGAAGCCGGGGGCGATACAGCGGACGATCTCGACGATTTTGTCAACGTCCTGGGTGTCCAGGCAGATCGGCCAGGCGTCGATGTCGGCGAACCGCTTGAACAGCGCGGCCTTGCCCTCCATGACGGGCAGCGCGGCGGCCGGGCCGATGTTGCCCAGGCCCAGCACGGCCGAGCCGTCGGTGACGACGGCGACGCTGTTGCGCTTGATGGTGAGGCGGCGGGCGTCCTCGGGGTTGCGGGCGATGGCCATCGAGACCCGGGCGACGCCGGGGGTGTAGGCCATGGACAGCTCGTCGCGGTTGCGCAGCGGCACCTTCGACTTCATCTCGATCTTGCCGCCGAGATGCATGAGGAAGGTGCGGTCCGAGACCTTGTGGATGACGACGCCCTCGACCCCGCCGAGGTTGTCGACGATCGCCTGCGCGTGCTCGGTGTCCCTCGCGGCACAGGTCACGTCGATGCGCAAGGTCTCGTGGCCCGCCGTGGTCACGTCGAGCGCGGTGACCACACCCCCGGCGGACTCTACCGCGTGGGTGAGCTGGCTGACGGCCTTGCCGCCGGCCGGCACCTCCAGGCGCACGGTGATGGAGTATGAAACGCTCGGCACGGTGGCCACAGTCAATCCGCTCCTTTGCGACTGACTTGCTTCAAGGATGCATCCATCGTGCCATCACCTGACGGGTGGACGGGCCAGCCCGGTCAGCTCAGCGCCGTCGAAGCGGTCACAATGACCTCCACGCACGTGTCGACCGGGACGGTCGTGCTGTCGAGCACGAGGTGGTACAGCGTCGCCGACGCCGGGTCCGCGCGGTAGAAATGGCGGACGTAGGCGGTCCGCGCCCGGTCGGCGTCGCGCACGAGTCTACGCGCCTCCTCCTCGGGGACGCCGGTCAGCGTCGCGGTCTGGACGACCCTGCGCGCCACCGGGGCGTCCAGCCGCACATGCAGCGCGCCGGGGTGGTCGGCCAGGACGATCGCCGCGGCGCGGCCGAGGAACACCCCGCCGCGCTCGCGCGCCGTCCGCCTGATCACCCGCTCGGTGTGGGCGACGAAGTCCTCCGGGAGCGGCGGCGTCGCCCCCAGGAGACAGACGTCGAGGCCGCCGAAGGTGACGGCCGGGAGCCGCATGACCCCCGACAGCAGCATGGACAGCCCGTGCTCGGCCCGGTCGTCGCGGGCCAGCGCCTCCTCCAGCGTGCAGCCGAGCACCTCGGCCACCTCGCCGGGGATCGCCCGGTCCACGAAGGGCACGCCCAGGCGTCCGGCCACCGCCGGACCGATCACGCTTCCGGCGGTGCCGTACGTCGCGGAGATGGTGACGACCCGCATGCCCGTTCAATGCCCCGTGGGAGCGCGTTCAGCATTCTCCGGGCCCGCCGCTTCGGACGGTTCCCGGAAGAGGGCGCCGGTCTCAGAAGAGGGCGTTGGCGAGGTTGCGGCGGGCCCGGGCGATGGACGGATCCTCGGCGGGCAGCGTGTCGAACAGCCCGAGCAGGTGCACCCGGGCCCGGTCGCGCTCCTCGCCCGAGGTACGGCGCACCACCGCGACGAGCCGGTCGAAGGCGGCGTCCACCTCGCCGGAGAGCATCTCGAAGTCGGCGGCCAGCAGCTGGGCCTCGATATCGGCGGGGTCGGCCAGGCGACGCTGCACGTCGGCGGGGTCGGCGTCCTGGGTCCGGCGGATCAGGCCGAGCCCGGCCAGCCCCAGCTTGGCGTCCACGTCGTTCGGGGAGCGGGCCAGCAGCCGCTCGTAGGCGGCCACGGCGCCTTCGAGGTCGCCGGCGTCGATGGCCTGCTCGGCGGCGATGATCTCCGGCTCGGCCTGCGGCTCCGGGGCGGCCTGGCCCTCCTCCCCCGCCTCGGTGCCCTCGGCGGGCGGCTGGAGGTACTGGGCCAGGGCCTCCATGAGCTGCGACAGCCAGTCACGGAGCTGTTCCTCGGTGGCGATGCCGGGGGCGACCGCCACCGGCTGCCCCTGGAAGATCGCGTATACGGCGGGGACGTTCTGCACCCGCAGGGCCTGCGCGATCTGCGGGCTGGTCTCCACGTCCACCCGGGCGAGGGTCCACCGGCCGGCGTTCTCGGCGGCCAGCTTCTCCAGCAGCAGGCTGTACTCCCTGGCCTGCTCGGCACGGGTCACCGTGAGCTCCAGCAGCACGAGGCTGTTCATGGAGCGTTCGACGACCTCCGTCGCGAAGGTGGCGTCATCGGCGTGGATCACCTGCGCCGCGGTCCCGCCGCCCTCCCGCGCGACGGCCTCGCGCTTGACCTGCGCCTCCATTGCCTGCTTGCGCGCGCCGAGATCCACGGCGCCGTACAGCGATCCGGGTCGTTTGAAGTCCGCTGGGCTCATGACTCCAATCCTGCCGTATCCCGCAGGCCGCGCAGAATCGCCACCCTGGTTCCCGCCTCCCGCCGGGCCCGCTCCACGACGGGCCCGGCGGGGGACGGCGGCTCTCAGAAGCGGGCGGGCTCGCTGTAGACGCCCCACACCCCGCGCAGGGCGTCGCAGATCTCACCCAGCGTGGCCTCGGCGCGGACCGCCTCCAGCATCGGCGGGATGAGGTTGCCCTCGCCCGTGGCGATCCGCGTCATCTCGGCCAGCGCCGCGTCGACGGCCCTCTGGTCGCGGGCGGCGCGGCGGCCGGCGAGGACGCGGTTCTGCTCGCGCTCGACCTCGTGGCTGACCCGCAGGATCTCCAGCGGCTCCTCGACGGAGGAGGTGTGGCAGTTGACCCCCACGATCCGCTTGTCGCCCTTCTCCAGCTTGCGCTGGTAGTCGAAGGCGGCCTCGGCGATCTCGGACATGAACCAGCCGTCCTCGATGCCGCGCAGGATGCCGGAGGTCATCGTCCCGTCGGAGCCCATGTCGCGGATCCTCTGGAAGATCGCCTCGGCCTCGGCCTCGATCCGGTCGGTGAGCGCCTCGACGTACCACGAGCCGCCGAGGGGGTCGGCGACGTTGACGACCTCGGTCTCCTCCATGATCACCTGCTGGGTGCGCAGGGCGATCTCGGCGGCCTTCTCCGAGGGCAGCGCGAGGACCTCGTCCAGGGCGTTGGTGTGCAGCGAGTTCGTGCCGCCGAGCACCGCCGCGAGCGCCTCGACGGCGGTGCGCACCACGTTGTTGTACGGCTGCTGCGCGGTCAGGGAGACCCCGGCCGTCTGGGTGTGGAAGCGCAGCCACTGCGCCTTGTCCGTCTTCGCGCCGTAGACGTCGCGCATCCAGCGCGCCCAGATCCGGCGCGCCGCCCGGAACTTGGCGATCTCCTCGAAGAAGTCGATGTGCGCGTCGAAGAAGAAGGACAGGCCGGGCCCGAAGACGTCGACGTCCAGGCCCCGCGACAGGCCGAGCTCGACGTAGCCGAACCCGTCGGCCAGGGTGAAGGCCAGCTCCTGCGCGGCCGTGGAGCCGGCCTCGCGGATGTGGTAGCCGGACACGCTGAGCGGCTTGTAGGCCGGGATCTCGGCGGCGCAGTACTCCATCAGGTCGCCGATCAGCCGCAGGTGCGGCTCGGGGGCGAACAGCCACTCCTTCTGGGCGATGTACTCCTTGAAGATGTCGGTCTGCAGCGTGCCGTTCAGCCTGCCGACCGGCACGCCCTGCCGCTCGGCGGCGACGACGTACATGCAGAAGATCGGCACGGCCGGGCCGCTGATCGTCATCGAGGTGGTGATGTCGCCGAGCGGGATGCCGTCGAAGAGCAGGTCCATGTCGAGCGCGGAGTCGATCGCGACGCCGCAGTGGCCCACCTCGCCGAGCGAGCGCGGGTCGTCGGAGTCGCGGCCCATCAGCGTCGGCATGTCGAAGGCGACGCTCAGCCCGCCGCCGCCCGCGGCGAGGATCATCTTGTAGCGCTCGTTGGTCTGCCGGGCGTTGCCGAACCCGGCGAACTGCCGGATGGTCCAGGTCTTGCCGCGGTAGCCGGTGGCGTGCAGGCCGCGGGTGAAGGGGTACTCCCCCGGCCAGCCGATGCGCTCCATCCGCGGGTCGTCGCCCTGGGGCCCGTAGACGGGCTCCACCTCCAGCCCCGACAGGGTCCGGAACTCCGTCGGCCGCCTGGCCGTCCGGTAGAACCGCGCCTGCCAGCGCGCCCGCCCTGCCTCGATCTCCTCGGCGTTCATGCCAACTCCCTTGTACGGCTCGCGGCTCGTGTGCGGCTTGTGGCCTCGTGGCTCGTGGCCTCGTGGAGGACGCCGGCGGGCCGCCCGCTCGTGACGGGTGAGGCCCGGGACATCCCCCTAGGAGAGATACTAGGACGTCCTAATAATTTCTGGTCAAGGCGCGAGGAAGAACACGGCGAGCCGGCGCGCGGGAGGATCGGAGCCGCCACGGGAAGCGCGGGGAGGCCGGGGACCGTCACGGGGAGCCGGGAGACGTACGGCCCGCCGGGGCTCAGTCCGCGAAGTCGCCGGCCGCCACCCGCAGCGTGCGGAGCAGGCCGAACATCTCCTCCAGCTCGGCCTCGCCGTACATGGTCATGGCGAAGTCGGCGGCCATCAGGTCGGCGGTGGCCGCCTCGACGGCCTTCCGTCCCCCGCCGGTGATCTCGGCCAGCACCCCCCGGCCGTCGCGCGGGTTGGGCATGCGCCGGACCAGCCCGGCGCGCTCCAGCCGGTCGACGGTGTTGGTCACGCTCGTGGGGTGGACCATCAGGCGCTCGCCGATCTTCGACAGCGGCAGCGACCCGGTCCTGCTGAAGGTCAGCAGGACCAGCGCCTCGTAGCGGGCGAAGGTCAAGTCATGCGGTTTGAGTAGCGTGTCCAGTTGCGAGAGCAGGATCTGGTGCGCTCTCATGATCGATGTGACGGCGGCCATGGCCGAGGACGGCCCGAAGTGAACGCGCCACGTCCGGGCGGCTCGCTCGATGGGGTCGAACGGCAGATTCAGCTGACCTGTAGCCACAGGGCTACGGTAGCGCGCGCTCATCCCGGTTCGCCCGTATACGTAGAGTCACAAGCTTGACCGCTTCACCAAGAACCCGGGCACCAAACGTCACGCTCAGTTATGGTTCCCACATCGAATGGTGAGGGCGCGGCCAAAGCCGCGTCGCCTCAGTCCGGCTGCGGGGGATGCACGCCGGACCGGTTGCCGAGGGGACCGGCCACCGCACATTCACAGCACGGGGGGTGCTTGATGAACGACGATCCGATGGCGCTCGTGCGCCACGCGAGCTCATGGCCGGCCGACGCGGCGTGGATGCGTTCCACGCACGCCGGTGCGTGAGCACAGGGGCGTTTCACGCGAAGAACTCCAGCAGAGCGCGTTGGTGGCTGCCGCCGTCCTGCTCGTGCTGGGGCTGGCCGCGGCGTGGAGCGTCCTCATACCCGGCGTCGGAGCCTGGGAGAACACCGTGGTCGCCATGATCGGCTCGCTCCGCCTGACGGGGCCGGTGTCCGCGGCGTTCGCCGCCTGGGTGGCGGTGCGCAGGCGGCGCGAGAGCGGCCGGTGGCTGCCGACCACCTGGCGCGCGGTGCGCACGCCGCTGGCGGTGGCGGCGGTGCCGGCCGTGGCGTTCGCCGCGACGGCGCTAGTGCTGGCCGTCCGGACGATCCTCGGCGAGCAGTCCGGGCGGCTGCCGCCCAGCGGCCTGTTCATGGGGATGGCCGGCTTGGCACTGTACGTCACCGTCGGCTGGGTGATCGGGTGGCTGCTGCCCTGGACGATCACCCCGGTGATCGCCGGGCTCGGCTGCTACGGCCTGTTCACCTGGCTCGCCCAGAGCGGGACCTGGGCCGACCGGCTCGCCCCGGCCACACGCGAGCCGTACGACCCCTTCCAGGGGCTGAGCACGTCGGCATTCGCCGACCAGACGTTCTGGCTGCTGGGCATCAGCGCCGTGCTGCTGCTCGGCTGGGCCGCGGTCGTGACGCGCCGGTCGCTCGCGCTGGCCGGCGCGCTGCTCGCCGTGCTCGCCGCGGCGGCGGGGATGGCTCGGCTGCTCAACGAGCCGCGGACGGTCACCGCGCAGCGGGTGGTCTACAGCTGCGAGGAGTGGCCGATCATGGTCTGCGTGCATCCGGGGATGCGCGACGGACTGCCCGAGCTGGGCTCGGCGTTCGTCAGGATCGCCTCCCGGCTGGCCGGGACGCCCGGGGAGTTCTCCCGGCTGGAGCAGCGTCCTCGGCGCGAGGACGCCCCGCTGCCGCCGGGCTCGGTGCCGATCCACGTGGACGACCTGTCCAGCGGGTTCGCCGACCAGGCGGCCGCCGAGTTCGTCGAGGGCCTGGCCCCCCGCTGCGCCGGCACCACCGCCCAGGGGTACCGCGACATCGTGGTCGCGTGGCTGGCGGGGCGGCCGCTGCCCGGCGGGCCGCTGGCCGAGCACCAGTACGCCGCCGCGTGGTTCGCGGGTCTCACCGACACCCAGCGGCGCGACTGGCTGCGGACGCACTACGACCGGTTCGCCGGGTGCCGGCTGCAGAGCGGCGACTTCGGCGGGCAGGTACCGCAGGTCGCGCAGCCGGCCGCGCCGCTTCCGGCGGGCGGGTATCCGGGAGCCGGGGGCCTCGGGGCCGGAGGGACGGGGACCGGGGGCACGGCGCCCGCCGGGCCGGCGCCCCAGGCGTCCGCCCTCTACGGGACGCCGGGCGGCGCGCCCACCGCGGCGGGCGCTCCGCCCCTCCCCCGGACGGCCCCGGCCGGCCGGACCGCGCCGGACCGCTGAGGCCCGCCGGACCGTTTCCGGACCGTTTCCGGATCACTGCCGGACCACCGGGCCGCCAGACGGCTCCCGCCCCGGTCTCCCGTTCCGATTCACCGGGATGGCCTGCCGGGACGGCCTTTCCGGGGGCACGGCCGGGCCGGCGGGCGTGAGAAGGACCCCGTGGGGGGAAGGAGATCGTCGTGAACGCTTCTCCACAGGCACCCCCCGGGGCGTCCCCGCCGCGTCGCCGACGCGGCCTGCGCTTCCTCGCCGGGGTCGTCGTCACGCTCGCCATCGTCGCCGGAGCCGCCTGGCTGGTCTGGACGCGGCTGAATCCGTTCGGCGAGACCTCGATCGACCGCAGCCAGCCCGCGCTGCTGCAGTCGATCCACAACCTCAGCCGTTTCGAGGCGGCCACCGGCAACTTCCAGGTCATCGTCGACCTGGAGAAGGACGCCGCGTTCCTGCCCGACGCCGTCAAGGGCACCCGGACCCTCTTCGTGGGCGCCGGCGGCGTCGACGCCTACGTCGACTTCGGCGGCCTGTCCTCCGGCGCGCTGACCGTGTCGCCCGACCGCAGGGAGGTGACGGTGAAGCTGCCGCACGCGCAGCTCGAGAAGCCCAACCTCGACAACCGGCGGTCCTACGTCTACGCCCAGCAGCGCGGCCTGTTCGACCGGGTCCAGGACTTCCTGTCGTCCTCCCCGGGCGACCAGCGCGAGCTCTACCAGCTGGCCGAGAAGAAGATCGCCGATGCCGCGCAGGCCAGCGACCTGCGCGACCGGGCCGACCAGAACACCAGGGCCATGCTCCAGGGCATGCTGGGCGGCCTGGGCTTCAAGAAGGTCACCGTCACGCTGGACGGCCGGCCGTAGGCTCCGCCCGCCGGTCCCGGACCGGCGGGCCGTACGGCGGGCACGAGCCGCGCGGGCCGTACGGCGGGCACGGGGTCAGCCGGCGGCGTCCAGCAGCTCGTCGGCGGCGGTGTAGGGGTCGAGACCGCCCGACACGACGCGCCCGGCGAGCGCGTCGAGCCGCCGGTCGCCGTGCAGGTGGGCGAAGCGGGCGCGGAGCGTCGCGACCGCGATGGCCTCGATCTCGTCGCGGGCCCTGACGTGGCGCCTGCGGTCGAGCTCGCCCGACTCCTCCAGGTACGCCAGGTGCTCGTCGAGGGCGGCGACGACGTCCTCGGCGCCCTCGCCCCGGGAGGCCACAGTCGTCACGATCGGCGGTCGCCAAGGCCCCTCGATCTGGGAGGTCATGGTGCGCAGCTCGCGCACGACCGCCTGGGCGCCGTCGCGGTCGGCCTTGTTCACCACGAACACGTCGGCGACCTCCAGGATGCCCGCCTTGGCGGCCTGGACGCCGTCGCCCATGCCCGGGGCGAGCAGCACGACGGTCGTGTCGGCCAGCGAGGCGATGTCCACCTCGGCCTGTCCGACCCCGACGGTCTCGACGAGGACGACCTCGCACCCGGCGGCGTCCAGGACCCGCAGCGCCTGCGGCGTCGCCCACGACAGGCCGCCCAGGTGGCCCCGGCTGGCCATCGACCGGATGAAGACCTCCGGGTCGGTGGCGTGGTCCTGCATGCGCACCCGGTCGCCGAGCAGCGCCCCGCCGGTGAACGGCGAGGACGGGTCCACGGCGAGGACCCCGACCCGCCTGCCGAGCTTGCGGAACGCCTGGACCAGCATCGCGGTCGAGGTGGACTTGCCCACGCCCGGGGAGCCGGTCAGCCCGATGACGCGGGCCCGGGGCGGCCGGGCCGCGCAGAGCTCGGCGGTGACCTCCCGGAGCAGCGGCGAGCCGTTCTCCACGAGGGAGATCAGCCGCGCGACCGCACGGGGACGGCCCTGCCGCGCCTGCGCGACCAGTTCGGAGACCTCCGCGGGCAGCGGGTCGCGCCGCGCCGCGGGGCTGGACGTCTCCACGTCAGGCCGACGGGACACGGATGATCAGGGCGTCGCCCTGGCCGCCGCCGCCGCACAGGCCGGCCGCGCCGGTCCCGCCGCCCCGGCGCTTCAGCTCGTGGGCGAGGGTCAGGACGATGCGGGCGCCGGACGCGCCGATCGGGTGGCCGATGGCGATGCCGCCGCCGTTGACGTTGACCTTCTCCAGCGGGACGTCGAGCTCCTTGACCGACTGGAGGACGACCTGGGCGAACGCCTCGTTGATCTCCAGCAGGTCGAGGTCGCCGGCGGTGATGCCCTCCTTGGCGAGGGCGTGCTTGATGGCGTTGGCCGGCTGCGACTGCAGCGAGTTGTCCGGACCCGCGACGTTGCCGTGCGCGCCGATCTCGGCGAGCCAGTCGAGGCCCAGCTCCTCGGCCTTGGCCTTCGACATCACGACGACCGCGCAGGCGCCGTCGGAGATCTGCGAGGCGGAGCCGGCGGTGATGGTGCCGTCCGGGACGAACGACGGGCGCAGCCGCGACAGGACATCGACGGTGGTGTCACCGCGCACGCCCTCGTCGGCGGAGAACAGGACCGGGTCGCCCTTGCGCTGCGGGACCGGCACCGGGACGATCTCGTCGTCGAGCGCGCCGTTCTTGATCGCGGCGGCGGCGAGCTGGTGGGAGCGGGCGGAGTAGGCGTCCTGCTCCTCGCGGGTCAGGCCCAGGCGGACGTTGTGCCGCTCGGTGGACTCGCCCATCGCGATCTGGTCGTAGGCGTCGGTCAGGCCGTCGTAGGCCATCGAGTCGACGACGGTGGCGTCGCCGTACTTGACGCCCCGGCGCAGGCCGCGCATCAGGTGCGGGGCGTTCGACATCGACTCCATGCCGCCGGCGACCACGATGTCGAACTCGCCGGCCCTGATGAGCTGGTCGGCCAGGGCGATGGCATCCAGGCCGGACAGGCAGACCTTGTTGATGGTCAGCGACGGCACGGTCATCGGGATCCCGGCCAGGACGGCCGCCTGGCGGGAGGGGATCTGCCCCGCCCCGGCCTGCAGGACCTGACCCATGATCACGTACTGCACGGTCTCGGGGGCGACGCCGGCGCGCTCCAGCGCGGCCTTGATGGCTATGCCGCCGAGCTCGGCGGCGGTGAGGCCGGACAGCGAGCCGAGCAGCCGTCCGATGGGGGTGCGAGCTCCGGCGACGATGACGGAACCAGACATGAGCAGGGGCCTCCTGGCGAGTCTTCGAACGACTTTGCCACCATACCCATGAGTACCGAACCGATCGCCATGGAGGCCGTCCATATGTTCATGCGCATCGACCATGTGGGGATCGCCTGCCACGACCTGGAGGAGAAGATCGCGTTCTTCGAGCGCACCTTCGACCTCAGGGTGGTCGCTCGCGAGACCAACGAGGAACAGGGCGTCAAGGAGGCGCTGCTGCACATCGCCGACGGCGAGGGCGGCGGCTCCTACATCCAGCTCCTGGAGCCCCTCGGCCCCGACACCCCGGTCGGGAAGTTCCTCGCCAGGCGCGGGGAGGGGGTGCACCACGTGGCGTTCGGGGTGCCGGACGTGGCGGAGGCGATGCGGGAGATCGGCGGCAGGGGCGTCCGGGTGCTGGACGCCGAGCCCCGGCACGGCACGCTGGGGTCGTCGATCGCCTTCCTCCACCCCAAGGACATGGGCGGGGTGCTGACCGAGCTGGTTCAGGCCCCCGGCACCGGCGACACGTCGTCCCACGAACGCTGACGGCCCGGCCGCCGGGCGCCGACGGCCCCGCCGGACGTTGACGGCCCCGCCGGACGTTGACGGCCCCGCCGGACGTTGACGGCCCCGCCGGGCACAGCCGGCGTGACGGCCGGGCACGGGTGCCCGTGTCCGGCGGACGCGGGCGGCGTGATACCCGGGAGCGATCGGGATGACGGCCGGAAGCGGTCAACGCGGCGGCCGGAAGCGGTCAATGTGTCCGGTCAACGCGCCCGCCGGTCGCCGCCGGCGCGCCCGGCCACGTGGCGGCCGGATGCGGTCAACGCGGCTGCCAGGTGCCGCGTCACATGCAGGAAAGGTTCATACGTAACAAGTCACGCAGAAAGTCAGAGGGGACCGCCAACGCGGCAACTCCAGAGTACGCTGGCCTATCACCGGACGTGGGTCCCGCCACGGATCCCAGCTCGGGTGTCCGAATCCTTCGTCCGCCCCGTGTAGCCGTCTCGACAACCCAGGATCGAGCCTCCATGCAGTCCGACATCGACGCCCAGCTCAACAATTTCTTTGAAGACTCCCCCGCTCGGGAATTCGACGTGGTGCTCCGTGGCTATGACCGGCACCAGGTCCATGATCATCTCAAGCAGGTCGACGCCGAGCTGCGTCAGGCGAAGGAACAGGCGCAGAGCCTGCAGCGCGACCTGGCCGACTCCCAGCGCCAGCTGCAGGAGCAGGAGCGCCCCACCTACTCCGGCCTGGGCGCGCGGATCGAGCAGCTGCTCCGGCTCGCCGAGGAGCAGGCCACCGAGCTGGTCCAGGCCGCCCGGTCCGAGGCCAACGAGATCAGGGCCGCCGCCAAGGTCGATGCCGCCGACGCGCGCGCCGCCGCGGAGAACGAGGCGGCCGAGAAGCGGGCCCTGGCCACCCGCGAGGCCGACGAGATGCGCACCACCGCCGAGCGCGAGGCCGAGGAGATCCGCTCGACCGCCCGCCGCGAGGCCAACGAGCTGACCTCCACCACCGAGCGCGAGGTGGCCAAGCTGCGCGCCACCGCCGACCACGAGGTGGCCGAGAAGCGCGCCGACGCCGAGCGCGAGATCGACAAGCTGCGCACCACCACCGAGCGCGAGGTCGCCCAGCTGCGGGCCTCGACCAAGCGCGAGCGTGACGAGATCCTCACCACCGCCAAGCGCCAGGCCGACGAGATGCGCGCCCAGGCCCAGCGGGTCCTGGAGGAGTCGGAGGCCAAGCGGGCCCAGGACGAGGCCGAGTTCGAGATCCAGCTCGCCGCCCGGCGCGAGGAGGCCGAGCGCGTGGAGGCCGAGCGCCACGCCACCGCGCAGGCCCACACCCAGCAGATGGTCTCCAAGGCCGAGGAGCGCGCCGCCACCGCCGAGCAGCGGGCCACCAAGGCCACGCAGCAGGCCGAGCAGGCCCGCCGCGACGCCGACACCCACGCCAAGCAGCTGCTCGCCAACGCGCGCAAGAACGCCGACCAGCTCGTGGCCGAGGCGAAGACGAACGCCGAGACGATCGTCTCCGAGGCCAAGATCGAGGCCGAGCGGGGTCTCTCGGTCGCCCAGCGCCAGGTCGACGAGCTGACCCGGCAGCGCGACAGCATCACCAGCCACCTCGCGCAGCTTCGCCAGCTGCTCGGTGGCGCGCCGCTTCCGGCCGCCGACCCGGAGCCGGCGATCGCCCCGGCCCCGGTCAAGCCGGCCATCTCCGCTCCGGCCGAGACCCCGGCTCCGGCTTCGGCGCCGGCCCCGGCTCCCGCGCCCAAGGCCGAGACCAAGGACGACGACGCCGAGTGGTGGCAGGAGTAGGGGGCCGCTGATCGGGAGGCGTCGAGACGGCTGACCGGAGGAGCCCGGCGATCCGTGTGGATCGCCGGGCTTCTTTTCGTCTTCCCGGGCCCTCGCGGCGTCGTCCCCGAGCCCGCGCCCCGGATCCTCGCGTTCCGCCCGAACCCTGCCTCGGGGTCCTCGCGGCGTCCCGGAACCCCCGCCCCGGGTCCTCGCGTTCCGCCCGGCCCCCGGGCCGGCGCGTCCCGGGTCCCGCGTCCCCGGGCCGGTTCCCGCTCAGCCGCCGAGCGGCGCCCGCCCGGCCAGCTCTGCGACGAAGCCCGCCAGCGCGCGGTTGAACGCCTCCGGCTGCTCGACCGCGCTCAGGTGGCCGGCCTTCTCGATCACGGTCAGCCGCCCGTCGGGCACCGCCCCGGCCATCGCCTCGGCGTCGGCCCGCGGGGTGAGACCGTCCTCCTCCCCCACCAGCACCAGCGCGGGCACCTTGAGCGCGCGCAGGGTGTCGAAGGAGTCCGGGCGGGCCGCCATGGCCCGCTGGGCCCAGGCGACCGCCCGCGGCGGGGCCGACTGGACCAGCCCGCGCACCCTGCCGTACACCATCGCCCGGCGCTCGGCGGTGGTCCGTCCGACCAGCGGCGGGAGGACCTCCTCCAGCAGTACGGCCGGGCCGTCCTCGACCACGGCGGCGGCGATGCGCTCACGGTTGACCCGGGCCTGGTCGGGGTCGGCGCTCGCCTTGGTGTCGGCGAGGACGACCCCCAGCAGCCGGTCGGGGTGGCGGCGGCACAGGGCCATCGTCACGTAGCCGCCCATGGACAGCCCCCCGACGACGGCCCGGTCGACGCCTTCGCGGTCGAGCGTCCGCGCGACGTCGTCGGCCATCACGTCGAGGGACGGCTCCTCGTCCCCGAGCACCGAGCCGCCGAAGCCGCGCAGGTCGGGGGTGATGACCTTGCAGACCGCGGACAGGCCCTCGCGCTGGGCCAGCCACATGGCAGAGGACAGGGGGAACGCATGCAGCAGGACGACCGGAAGTCCTTCGCCCGCCGACCGGGTGTACAGATGCACAGATCCACGGTAGTCGCGCGTCCCGGTTCTGACATCCCTTGACGCGCGAAGCGGCATGGCCGGATCGGAGACGCCGGCCCGCGCCCCGGTCTTCCGGCGCATCGCGAGGCCGGCCGTCCGGCGGCCTCGCCGGATCGCGCCGGCCCGCGCTACGGTTCGGGGACCTCGGTGGGCAGGGGGTGCGCGGCCGGGTTGACCCGCCGGACGATCTCGTCGAGGACGATCCGCACGTACGGCTCGCCGACCCACAGGTGTTTGGCGCCGTCCACCCCGACCACCTCGGCCTGGGGCACCCGGGCGAAGCGCTCGCGGGCCTCGGCCGGTCGCAGGTAGTCGTCGAACTCGGGGACCAGCGCGGTCAGCGGCCGGCCGAACTCCGCCCAGCCGTCGAGGTCGGCGTCGGTGGCCCGGTGCAGCGGCGGGGAGAGCAGGATCGCCCCCTCCACCAGCGGGTCGCGACCCCACTTCAGCGCCAGTTCGGTGCCGAAGGACCAGCCCACCAGCCAGGCCCGGGGCAGGTCGTGGAACTCGGCGTACTCCAGCGCGGCGGCGACGTCGAGGCGCTCGTCCTCGCCGCCGCCGAAGGCCCCCTGGGAGGTGCCGCGGTCGGAGGTGGTGCCGCGCGTGTTGAACCGCAGCACGGCGAGGTCCGCCAGCGCGGGCAGCCGGTTGGCCGCCTTCTTGTAGATGTGGCTGTCCATCATGCCGCCGTGCGTGGGCAGCGGGTGCAGGCAGACCAGCGTGGCGGCCGGGGGCCGGTCCGCGGGCAGGGCCAGCTCGCCGACGAGCGTCAGCCCGTCGGCGGTGACCAGCTCGATCGGCTCCCTGCGCGCGGGCAGCACCGTGGAGGCCCGGATCTCCATGTGTTCCTCACTTCGTGACGTCGTGTCGTGGCCGGAGCAGCGGGGCACGGGACCGTACGGCCTCCGTCGGCCTCCGTCGGCCGCCCTGGGTGCGGGGACCGTACGGCCGCCTTTCAGTATCTGGTCAGTATCTGGTCCGACCCGGCCCCCGTCTGGTCCGGTGGCGCCAGCACGCGGTGTGCCAGTGCCTGCGCTCCTCCTCCCCGCCGGTCCAGGCGGGCCAGCTCACCAGGTGCGGCACGCCGGACCTGATCTCCTGGTCGCAGCCGGGGCAGCGGTAGGTCTTGTCCGTCCCGGCGCCGGTGACCCGCCGTACGTGCCAGTCGCCGTCCGGCCACTCCTCGACCTGGTCGACACCGGCGACGAACGTCCCCACGGGGCGGGAGGACGGCGGGCGGCCGGAGCCTCCGCGCCCGCCGCGGCCGTCGCGGGCGAAGGGATCCTTGCGGCGGGATCGGCGGGGGCTCATGGCAGGTCGCGGACGCTCCGCGCCGCGGCCGTGGCGGGGCGGCCGGGCGGCGGCACGGGGGCGGAGACCACGGGAACCGCGGAGACCGGGGAAACCACGGAGGTCACGGAGGTCACGGCGCCCGCGGCGCCCGTCGAGCCGGGGGCGGCCGCTCCGGTCCGGTCGAAGCTGCGCGTCATGCCGACCAGTCTCCCAGAGGTCCCCCGCTCTCCCCAAAACCACCCCAAATCCAGCTCAACGCCGGTGCGGGTCGCCGGATCCGCCGGCGTGGCCACCGGCACCGGTGTTCCGGCGGTAAGGTTGGCCCCCATGCGGCTGGTCATCGCGCGATGCAGCGTGGATTACGTGGGGAAGCTCACCGCTCATCTTCCGATGGCGCCGAGGCTCATCCTCATCAAGGCGGACGGCAGCGTGTCCGTGCACGCCGACGACAGGGCGTTCAAACCGCTCAACTGGATGAACCCGCCGTGCCGGCTCCGCGAGGAGGAGGGCACCTGGACGGTGACCCACGGCAAGAGCGGCGAGAAGCTCGTCCTCACCATGGAGGAGATCCTCCACGACTCCACCCATGAGTTGGGCGTCGATCCCGGCCTGATCAAGGATGGTGTCGAGGCCCACCTGCAGGAGCTGCTGGCCGAGCACATCACCACGCTCGGCGCGGGCTGGACGCTGGTCCGCCGCGAGTACATGACGGCGATCGGGCCGGTGGACATCCTGTGCCGCGACCACGAGGGCTCGACCGTGGCCGTGGAGCTCAAGCGCCGCGCGGGCATCGACGCGGTGGAGCAGCTGACGCGCTACCTGGAGCTGATGAACCGCGACCCGCTGCTCGCCCCCGTCTCCGGCATCCTGGCGGCCCAGGCCATCGCGCCGCAGGCCAGGACGCTCGCCGAGGACCGCGGCATCCGCTGCGTCACCCTCGACTACGACGCGCTGCGGGGCATCGAGCGCACCGACACGCTCTTCTGAAGCCTTCCCCGGTCCTCCGGATGCCCTCCGGGCCGCCTTTTCCGGAAATCCACATGGCCGTCCGAAATGAGAAATGTTCTCGCGTTTCCGCTCCGGCCTCCCCGAGCGCTTGACCGACCGGTCAGACTCCTAACCTTCTTACATGAAGACCGGAATACATGACGTTCTGACTCTTCCAGAAAAACGGATCTTGCACCCATAATGGTGGATTCTGGGGCCATGACTTTGGGGTGGAAGTGATAAAGCAATGCATTGTCAAGCTCACGACGACACCGGGAGCTTGACATGAATGGACGGCCCTATCGGGGAATGTCATCCGAGGAGCGACTGGCGGACCGCCGCGAGCGCCTGATGACCGCGGCGTACACGCTCTACTGCGATCTCGGATTCCCGGAGACGACGATCGAGCAGCTGTGCGCCGCCGCCCGCATTTCGAACCGCGCCTTCTACGAGTGCTTCTCCGGGCGCGACGAGCTGATGGAGGCCGTGCACGACCGGTGCGTGCAGGAGTCACTGGCGTCCGTGGCGAAGGCCGTCGCGCAGGCCCCCGACTCGCTGCTCGAAAGGATCAGGGCCGGCATCGGCGGATACATCGGCTTCGTCACCGAGGACAGGAGGCGGGCCCGCCTCATGCACCTGGAGGTACGGCGAGCCGCCGGCTGCCTCGCCAAAGCGCGTGAGCAGGCCCTGGCGGGCTTCTGCGAGGCTGTCGAGATCATCAGTCCCGATGACCCCGCCCTGGCGGGCCCGGCCGGACTGGACCGGCGGCTGCTGGCCATCGGGGTCATCGGGGCCATCCATGAGCTGCTCACCGAATGGGTGCTGGCCGACGACCCGCCCGAGGTGGACCACATGATCGACACCGCCGTGCACGTCTTCCACCGGGCCTTGGTGGTGTGAGGGGACCCACCGCCCGGTGGCCCGCCGGCGCCCGGGACCGTTTCCGGAGACCGGAGACCGGAGACCCGAGACCCGAGACCGGGGGTCAGGTGACCGGGGTCAGGCGACCGCGTCCACCGGGAGCTCGACGGTGAGCACCCGGTTGAGCCGGGTCACCGCCAGAACGCGCATGACCCTGGGCGGCACGCCGCGCAGGATGAGCCGGCGTCCGGCGGCCGCCGCGCGCCGGTGGGTGCCGACCAGCACTCCCAGGCCGGTGGCGTCGATCATCTCCAGCCCGGAGAGGTCGGCGATCAGGTCACCGTGCCCCGTGTCGACGGCTTCGTGCAGCCGCGGGCGCACCTCGGCGACGGTGCCCACGTCGAGACGGTTCCCGACGTCGACCACCTGTGCTTCGGGGTTTTCAGCGACGCGCATGCCTCCTCCTCGTGTCCGGCCGCCGGGGATGCGGCCGGACGAGAACCGTGGCGTGTGACCGTAGGGGCGGTCACACGGAGCGGCTCGATGACTACGTGATGTGAAAGACGATGGTCTGACCCCCCGCGATCCTTCCGCCTACCGAAAAAGCCTGCCCCGGCGGAGGGAAAAAATTCTGCCGGAGCCGGCCTTTTTCTCCGGAGGACCGGACGGGCCCGATCCCGTCGTCTCTCCCGGGGCTCCCGGACGGCCGTGGTCCCGCCGCCCGTCACCGGGTCCGGCGACGGGCGGCGGCCTCTCCGGAGAGACGGCGGACACGGCCTTTCGGTGACGCCGCCGCCCGCTACGGCCGCGGCGGCAGCACCGGGCGGCGGCGGGAGGGCCGGGTCGCCGGGTCGGGCGGGGTCACCGCCGGGCGCTCCCGCAGCGCGGCCAGTGCCAGCCGTACGGCCTCCTCCAGCTGGGTGTCGCGTCCGGCGGCCCAGTCGTCGGGGGTGATGTCCTTCTCGACGTCCGGCTCGACGCCGTGGTTCTCCACCCCCCAGCCGAGGTCCTCGAACCAGAAGGAGTACTTCGGCACGGTGAAGCGCGTCCCGTCGGCCAGGCGGTGGGCGTCCTCGATGCCGATCACCCCGCCCCAGGTGCGGGTGCCCACCACCGGCCCGAGCCGGTGGAACTTGAAGGCCGCGGTGACGATGTCGCCGTCGGACCCGGCGTCGCGGTCGGCGACCGCGACCAGCGGGCCGCGCGGCGCGTCCTGGGGGTAGGTCTGGGGCGTCATGCCGCGGGGGTTCCCCCAGGCGATGACGCGGCGGATCAGCTTCTCGATGACCAGCTCGGAGGTGTGGCCGCCCCGGTTGTTACGGACGTCCACGACCAGCGCCTCGCGGGCCATCTCCCGGTGCAGGTCGCGGTGGAACTGCGCCCAGCCCTCGGCGACCATGTCCGGGATGTGCAGGTAGCCGACCCGGCCCTCCCCCAGCTCGCGGACCCGCGCCCGCCGCCCGTTCACCCAGTCCTGGTAGCGCAGGCGCCGATCGTCGCCGAGCGGGGTGACGACCGCCTTGCGCCCGCCGTCCAGGGTCAGTTCGACCGGCTTGTCTGCCGCGCCGACCAGCAGCGGCGCCGGCCCGTCCGGCGGCACCGGGCGGCCGTCCACCGCCAGCAGCCCCTCCCCCGGGCGGACGGCCGCGCCGGGCGCGGCCAGCGGCGAGCGGGCGTGCACGTCCGACGACTCGCCCGGCAGCACCCGGTCCACCCGCCAGCGGCCGTCGGCGTCCCGGGACAGGTCCGCCCCCAGCAGGCCGACCCGGTCGCACGTCGGCTGCCCCCACGGGGCCGCCATGACGTAGGCGTGCGAGGCGCCGAGCTCGCCGGCGACCTCCCAGAGCAGGTCGGCGAAGTCGTCGGCGGTGGCGACGCGCTCCACCAGCGGCCGGTACTCCTCCAGCACGGCGTCCCACTCGACGTCCGCCATGTCCTCGACCCAGAAGTCGGCCCGCATCCGGCGGCCGAACTGGTCGTAGGCGAGCCGCCAGTGGGTGCGGGGATCGGCGGTGACCCGGATCCGCGACAGGTCCACGGTCACGTCGTCGTCGTTCTTGCCGCCGACCTTGTGGACGGTGAGCTCGCCGTCACAGGAGACGACGAGGTGGGTGCCGTCGCCGCTCACCCAGTAGTCGTCGAGCTCGTCGACGATCTCCTCGCACCTGCGCTTGACCAGGTCGTAGCGGTCCAGCGCGGGCTTGGGCGCGTCGGCCCCCACCTTCTCGCGGTCCTCGCCCAGTTCCCCGGTCAGCGTCTCGCGCAGCCAGACGAACCCGTCCTTGACCGCGCTGAGCGCCGAGTAGCGGCCCTCGGGGACCGGCACCTGCACGACCCGGCCGGCGATGCCCTCCAGGTCGACGGTGAGCGCGGGGGCGGCGGAGATGTCCTCGCCCTTGTCGTCGCCGTCGCCGTCGTCGTCCGAGGACCCGACGGGGCGCCCCTCGGCGCTGGGCGCGAACGGCGACGGGGTGGCCGCCGACAGCGGCACCAGGTAGGGGCGGTGGCCGAACGGGAAGGACATGTCGAAGGAGTGCGCGTCGTAGACCGGGTCGAAGCCGCGGCGCGACAGGAACACCAGGTGGCCGCCGGTGAAGGCCGGCGAGGTGTCCACGAACCGGCCGTCGGTGACGTCGGTGACCACCCGGTCCGCCAGCCGGGCCAGGCGGATCCTGCGCAACGGGTCGGCCTCGGGGTGCGACCAGGCCAGCCAGGCGGAGTCGGGCGAGAAGGCCAGCCCGTCGACCTGCCCTTCGGCCCGGGTCAGCTCGACGACCTCGCCGGAGGTGACGTCCACCAGCAGGAGCCGCCCGTCCCTGGCCGCCGCCGCGATCGTGTTCCCGTCGGGCGCGACGGCCAGGTCACCGACCTCGCCCAGCAGCCCCTCGGCGATCCTGCGGGTCTCCCCGCCGCCGACCGGCCCGATCTCCAGGCCCTGCCGGTGCCCGTCGTCGACGACCCACACCACCCGGTCCGCGCCCAGGAGGCGCGGCGTCCCTGCGGCCAGGCCGGAGCTGAGCTGCCGCGCCGGGCCGTCCCGGTGGGTGATCCAGTGCACGGTCCCCTGTACCTCGACGGCGCTGGCCCGGCCGGTCTCGTCCACCGCCAGGTCGTGCAGCCGCCGTTCGGCGTCCACCCGGTACGGCTGCGGCCCACGCGCCGGGGAGCCGAGCCTGACGTCGAGTTTCCGGGTCTCGGCGTCCAGGCCGTCCAGCAGGTGGAGGTCGCCGGCGTTCTGGTAGACGATCCGGGCGCCGTCGGTGGTGGCGTGCCGGGCGTAGAAGACGTCGTGGTCGGTGTGCCGGCGCAGGCCGGTGCCGTCCAGGGCGCAGGAGTAGAGGTTGCCGATCCCCTCGTGGTCGGACAGGAACACCAGGCGCCCGCCGACGAGCATCGGGTTGGCGAAGTGGCCGTCGAGGTCGGCCAGCAGCCGGGTGAACGACTCCTCGCCCGCCCGCCGTACCCACAGCCGGCCGGCGGTGCCGCCCCGGTAGCGCTTCCACGTGCCCGGGTCGCGGCCCAGGGCGCCGGTCAGCAGCGCCACCGCGCCCGCCGCCTCCCCCGCCTCCTCGCTCTCCCCGGCGATCGACAGGTCGGTGACCGGCCCGTACGGCAGCCGCTCGGGCAGGCCGTCACCGATGGCGTAGGCCCAGCTCCAGGCGGCGAACGGCTCCCCGGTCGCGCTGACCGCGAGGACCCGCCCGCCGGGCGTCCAGCCGCGGGTACGGGTCCGCATGTCCCCCCAGTAGGTCAGCCTCTCGGCCGAACCGGACTCCAGGTCCGCGAGGTACACCTCGGGGTCGCCGTCGCGGAAGCTCGTCCAGGCCACCTTCGTGGCGTCCGGGGAGAGGCGGGGATGCGCCGCGGGGGCCCGGTCGGAGGTCAGGCGCCAGGCGCGCCCGCCGTCCACGGGGGCGGCCCAGACGTCGTCGTCGGCGACGAACGTCAGCGTGTCACGGGAGAGGTGGGGAAATCGGAGGTAGAAACCAGAGCCCATTTACCCAGCATATTGTCCGCTATGAAGAGGATCGTAAGGGTTCTACGGTCGCTACGCTGAACCCCATGACGCGAGCTGACAGGGACAAGCCGGTGGTGCTCTCCAAGATCTACACCCGGACCGGCGACGACGGCACGACCGCGCTCGGGGACATGAGCCGCACCCACAAGACCGACCCCCGGCTGGCCGCCTACGCCGACGTCGAGGAGGCCAACGCGGCGATCGGCGTGGCCCTGGCGACCGGCGCCCTCGACGAGGACGTCGCGGCGGTCCTCGGCCGGATCCAGAACGAGCTGTTCGACGTCGGCGCCGACCTGTGCACCCCGATCACCGAGAACCCCGAGTTCCCGCCGCTGCGCGTCGAGCCCTCCTACGTCGAGTGGCTGGAGGAGCGCTGCGACGAGTTCAACGAGCGTCTCAAGCCGCTGCGCAGCTTCATCCTGCCCGGCGGCGCCCCCGCCGTCGCACAGCTCCATGTGGCCCGCACGATCGTACGGCGGGCCGAGCGGACCGTCTGGGCGGCCCTGTCCGCCCACGACGACGTCAACCCGTTGACCGCCACGTACCTCAACCGGCTGAGCGACCTGATGTTCATCCTGTGCCGGGTCGCCGCCCACGGCGACGAGATCCTCTGGAGGCCCGGCGGCACCCGCTGACGCCCCGGCGGCGCGGGCCGGGAACCCGCCGGCCTTCCCTGCGGCGGCACGGACCGGGACCGGCGGGCACGGCTCGGCACGGCGGGTGATGGTACGGCGGGCGGAGGCCGGGCGCCGGGTCCCGTCCGCGGCCGTCAGACGAGCAGCGCGGTCAGGCGCGAGATGATCATGTCGATGAGCCGGCCGGTGACCTGTTTGACGACCGGGACCTGGGCGAGCGACGCCCCCATGGTGGGCCCCGCCGCCGCGAACAGCGCCGAGAGCCCCGCCGCGAGCAGGGCGAGCTGGACGATCACGTGGCTCTTCACCGCGAGCACGATCGCGGCGCTGATGTAGCAGCCCGCGCCGACCGCCAGCGAGCCCGTGCCCGCGTCCCGCACCGTCGCCTGCGGCGCGTCTCCGGCGAGCATGGCGGCCGTGAACGCCTCCACGCCCTCTCCCGCGTTACCGTCCCGCATGCGGTGGAGCGCGCCCGCGAGCAGGTGCTCGACGTCGTCCAGCCCCGACTCGAAGTCCCGCCACAGGTCACCCACCTGCGCGAGGATCACCTCGTCCGACTGGGTCCACTGGAAGCCGAGATCCACGAGCATGGCCGCCAGGGCCGGGGGAAGCTGGAGTCCCATCCGTCACCCCGCGGTTTCGATCGACGCGATGTGCCTCACCACGGCGTGTTCGCCCTGCCGTACCGGCTCGTCCATCCGGGAGACGTGGGCGCCGTAGACGCCGCACAGCTCCGTCACCGACCTCACCGACTCCTCCGCCCGGTCCATGACGGAGGTGAAGGACGCCCTGATCAGCTGGCTGATCATGTCGTCGCCCCCGCACATGCCCGCCGTGTTCACCGACGCCCGCAGGGCGTCCCACCGGCCGGTCAGCCGTTCGCCGGCCTCCCGGAGGTCCTCCGCCACGGCCCGCAGGCCGGGAGAGCTGACGATCAGCACCGGCCGCGCCGGCCCGTGCCCGCTCACCGCTCCGTCCGGCTCTCGATACGGCCGACGATCTCACCGATGGACTGGGCGAACGACTCCATCTGCCGCACCGAGTCGCTCTGCAGTTCCCGCAGCCGCGCGAGCAGCGCCTCGTGGTCCACCTCGCCGCCCGCCCGCGCGACCCGGTCCCGCAGGTCATCCAGCGCCGCGTTCACCGCGAGCACGATCTGCGCGCACAGCTCCTCTCTGCTCAGCCGCATCACCCTCGGATCGGCGCGCAGGGACGCGAGGCGGCCGCCGGCCTCGACCACGGCCCGGATCTGGCCGTCCGCGGCCTCCCCCTCTCCGCGCGTCCCGGCCTCCTCCGCGGCGGCGCCGGATCCGTGGCCCGCGGCCACCAGGTCCCGCACCCCCTCGTACAGGCGGTCGAGCCCTTCCGCCCCGAGATCAAACGTTTCCGGCACCGGTACTCCCCGATCCGGCCGTCCCGGCCGCCGCGATCCGGCGTCGTCCGGCCGGGCTTCTCGTTCGCCCATTGTTCACAGGAGAGTCATAGCGCCGATAATGCCCATTCGTAAACCTGTGCATCGTGGTGACGAGGAGGCCGCCGTGGCGGGTGGGAGAATTCCCGGACGCGTCGCCGGAAAGGCCGCGGCCGGCCTTTTCGGCCGTCTCGCGGGCGACCTGTTCCGCGGGGCCCGCGCCGCGGGCGGGCGGGCGCCGGGGCTGCTGCGGCGCGGAGCCGGGCCCGGGGCCGGGGCCGGCCGCGGCGGAGTCGCCGACCCGCGGGGCCGGGCCGTACCGGACCGGCTGAAGGTCACCTGCGGCGACCCGGTGGACGTGGCGACGGGAGAGGTGCTGCTGACCCAGGTGGACGTGGACCTGCCGGGCGCGCTGCCGCTGGTGCTGACCCGCACCCACGCCTCCTCCTACCGCGCGGGCCGCTGGTTCGGGGAGTCGTGGAGCTCGACGCTGGACCAGCGGGTGGAGGCCGACGCGTCGGGCGCCTGCTTCGCCGCGGCCGACGGCATGATCCTCGCCTATCCGGCACCGATGCCGGAGGCCCCGGTGCTGCCCGTCGAGGGACCGCCCTGGCCGCTGACGGTGAGCGCCGACGGCGGGACGTACACGGTCACCGTGCCGGAGAACGGCCACGTCTTCCGGTTCACCAGGACGGCGGGCACGCCGCCGGAGGTCTTCCCGCTGGCGGAGATCTCCGACCGCAACGGGCACCGCGTCGAGGTCGACTACGACGACGCCGGAGCACCGGCGACGGTGCGGCACTCCGGGGGCTACCGGATCGCGGTGGAGACCTCCGGGGAACGGATCATCGCGCTGCGCCTCCTGCCCCGGACCGGGGAGACCGGCGGACCGGACGGGGACGGCCGACCGGACGGGGACGGCCGACCGGACGGGCAGGGCGGTGCGAACGGGCAGGGCGGTGTGAACGGGCAGGGCGGTGCGAACGGCCCCGGCGGGCGGTCCGAGGCGAACGGGTCCGGGCCCGGCGGCGGCCACGGGGACGGCGGAGCCGGAGAGGGCGGCGTGGAGCTGCGGCGGTACCGCTACGACCACGCCGGCCGGCTCGCCGGGGTCACCGACTCCTCCGGGGCCGCCGTACGCTTCGAGCACGACCCCGACGGCCGGCTCACCCGCTGGCGCGACAGCAACGGCAGCGACTACCGCTACGCCTACGACGACGCCGGGCGCTGCGTGCGCGGCCGGGGCACCGGGGGCTTCCTGAACGCGGACTTCGTCTACGCGGACCGGCTGACCGCCTTCACCGATTCCCTCGGGCACACCACCCGCTTCCACCTGAACGACGCCGGGCAGGTGGTCGCCGAGGTGGACCCGCTCGGGCGGGTCACCCGCTCGGAGTGGGACCGCCGCGACCGCCTCCTGTCCCGCACCGACCCGCTCGGCGGGACCACCCGCTACTCCTACGACCGGGACGGCAACCTGGCCCTCGTCACCCGCCCGGACGGCACCCGGGTCACCGCCGTCCACGACGGGCCGGGGCCGCCCGTCGAGATCACCGGCGCCGACGGGGCCGTCTGGCGGCAGCGGTTCGACCCCCGGGGGAACCGCACGGCGGTCACCGACCCCACGGGTGCCACCACGACCTTCGAGATCGACGGACGCGGCCTCGTGACGGCCCTCGTCGATCCGCTGGGCGGCACATGGCGTACCGCGTACGACGCCGCCGGGCTGCCCGTCACGGCCGTCGACCCAGAGGGCCGGACGACCCGCTACGGGCGCGACGCGTTCGGCCGGGTCGTCTCGATCACCGACCCCGCGGGAGGCGTCACCCGGCTGACCTGGACCCCCGAGGGCCGGCTGACCTCAAGGACGCTCCCCGGCGGCGCGACCGAGCGGTGGACCTACGACGGCGAGGGCAACCCGGTCGAGTACGTCGACGCCGCCGGGCACGCCGTACGGTCGGAGTTCGCCGCCTTCGACATGGAGTCGGCCCGGACCGGGCCGGACGGGGCCCGCGTCGAGTTCGGCCACGACACCGAGCGGCGACTGGTCTCGGTGACCGACCCTCGGGGCCTGGTCTGGCGGTACGAGCGCGACGCGGCCGGCCGCCTGGTACGGGAGACCGACTTCGCCGGGCACATGCGCTCCTACTCCTACGACGAGGCCGGACGGCTCGCCGAGCGGGCCGACGGGGCGGGACGGGCGACGCGCTACGTCCGCGACCCCCTCGGCAACGTCGTGGAACGGCGGTCCGGCGACCTGGTCTCCAGGTTCGCCTACGACGCCGCCGGGCGCATGGTGCGGGCGGTCAACGCCGACGCCGACCTGCGGTTCGAGCGGGACCCGCTCGGCCGGGTCGTCGCCGAGTGGCGTGACGGCCTCGTCGTCACCTCGGCGTACGACGCCGCGGGCCGCCGCGTACGGCGCGGCACCCCCTCCGGCGCCGAGAGCCTGTGGGACCACGACGCGTCGGGCCAGGCGGCGCGGCTGCGCACCGGCGGGCGGACGGTGTCGTTCGGCCGCGACGCGGCGGGCCGCGAGGTCCTGCGCCACGTCGACTCGGTGATGACGCTCGCCCGGACCTGGGACGCGGCGGGCCGGCTCACCTCCCAGACCCTCCGGACGGCGCCGGACGGTCCGCTCCTGCGGCACAGCGCCTTCGCCTACCGGGCGGACGGCCTCCTCGCCGGGGTCGACGACTCCGTCACGGGCCCGCGGCGCCACGACCTGGACGCGGCCGGGCGGATCACCGCCGTACACGGTGACGGCTGGAGCGAGCGGTACTCCTACGACCCGTCGGGGAACGTCGTGGACGCGGCGTGGCCCGAGCGGCGCCCGCCCGGCTCCGGCACCGGGGCGACGGGTGTCCGCGAGTACGAGGGCCCGCTCGTCCGCCGCGCCGGGGACGTCCACTACGAGTACGACGACCGGGGACGTCTGGTGCTGCGCCGGCACCGGCACCCGTCCGGCGCGACGCGCACCTGGCGCTACACCTGGGACCCCGAGGACCGCCTCGTCGGCGTCCTCACCCCCGACCGGATCCGGTGGCGGTACCTGTACGACGCCCTGGGCCGCCGGGTCTCCAAGCTGCGGCTCGGACCGGACGGCCGGTCGGTCGCGGAACGGGTGGACTTCGCCTGGGACGGCTTCCTGCTGGCCGAGGAGATCCGCGGCACGGGGTGGAACGGCGCGGAGACGGGGCCGACCGGCCTGGAGGCCACGGTGTGGGAGTACGAACCCGGCACCTTCCGTCCCGTCACGCAGGTCCGCCGCGCCCGAACCGGCGACGCCGTACAGGGACGGTTCGAGGCGCGTTTCCCGGCCGGCGACGCCGTACAGGGGTGGTCCGACGAGCGTTTCCGGGCCGTCGTCACCGATCCGGCCGGCGCGCCGGCGGAGCTGGCCGGCCCCGGCGGGACCGTCGTCTGGCGGGCGCGGCCGACCCTGTGGGGCGGACATCCGGACGAGCCGGCCGGCTCCGCCGAGTGCCCGCTGCGCTTCCCCGGGCAGTACGCCGACCCGGAGAGCGGCCTGCACCACAACCACCACCGCCACTACGACCCCGAGACCGCGCGGTACGCGAGCGCCGACCCGCTGGGGTTGCTGTCCCACCCCAACCCCTACGCCTACGTCCACAACCCGATCGGCCTGATCGACCCGCTCGGCCTGATGGGCTGCACGCCGGACGTGCCGGAGAACGAGAAACTGCTGTACGGGCCCTTCCACCGGATCATGACCCCCAATCAGGAGCCGGACTTCCTGCAGAGGGTCCTCGACTCAGGCGAGCTGTGGGGCCGGTCGCCGCGCTACAGCTCCTTTCCCCAGGTCCAGGCGTACGCCGGACCGCTGCCGGCCTCCGAGCGGCACAAGCGGGGAAGCTTCACCTTCTACACCGAGGTCCGTCCGGACCGGGGGTCGAGGCTGGACAGGCCGACGTGGGGCGGGGAGGGCCACGACGCCGCCAGGGGGACCACCGGAAACCGCCCCGGTGTCTACGTGGACGACGAATGGGCCAAGATCAAGATCCATGTGACGGACTACGTCCCCTGACACGGATCACCGAGGCGGTCTCGTTGGCACCACGCTTTCACACGCGCGCATGCGTAACGCATGTTAGCCTAACCGTATGGCGGAGACACTGCAGATCAGGAACGTCCCGGAGGAACTGCACGCGGTCATATCCGAGCGGGCGCGCGCCCAAGGGCTGACCATTTCGCAGTACCTCCTGCGGCGTATCGCCCAGATCGAGGGCAAGCCCGAGATCGGAGAGGTGCTGGCCGCCCACTGGGAGCGGACCAAGGGGCACAGGCACGCCCGGCCCGGGGCGGTCGCGGCGATCCTCGCCGAAGATCGGGAGCGCTGAGACGTGCTGGTGGTCGATGCCTCCGCGCTGATCGAGGCGCTGACCATGGATCCGCTGGAGATCCCGGACCTCGTGGAGCGACTGGGCGGAGTGGAGTGGATGAGCGCTCCATATCTGATCGACTACGAGGTGCACAACGTGCTTCGCAAGATGACTCTCAGGGGAGACATCGACGAGGAATTCGCCACCGAGTCCAGGAGGGCGTATCGAAGCCTGCGCCTGTCCCGGCACGCCATGACCGAGGAGATGTCCGACCGGGTGTGGGAGCTGCGTCACAACGTTTCCTCCTATGACGCCTCCTACGTCGCGCTCGCCGAAAAACTGGGAGTGCCGCTGGTCACCAGCGAGCGTCGGTTGGCGGAAGGCGTGAAGGGCATCACCTCGATCGAGGTCGAGAGTTACGCGCAGACCTGAGCGCTCGACACCGAGGTGGTCGAAACCTTGACGCCACCGACAGCGAGTCCGGGCAAGGTGGGGCGGATCCAGACCGGGTTCGCGGCGTCGTGCGGAACCCGGTCCCGGCCCGTCGCTCAGGCCGGCCTGTTGCGCAGCGGCACGTCGCGGATGACCAGCCAGGTCAGGGCCAGGCCGATCAGGAACGCGGCGAGCCCGAGGCCGGCGGTGACCGCCGGGGACTGCGGGACGTCCACGCCCAGGGCGAGGCGGCTGACGAACGGCAGCCGCAGCTCCGTGCCGATCGCGCTCTCCGCCAGCACGACCAGGCCGACGCCGACCGGCAGGGTGAGCAGGCCGCCTCCCTCCCAGCGGTAGAAGCCGGCCCCGATGAAGGATCCGGCGGCCAGCCAGGCGGCGAGCTCGATCAGGTACTCGGCGAAAACGAGCGGCACGTGGGTCGGCTCGGCGAACAGGTGGACCCGGTCCAGCGTCTGCGGCAGGCCGGCCAGGCCGTACGCCCCCGCCTCCAGCAGGTAGCCGACCGCGACCAGGACGGCCAGGAACGGCGCGAACAGGGTGGCGGTGACGGCCGCCTGCGCGCCGAACTCGCGGCGGGTCACCCCGTGCGCGACGTACATCGGGAGGAACTCCCGCACCAGGGCCACGCCGGCGAACAGCGCGTACCACCGGGCGAGCTGCACGCCCTTCTCCCAGGCGCTCCCGCTCAGCGTGCCGAAGACCGCGACGCCCGCCGCGACCAGCGCGACGCCCGCCAGGAGCACCCCCCACAGCAGCAGCGCGAAGAACACGTTGGCGGCCAGGAGACGGCTGGGGAACCTCATCGGGGGCCTCCGGTCAGGTGGACGAACAGCTCCTGCATGGCGACCGGCCCGAGTTCGAGTCCGGCCTCGACGGCCTCGCGGCGCCGCGTGTCGTCGAGGTCGCCGTAGACCATCGCCGACCTGGTCGGGCCGAGGTCCTTGACGCCCAGTACGGTCAGCCCCGCGGTGAAGGCGTCCACCCGGGCGGCGGGGCCGGTCACCGAGGCCCCCCTCGACAGCAGCGTCCCGGCGTCCTCCTGCACGACGAGCCGGCCGCGGTCGATGACCAGCACCTCCTCGAACAGCGGGGCGGCCTCCTCGATGAGGTGGCTGGCCAGGAGGAACGTGCGCGGGTGCGCCATGTAGTCGGCGAGCAGCGCGTCGTGGAACGCCTGCCGGGACGGCACGTCCATGCCGAGGTGGGCCTCGTCGAACATGGTCAGCGGGGCCCGGCTCGCCAGGCCGACCACCACCCCCAGCGCCGAGCGCTGCCCCTTGGACATCGCCTTGACGTTCGCCTTGGACGGGATCCCGAACGTCTCCAGCAGCGAGCGGGCGTAGCCGGCGTCCCAGTTCGGGCGGAGCCCCTCGGCGAAGTAGAGGGCGTCCTCGGCGGTGCCGATGGTGATCGCCTCCCCCTCTTCGCGGACCAGGGCGATCCCGCGGGTGAGGCCGGCGTTCTCGAACACCGGTCGCCCATCCACCAGCGCCTCGCCGCTCGTCTGGCGGCGGAAGCCCGCCAGGACCGACGTCAGGCTCGACTTGCCCGAGCCGTTGCGGCCGAGCAGTCCGTAGATCTTCCCGCTCTCCAGAGTGAACGTCAGCCCGTCGAGCGCCGTGGTCTCGCCGTAACGCAGCACCAGATCCCGGACGTCGACCCTCATCTTCCCTCCAGCTTCTCGATGCGGCCGACGACCTCGCCGAGCGGGATGCCGATGGCCCTGGCCTCGGCCACCATCGGGTCCACCACGTCGGTGAAGAACCTCTCCCTGCGCCCGGCCCTGAGCCTCTCCGGGGCGTCCGGACTCACGAACATGCCGATCCCTCGTTTCTTGTACAGCACGCCCTCGTCCACCAGCTGCTGGAAGGCCTTGGCGGCCGTCGCCGGGTTGATCCGGTAGAAGGCGGCGTACTGGTTGGTGGACATGACCTGCTCGTCGCCGCGCAACGTCCCGCTCAGCACATCGGTCTTGATGCGCTCGGCGATCTGCCGGTAGATCGGGCTCCGGTCGTCGAACATGGCACCCGCTTCTATGGTTCATTACTCTACTAATGAACCATAGAAGGTGCGCGGAAACCGGTCAATCCTCCGGCGAGCACCCGGCCGGGGACGACGACCGGACGCGGGGCGCGAGCCGTACCGGGCACGAGGGCCGGACCCGGGGCGCGAGCCGTACCGGACACGGGGCCGGATCAGGGATAGATCAGGGAAAAGAGGGCTGGAAAAGCGACAGGCCCCCGTCCCCGGCGGACCGGGAACGGGGGCCTGCCGGCGATAGGGAAGGCGGCGGAGGAGGAGTCAGGCGACGTCGAGATAGGCGCTGGGCGGTGCGGACTCCAGCCAGGCGACGAACCCGGTCAGCGCGCGGTAACCCATGGCGATCTCGAAGGTGTCCGGGCCGTTGCGGCACTCCAGCGCCGTGACCCCCTCGATGAACCCGAAGAACTCACCGGACCCCACCTTGCGGCGCCCGGAAACGACAAGGCCGCGCCTCACGATGACGTGGCGCGGCCTTGGCAGCAGACCTATGAGCGGAATCCAGTTGAGCTGGTCCTTGGCGTAGCGGGCCACCCCCACCCGCCAGCTCCGCTTCCCCGGAACCGGGCGCAGGCAACACAGCACCGATCCCCGGGAGCGTGTCAGGACCAGCCCGCGGAGGGCGACGAGGACGACGACCGCCGTCACCACGATGAGCACGTTCAGCGCCGTCATTCCCGCTCCCAAAGGCCGTACCGCTCAGAAGCAGAATTTAACCGACTTCCTCGCCGGCCGCGCGCAGCCTGGCCCTGGCGCGCTTGGCGGCGGCGGCGTCGTCGACGTCACTCTCGTTGGCGTCGATCGAGGCCTGGGCCCGCTGGAGCGCGTCCCGGGCCCGGTCGACGTCGACCTCGGAGCCGAGCTCGGACGTCTCGGCCAGGATCGACACCTCGTCGCCGGCCACCGAGATGAACCCGCCGTGGACCGCGGCGACCAGGTCCGTGTCGTCACCGCGCTTGATCCTCAGCACGCCGCCCTCGACGAGGACACCGATCACCGGGGCGTGCTTCGGCATGATGCCGATCTCACCCTCGATGGTCTTGGCAATCACCATGTCGGCCTCTCCGGACCAGAGTTCCCGCTCCGGAGAGACGACGCCTACTCGCAGCTTCGCCACTTTCTTTCCAGTTCCTTTCGAACCAGGCGCCGGCACGGCCCGGGGCCGTGCCGACGCCCAAGGCGACTAGCGGGCGAGTTCCTTGGCCTTGGCGATGGCCTGCTCGATGCCACCGACCATGAAGAACGCCTGCTCGGGGAGGTGGTCGTACTCACCGGCGCACAGGCCCTTGAACGAGGCGATCGTCTCGTCCAGCGGCACGAACTCACCCGGCTGGCCGGTGAACGCCTCGGCGGCGTACATCGGGTGGGAGAGGAAGCGCTCGATACGACGGGCCCGCTGGACGGTGACCTTGTCCTCTTCGGACAGCTCGTCGATACCGAGGATCGCGATGATGTCCTGCAGTTCCTTGTACTTCTGCAGGATCCGCTTGGTCTCCTGGGCCACGCGGTAGTGCTCCTCGCCGATGATCAGCGGGTCGAGGATCCGCGAGCTGGAGTCGAGCGGGTCCACCGCGGGGTAGATGCCCTTCTCCGAGATCGGCCGGGACAGCACGGTCTGCGCGTCCAGGTGTGCGAACGCGTTGTGCGGGGCCGGGTCGGTGATGTCGTCCGCGGGGACGTAGATCGCCTGCATGGAGGTGATCGAGTGACCGCGGGTCGAGGTGATGCGCTCCTGGAGGACACCCATCTCGTCGGCCAGCGTCGGCTGGTAACCCACCGCGGACGGCATGCGGCCGAGGAGGGTGGAGACCTCCGAACCGGCCTGGGTGAACCGGAAGATGTTGTCGATGAACAGAAGCACGTCCTGCTTCTGCACGTCACGGAAGTACTCCGCCATGGTGAGGGCGGACAGGGCGACGCGCAGACGGGTGCCCGGGGGCTCGTCCATCTGGCCGAAGACGAGGGCGGTGTCCTTGAGGACGTCAGCCTCCTCCATCTCCAGCCAGAGGTCGTTGCCCTCACGGGTGCGCTCGCCGACGCCCGCGAACACCGAGGTGCCCGAGAACTTCAGCGCGACCCGGCGGATCATCTCCTGGATCAGAACGGTCTTGCCGACACCGGCGCCGCCGAACAGACCGATCTTGCCACCCTTCACGTACGGGGTGAGCAGGTCGATGACCTTGATGCCGGTGGGCAGCATCTCGGTGCGCGACTCCAGGGAGTCGAACGAGGGCGACGGGCGGTGGATGCCCCAGCGCTCGTTCACCTCCAGGGACGCGACATCGACGTCCAGCGGCTGACCGAGGGCGTTCCACACGTGGCCCTTGACGACGTCGCCGACCGGCACCGAGATCGGTGCGCCGGTGTCGGTGACGGCGGCGCCGCGGGTGAGGCCGTCGGTGGGCTGCATGGAGATGCCGCGGACCAGGTTGTCACCCAGGTGCTGGGCGACCTCCAGGGTCAGGGTCTTGGTCTCGTCGCCGAGGACGACGTCGACGGTGAGCGCGTTGTAGATGTCGGGCATCGCCTCGACGGGGAACTCCACGTCGACGACGGGACCGGTGACCCGCGCGACGCGGCCCACGCCGGTCTCAACAGTCTGTGCAGTCATTTCACTCTTTCCCCGCTGCGGCGTCAGCCAGCGCGTTCGCGCCACCGACGATCTCGCTGATTTCCTGGGTGATCTCGGCCTGGCGAGCCTGGTTCATCTGCTGGGTGAAGACCCGGATGAGCTCGTTGGCGTTGTCGGTCGCCGACTTCATGGCCCGGCGACGAGCCGCGTGCTCCGAGGCCGCCGACTGCAGGAGCGCGCTGAAGATGCGCGACTCCACGTAGCGCGGCAGCAGCGAGTCCAGTACCGCGCCGGCGCTGGGCTCGAACTCGAAGTACGGCAACGGCGTGTCCGGCGCCTCGGTGGTCTCCTCGACCTCCAGGGGCAGGATGCGGTTGACCGCGACCTCCTGGGTGAGCATGGACACGAACCCGGTGGAGATGATGTGGATCTCGTCCACCCCGTCCTGGGCGGAGAACGCCTGGATCAACGCGTCGGCGATCTCCTTGGCGTGGGAGTAGGAGGGGTTGTCGGAGAAGCCCGACCACTGCCCGCCCATCTCACGGCCGCGGAAGGAGTGCCAGGTGATGCCCTTGCGCCCCACCACGAAGGGAGTGATCGCGACGCCCCTGCCCTCCAGGTGACCGCGAAGGGCCTCGGCCTCACGCAGGACGTTCGCATTGAAGCCTCCGGCGAACCCGCGGTCGCTGGTCAGGATGAGCACGGCGGCCTTCGCCGGCCGCTCCTTGGCCACGGTCAGCGGGTGGTCGACGCTGGAGGTGTTGCTGACGACGCCCGTGACGGCGCGAGTGATCTCACGCTCGTACGGCATGGCCGCCTGCATCCTCTGCTGCGCCTTCACGATGCGCGACGAAGCGATGAGCTCCTGGGCGCGCGTGATCTTCGCGGTGGACTTGACCGACTTGATCCGCCGCCTCAGCAGTCTTAGCTGGGCACCCATCGGCTACTTCTTCTCAGCCGTGCGGACGTGCTTGGTGATCTTCTCCTGGCCGACCTCGTCGGCGCCGAGGGCGGCCACCGGCTCGTCACGGACCAGCAGCTCGCCCGCGGAGGTCTCGAAGTTCTTCTTGAACTCGGTGATGGCGTCCTTGAGGGACGTCACCGTGTCGTCGGACAGCTCCTTGGTCTCGCGGATGCTGTCGAAGACGCCCTTGTTGTTGCGCTGGAGGTGGTCGATGAACTCGGCCTCGAAGCGGCGGATGTCCTCGACCGGTACCTCGTCGAGCTCACCGGTGGTGCCGGCCCAGATGGAGACGACCTCCTGCTCGACCGGGAAGGGGCTGTACTGCGGCTGCTTGAGCAGCTCGACCAGACGCTGGCCGCGCTCCAGCTGAGCCTTGGACGCCGCGTCCAGGTCGGAGGCGAAGGAGGCGAAGGCCTCCAGGTCGCGGTACTGCGACAGCGACAGGCGCAGCGTGCCGGCGACCTTCCGCATCGCCTTGGTCTGCGCGGAGCCGCCGACTCGGGAGACCGACACACCGACGTTGATGGCGGGACGGACACCGGCGTTGAACAGGTCGGTCTCGAGGAAGATCTGTCCGTCGGTGATGGAGATGACGTTGGTCGGGATGAACGCCGAGACGTCGTTGCCCTTGGTCTCGATGATCGGCAGACCGGTCATCGAGCCGCCGCCCATGTCATTGGAGAGCTTGGCGCAGCGCTCCAGCAGACGCGAGTGGAGGTAGAAGACGTCGCCGGGGTAGGCCTCACGGCCCGGCGGGCGGCGCAGCAGCAGGGAGACGGCGCGGTAGGCGTCGGCCTGCTTGGTCAGGTCGTCGAAGACGATGAGGACGTGCTTGCCCTGGTACATCCAGTGCTGACCGATGGCCGAACCGGTGTAGGGCGCGAGGTACTTGTAACCGGCCGCGTCGGACGCCGGGGCGGCGACGATGGTGGTGTACTCCATCGCGCCCGCCTCCTCGAGGCGACCCTTGACCTGGGCGATCGTGGAGCCCTTCTGGCCGACGGCGACGTAGACGCAGCGGACCTGCTTGGCCGGGTCGCCGGAGAGCCAGTTCTCCTTCTGGTTGAGGATGGTGTCCACGGCGATGGCGGTCTTGCCGGTGCCGCGGTCACCGATGATCAGCTGACGCTGACCACGGCCGATCGCGGTCATGGCGTCGATCGCCTTGATGCCGGTGGCCAGCGGCTCCTTCACCGGCTGGCGCTGCACGACGGAGGGCGCCTGAAGCTCCAGGGCGCGCATGCCCTCGGCCTCGACGGCTCCCTTGCCGTCCATGGGGTTGCCCAGGGGGTCGACCACGCGGCCGAGGAAGTTGTCGCCGACCGGCACGGACAGGACCTGGCCCGTCCGGCGGACCGTCTGGCCCTCCTCGATGCCGCTGAAGTCACCCAGGACGACGACACCGATCTCACGGGTGTCGAGGTTCAGGGCCAGGCCGCGCGTGCCGTTCTCGAACTCCAGCAGTTCGTTCGCCATCGCCGAGGGAAGGCCGGAGACGTGGGCGATGCCGTCGCCGGCGTCGACGACGGTCCCGATCTCCTCGCGCGCGGCACCTTCCGGCTCGTATGCCTGGACGAAGCGCTCAAGGGCGTCCCGGATCTCGTCCGGCCGGATCGTAAGCTCCGCCATCTCTCTTCAGTCTCCCTATTCGCCTAGCCGGCCAACCGGCGGCGGACTTCTTCGATTCGTCCCGCGACGGTGGTGTCGATGAGGTCGTCCCCGATCTGTACCGAGAACCCTCCCAGCACCCGCGGATCCACCTCGACGTTCAGCTGAACGTCGTGACCGTACGTAGTGCGCAGCCACCTGGCGAGACGCTGCTTCTGCTCCTCGGAGAGCACGACGGCGCTGCGCACCACCGCGACGAGGCGCTGCCTCTGGGCGGCGACCAGGCTGCCGAACTCCTCCAGCCCCCCGTCCAGGCTACGTCCTCGGGGGTGTGCGACGACCTGCCCGACCAGGCGGAGGGTGCTGGGTGAGACCTTGGCCCCGATCAGCCCCTGGAGCAGCTCCCGCTTGCCCTCCACGGGGACGTTGGGATTGGCCAGCGCCTGGTGCAGGTCGCGGTTGGAGGCGACGACGCGGCCGAACCGGAACAGCTCGTCCTCGACGTCGTCGAGCCTGCCCTGCGCCTCGGCCTCGGCGGCCGCCGCGATCACGCCGAGCCGCTCCAGCGCGTCGGCCAGGTCGCCGGGCCGCGTCCACCTGGCGGACGCGGCCGCCGCGATGGTCTCCAGCGCGGCGGCGCCGACCTTGCCCTGCAGCAGGACCCGTACGGCCTGCCCCTTCTGGGCCGCGTCGCGGGAGGGGTCAGACAGGTAGCGGCGGAGCCCGTGCTCACGGTCGAGCAGGTCGGCGACCGCGAAGAGCTCGTCGGCCAGCGAGCCGAGGTCCGCGCTTCCCGCCACGGCGTTGAAGCGCTCCTCGACCTCGGCCAGCGAGGCCCTGCTCAAGCCCCTCATCACCTGACCGCCGCGTTGCTGGACTCCAGCTCCTCGAGGAACCGGTCGACGGTGCGGCGGCGACGCGCCTCATCCTCGAGGGACTCGCCGACGATGCGGGTGGCGAGCTCGACCGACAGACGGCCGATCTCGTTGCGGAGCTGCGCGAACGCCTGCTGGCGGTCGGCCTCGATCTGGGCGTGCGCGGCCTCGACGAGGCGGCGGGCCTCGGCCTGCGCCTCCTCACGGAGCTCGGCCTTGATCTGCGCACCCTGCTCGCGGGCCTCCTCGCGCAGGCGGGAAGCCTCGTGGCGCGCCTCCGCGAGCTGGTCCTTGTACTGCTGGAGCAGTGCCTGGGCCTCGGCCTGGGCGTCCTGCGCCTTCTGGATCCCGCCTTCGATGGCCTCGGTCCGCTCGGCCAGGGTCTTCTGGATGCGCGGGGTGAGGATCTTGCCGACGACGAGAACGACGACGAAGAACGCGAAGGCACCGACGACCAGCTCGTAGGTGTGCGGGATGAGGGGGTTGCCCCCCTCCGCCGCCGCCAGAAGTGAAGCTGCCTTAATCATTGGTGCAGCCTTCCGTCAGTGGTCTCTGCGTCTTACAGATTGAACATGAACGGCGCGACGAGGCCGATCAGGGCCAGCGCCTCGGTCAGAACGAAGCCGAGCAACATGTTCTGGCGGATGAGGCCGTACGCCTCGGGCTGGCGGGCGATGGCCTGCACACCCTGGCCGAAGATGATGCCGACGCCGATGCCCGGGCCGATCGCGGCGAGGCCGTAACCGATCGAACCGAGGGAGTTGAGGGAGCCGGTGACCTCAGCGAGGACGCTCATTCTGTATTCCTTTACTGGTCGGCCGGTGAGGCTTCACCGGTCTGGGCATTCGGAAGATGGTCTAGTGCTCGGCGTGGAGCGAGTTGCCGATGTACATCGCGGCGAGCATCGAGAAGAGGAACGCCTGCAGGAACTGGATGAACATTTCGAACCCGGTCATGGCGATCGTCATGATGACGCCGACCACACCGAGGGGGGCGCCCAGCGGCGTGAGCTTCTCGAAGAGGAACCAGAAGCCGACCAGGCTGAAGAACGCGAGGATGATGTGGCCCGCGAACATGTTGGCGAACAGTCGCACCGCGTGCGTGAAGGGCGCGATGACCATGTTCGACAGGAGCTCGAGCGGGGCCATCAGCACGTAAATCGCCTTGGGCAGGCCCGGAGGGAACATCATGTTCTTGAAGTAGCCGATGGCGCCCTGGTGCTTGACGCCCAGGTAGATCTTGAGGATGTAGATCGACAGGGCCAGCACGATCGGGAAGGCGATGTGCGAGGCGACCGGGAACTGCAGGACGGGGACGACCCCCATCACGTTCCAGATCCACACCAGGAAGAAGATGCTGAGCAGCAGGCCCATCCACCGGTCGGCGTCCTTGCCGAGGAACGGCCGGGCGACCTGGTCGCGGACGAACATGTAGCCCATCTCGGCGACGTTCTGCACGCCCCGGGGCACCAGCTTCGGGTTGGCGAAGGCCGACCAGCAGAAGACCACGACGATGAGCGTGCTCAGCAGTGCCAGCAGCACCGGCTTGGTGAACCAGGCGACGCCGGAGATGATCGGGGGGGAGTTGAAGAGCTCAAGGCCCGGAGGGGCGAACTCGTCCCCGGAAGCGAGGAGCGTCAGCGTGCTCACGCGGCGTTCCCTTCAGCGTGGTAGTGGATCGAAATGGCTTCGTCGGCGAGGCGACCGCCGCCGGCTAGCGACCGTACTTCCGGTAGACCAGGTAGACGGCGAGCGCGACTCCGAGGATCAGCCCGATCGGCGTGAAGGCGACCACGCCGGTCCACTTGGACAGCAACCACCCCGCGCCGCCGTACAGGATCATCCCGGCGAGAAGATAGCTGGGAATCGACCAGGCGGCGTCGGCGAAGTCTCGGCCGTCGTCCTCGGGCCGGATTTTCTTCTCGCTCATCGCGGGCACGACGATAGCAGGCATGGTGAGGGCTAGTCATATCGGGCCCCATCACGCCCGGGAGGATCCTACGCCTCATCGCGGGCCGCCCTGCCCGGGGGGACCGGCGGCCGGATCGACGTAGAGGATCCGGAGTTTCATGAAACCGCGTATCTCGCCGGCCGTCCAGGCCACGATGCTCACGAGGGCGCCCCAGCCGAACGCCTTCGGCTCGAAGAGCGTGGCCTCACGGAACATCCGGAACAGCGCCATGACGACGATGATCCGCACCAGGTAGCCCACCACCGCGGCCGTCATCATCGCCATCGGCGAGATCCGGCTGGCGTAGGAGACGGCCAGGATGCCGAGCGCGAAGAACGCGCTGACGACCACGACGCCGATCGCCGCGCCGAGCGCTCCCCCGCCCCCCGCCAGCAGAGCGGCGACGACGACCACGACCAGACCCACCAGCAACGTGGGGATCGCGGCCCCCTTCAGGAGGCGCAGGTCGTTGGTCTGCATCGACACTCCAGATGACTGTTATCAAGCGAGCGATTGGTACCTTACAGGGCGCGTCCAACTCGGCGGCTGCTAGTGAAAGCTATCACAAGCTCATGGAAGAGCGCCTTTACCTGCCGTTTCAAGTAAACGATCAAGGCGTGAACGCGAGGACGATCAGCGTCCCGTCTCAGGACCCGGAACACCCGGACCGGGGGCGGTGACCGTGATGTCGGGCAGCACCGCCAGCGTGGCCGTGTCGTCCCCCGCGGCGCCTGAGGACCGGGGACCGGGCATCTCCGGCGGCAGCCCCGGCGCCTCCCCCGGGAGCGGGCGGGCCCGGCCGCCGTCCGGGCCGCCCGGACCGGCGTCCGGCCGGTCGTGGTGCCCGGCGGCGGGCGCCGCCCCGCCGCCGCCCCGGCGCGCCCGCCAGCGCGGCAGCGCCATCATCACCAGCACGCCGACGGCCAGCAGCACCACCAGCGGGAACAGCAGGAGCGGCACGCCCCACGCGGCCATGGCCACGACGGCGAAGGCGAACAGGAAGGTCCAGGCGTACATCAGCAGCACGCTGCGCCGGTGGGAGTGGCCGATGTCCAGCAGCCGGTGGTGCAGGTGCCCCCGGTCGGGCGCGAACGGCGACAGCCCGTTGGACGTGCGCCGGATGACCGCCATGATCAGGTCGAGCAGCGGCAGCACCAGGATGGCGACCGGCACCACCAGCGGCAGGACCACCGGGAAGCTGTTGACCTCGAAGGTCTCGGAGTCGAGCGGGGTGATCGTGATCATCGTGGAGGCGAGGACCAGGCCGATCAGCATCGCCCCGGTGTCACCCATGAAGATCTTGGCCGGATGGAAGTTGTGCGGCAGGAAGCCCAGGCACACCCCGATGAGCACCGCGGCGATCGCCGCCGTCACGTTGATGCTGGTGTTGCCGTAGTCCTTCGACAGGACGACCGAGTAGCTCCACGTGGCCATCGCGGCGATGCCGACGATCCCGGCCGCCAGCCCGTCGAGGCCGTCGACGAAGTTCACCGCGTTGATCATGACCACCACGACCATGATGGTGATCACCGGACTCAGCGTGGAGTCGAGGATGACCTGGCCGCCCAGCGAGTCGGGCAGCGGCAGCCAGGGCAGGCTGACGTCGAACACCACCAGCACTCCGGCGGCGCCGATCTGCCCGGCCAGCTTGATGAAGGCGTCCATCCCCCACCAGTCGTCCAGGAAGCCGGTCAGGGTGATGAGACCGCCCGCCGCGATCAGCGCGATGACGGTCTTGCCCTCGGCCAGCTTGCCCCCGGCGTACGGGAGATAGGCGGCGACCAGCAGGCCGGCGACGAGCCCGCCGTACATCGCCAGGCCGCCGAGCCGGGGCGTCGGGGTGGTGTGCACGTCCCGGTCACGGACCTCCGGCATCGCTCCGATGCGGATGGCGAACACGCGCACCAGAGGCACCAGCAGGTATGTCACCGCGGCCGCCACCAGCGCCATGAACAGATACTCGCGCACGGACCTAGTTTCGCGGATGCCACGACCAGCTGTGACCGGAAAGGGGTACGGAACACCTCAGAGTTCGCTGGGATATGCGGGGTATTCGCGTACGAGCCCCGCCACCCGCTCCCTGATCTCTCCTGATGCGTCCGGATTCCGGACGGCCTGCGCCACCATCGAGGCGACCTCCTTCATCGCCTCGGCGCCCATGCCCTGCGTCGTGACGCAGGGGGTGCCGACCCGGAGACCGGACGTCACCGTGGGCGGCTCGGGGTCGTAGGGGATCGCGTTGCGGTTCAGCGTGATGCCCGCGGCGGTGCACCGCGTCTCGGCGACGGCGCCGGACATCCCGGCGTCGCGTAGGTCGATCAGGGCCAGGTGGCTGTCGGTGCCCCCGGAGACGGGACGCATGCCCTCCGCGGCCAGGCCGTCGGCCAGGGCCCTGGCGTTGGCCACCACCTGCCGGGCGTAGCCGGCGAACTCCGGCCGGAGCGCCTCCCCGAACGCCACCGCCTTGGCCGCCACCGCGTGCATGAGCGGACCGCCCTGGACGAACGGGAAGACCGCCCGGTCGACCCTGGCCGCCAGCTCCTCCGTGCACATGATCCCGCCGCCCCTCGGCCCGCGCAGCGCCTTGTGCGTGGTGAAGGTGACCACGTCGGCGTACGGCACCGCCGACGGCAGGGCGCCCCCGGCCATCAGCCCGATGGTGTGCGCGACGTCGGCGAGCAACCACGCGCCCACCTCGTCGGCGATCCCGCGGAAGGCGGCGAAGTCGACCGCGCGGGGATAGGCCGTGGCCCCACAGATGATCATCTTGGGCCGGTGCCGCAGCGCCAGCTCCCGCACCTCGTCGTAGTCGATCAGCTCGGTGTCCCGGCGCACGCCGTACGCGACGACGTCGAACCACCGGCCGGAGAAGTTGACCCTGGAGCCGTGGGTGAGGTGACCGCCGTGCGACAGCGCCATGGCCAGGACGGTGTCACCGGGCTGGAGCAGCGCGGCGTAGGCGGCGAGGTTGGCCGAGGCCCCCGAATGGGGCTGCACGTTGACGTGGTCGGCGCCGAAGAGCCGCCTGGCCCGGTCGATCGCGAGCCGCTCGGCCCGGTCGACGACCTCGCACCCGGCGTAGTAACGCCTGCCGGGATACCCCTCGGCGTACTTGTTGGTGAGCGTCGAGCCGAGGGCGGCGAGCACCGCGGGCGAGGTGAAGTTCTCGCTGGCGATGAGCTGGAGCCCCCCGCGAAGCCGTTCGAGCTCGTCCAGCAGGACGCTCGCGACCTCCGGGTCCTGCCTCCGCAGGAGGCCGAAGTCGGGACCGTAGTACGGATCTGCGTCGTCCATGGCTCACATCCCCGGGACGGTGACTCACCCCACTCTAAGTCCAACCGCCTCTCCGTTCCCAGGTCAGGCGCGGATCTGTCGCCGAGCCGGGCCCGCGCCCGGCCGCCGGACCGGACCAGGACCCGACGCCGGGAAGGGCCTGGATCCGCCGTCGAGCCGGGCCGGACGCCCTCCCCTGCCAGGTCCGGCGGCCGTCCCGGCCGGGGCCGGCAGCCGTTTCGGCCCGGGGGGGTGTCCGTCAGGAGAACGCGTGCGGCGCCCCGACGTCGGCGGGCACCCACCTCGGCGTGTCGGCCGCCTGGTCGCTGATCGAGGTGAGGATCGCCTGCCGGTAGAGGCCGAGGCGGTTGCGCCACTCGGTCATGTCCTCCACGTAGCGCTCGGCGACGGGCGCGTCCCAGACGTCCCCGCTCCTGGCCATCCGGTACGCCTTGTCCAGGCTGGTGGTCAGCGTGTCGAGCAGGGGGAGGACCTCCCGCCACAGCGTGACCAGTTTCTGGTAGTCGGGGTTGAACTCCCAGGCCGTCGCCGTGCCCGGGGTCGGCAGGCCGGGGCTCGGGGAGACCGGAGGGGTCTCTCCCTGACGCATGGGCTGCGGCGCCGGCGGGTCCACGTACATCACACGCTCCTCACAGTCGCCTCGCGGTCACCGTCCACCGTCACCGTCCGCCCTGCCGCTCGTCACCGGGCGGAGGGATCGACCGCAGCGGGTCTCCCGGGTCCAGGTCGCCCGCCGGGCCGTCCGGCCCGACGTCCATGGGCCGCCAGGCCCCCTCGCCCCACACCTCGCCGCCGGGGACCCGCACACTCGGCATGTCCATCGGCTCGACGTCCCGCGCGTCGTCGACCAGCCCCGCCAGGACGTCCGGGTCCGGCGGGACCACCCGCGCCGAGACCACGTCACCGCCCGCGCCGCCTGCGTCACCGCCCAGGCCGCCGCCCGCCGCCGCTCCCGCGACCGGCGGCGCCTGCCGCGGTACGGCGTCGCCGGCCGTGCCGGTGCTCCGGGCATCCGGGGCGTCGAAGGGGTGCCGCACCACGTGATGGGCGGAGGAGTGATGGTCGGCGGAGCCGTCCGGGCGGAGGGCGCCGTGCTGCGAGGAGGCCGGCTCCCCGCCCGTGCCCGGCGGCTGGATCTCCTGGTCGGGGACGGGCTCGACGGTGTCCGGGATGGGGAAGGCGGGCTTGACGTCCCGCACCGGCCCGTGCGGCTCCACCTGCCCCGGCCGGTCGAGCGGGACCCCCACGGTCCCGGAGTCGCCGGAGGGGGCCGGCGTCCCGGTGGCCGGGGCGTCCGCGGTCCCGTGCGTCGTGGGGACTCCCTGGGAGGCGGGGTGGGAGACGTCCTGGGCCGTCGGGACCCCCTGCGAGGCGGTGGGGGCGTCGGGAGGGCCGTACTGGGTCGTGGGACCCCTCTGGGAGGCGTCCTGGTCGGTGGGCACGCCCTGCGCGGTGTCCTGGGTGGGCACGCCGCGGTGAGTGTCCTGGGCCGGGGGGACGCCCTGGGAGGCGTCCTGAGTCGGGGGCGCTCCCGCGGGATCCGGAGTGCCGTCCACGGTGGGCATGTCGGCCGGCGGGACGCCTCCCGCGTTGTTCAGCAGATCGGTCACCTCGGCGGCGGTGGGCTGGTTGAGCGGGATCTGCAGCACCTTCACGCCGTCCACCGTCACGACCTTCGGCCTCGGGTCGGTCTGGTCGATGTCGTCGGGGTGGTCCTTGCGCGGGGTGTCCAGGATGTCGGCGCCGGACGTCCCCTGCCCGGTCTCCGTCTGCCCGGTCCCGGTCTGTCCGGTCCCCGTCTGATCGGTTCCGGTCTGGTCGGCGGTCCGCTGACCGGTCCCGGTCTGATCGGT
>NZ_JBEZNH010000005.1:58597-59265 GCF_040653115.1 Streptosporangium sp. NPDC048047 | reverse complement strand
GGTCTGATCGGTTCCGGTCTGGTCGGCGGTCCGCTGACCGGTCCCGGTCTGATCGGCTCCCTGCCGGCCGGTTCCCTGCTGGTCCGTCCCGACCTGCTGGGTTCCGGTCTGGTCCGCCCTGGGAGAGCGCTCGTCACCCTTGGAACCGGTGTCCCCCTTGCCCCCGGCGTCGCCCCCGGGGTCCTGACCGGCGTCGTGGTCGCCGATGGAGACGATCTCGATCTTCCCGTCGGAGCGCCCGCCGGGCGACTCCGGGGTCGAGTCGTCACGGGGCGCGGAGGTCTCCGGGATGGAGCCGTCCCGGCGCGCGGAGGTGTCCTGGGCGGAGTCGTCCCGGCGGGCCGAGGTGTCCGGAGTCTGGTCGTCGCGTCGGGTGGAGGTGTCCTGGGCCTGGTCGTCTCCGCGTGCGGAGGTGTCGGGGACGGAGGTGTCGCGGCGCGGGGAGGTCTCGTCCCCCTTGGACCCGGTCTGGGGCTTGTCCTCGACCTTGGCGTCCCGCCGGACCTCCTGCTTGTCCTCCGAACCGGCGTCCTTCCTGACGTCCGGGTCGTGCCTGGCGTCCGGGTCGTGCCTGGCGTCCGATCCGGTGTCCCTGGACTGCGAGCCCGAGTCGTGCCGGGCGTCCGGGCCGCCGTCCTGCTTGGAGTGCGAGCCCGAGTCGTGCCGGG
>NZ_JBEZNH010000005.1:0-58499 GCF_040653115.1 Streptosporangium sp. NPDC048047 | reverse complement strand
GGCGTCCGCACCGCCGTCCTGCCTGGACTGCGAGCCCGAGTCGTGCCGGGCGTCCGCACCGCCGTCCTGCCTGGACTGCGAGCCCGAGTCGTGCCGGGCGTCCGCCGGACCGTCCCGGCGCGGGGCGGCCTCGTCCCCCTTGGACCCGGTCTGGGGCTTGTCCTCGACCTTGGCGTCCCGCCGGACCTCCTGCTTGCCGTCCGAACCGGCGTCCTTCTTGGGGTCCGAATCCTTCTTGGCGTCCGAGTCGTGCTTCGTGTCCGAGTCGTGCTTGGCGTCCGGGCCGCCGTCCTGCTTGGAGTGCGAGCCCGAGTCGTGCCCGGTGTCCGGGCCGCCGCCGTCCTTGGGAACGGCCGGGGTGAGGTCCTCGGCCTTAGGCCTCTCCGGGGCGCGGTCGTCGGCCTTCGACGGCTCGGTGTCCGGCTTCGGGGCCGCGGCCTTGGGGCCCGCCTCGTGCCCGGTGCCCTGCTTGATCTTCTTCTCCAGCAGCGCCACGCGGGCGGAGACGTCGCGGACCATCTTGTCGCCGGAGTCGGCCACCTGCGCCGGACGGTGGGCGGACTGCGAGGACAGACCGGCCGCGCTCATCAGCCGGGTGACCCTGCCCTCGACGGACCGTATCTGCTCGGCCGCCTGACGCACCTCGGACAGCAGATCGCGGACCAGCTCGGGGTCCATTCCGTCGAACTTGCCCATGGACGTCTCCCAGAAGTGTCGGCCCACTTCAAGGTACCGGGGAGATCGCCCGGCGTCACGATGATAATCAGACGGCATGACTCACGGCACGGGCCGTGAGTCATGGACTGTGCGCACGGGCCTGGGCACACGCCGGATCAGCCGGCGGAGTCGGGCTCCGCGTCCGTCGCGACGTAGCCGATCACACCGCGGATCTTGCCCACCGGGAGTGCGCCCTGGCGCAGCAGCCGGGGGACGGCCGTGGTCAGGTCGAGGATCGTGGAGGGCACGTCGTCGGAGCACGGGCCGCCGTCGAGGTAGACCGCGACCGACTCCCCCAGCTGCTCCTCGGCGTCCGCGGCGGTGGTGGCGGGCGGGGCGCCGGAGCGGTTGGCGCTGGAGACGGCCATCGGGCCGGTCTCCTTGAGCAGGTCGAGGGTGATGGAGTGCAGCGGCATCCGCAGCGCCACGGTGCCTTTGGAGTCGCCCAGGTCCCACGACAGCGACCGGTTGGCCCGGCAGATCAGGGTCAGCGGGCCTGGCCAGAAGGAGTCGATGAGGTCCTGGCCGTAGGGGCCGAGGTTCTCCACCAGGGCGGTGGCGGCGCGGACGGTGCCGACGAGGACGGGCACGGGCATGTCGCGTCCGCGGCCCTTGGCCTCAAGGAGCGACGTGACGGCGGCCGGGGTGAAGGCGTCGGCCCCGATGCCGTAGACGGTGTCGGTGGGGACGACCACGAGCTCGCCCCGCCGTACGGCTGACGCCGCGTCGGTCAGGCCCGCGGCCCGCTGCTCGGTGTCTGTGCAGTCATAACGGCGGCTCACGGCGACCCATCCTATTCCCGGCCGGATGCCCGGCCGAACTCCCGGCCTACTCCTGGCCGAACCGAGCGGTGACGAAACGATCCCTGCGGGTGAGGTCCTGGCGGCTGCGGATGTCGCGCCAGCCGTTCTCCTCGGAGAAGATCAGATAGACCGCGGTGCCCTGCTCGTCGGCGTGCTCCACCGCGACGAACCCGCCCGGCCGCAGCAGTCTTCTCGCGGTCCGCTCCACCGCCCTGACCTCGTCGAGGCCGTCGCCGCCCGAGCCGTACAGCGCCCGCCTGGGGTCGTAGTCGCGCACCTCGGGGTCGCGGGGGACGGCGCCCGGCGGGATGTAGGGCGGGTTGGAGATGACGAGGTCGACCCGGCCGTCCAGCTCGGGCAGGGCGTCGGCCAGGTCCTCGGGGTGCAGGTGGACCCGCCCCTGGCCGTGCTCCAGGATGTTGCGCTTGGCCCAGTGGTAGGCGTCCGGGTCGACCTCGACCGCGTGCACCGTGGCCAGCGCGATCTCCTGGGCGATGGACAGCGCGATCGCGCCGGAGCCGGTGCCGAGATCGACGACCACCGGTGAGGCGACGTCCATCTCCCGCAGCCGCTCGATCGCCCAGCCCGCCACGACCTCGGTCTCCGGGCGGGGGATGAAGACACCCGGCCCGACCTCCAGGGACAGGTAGCGGAAGTAGGCCCGGCCGGTGATGTGCTGGAGCGGCTCGCGGGCCTCCCGGCGGGCGACGCCCTCCCAGAAGAGCGCGTCGAACTCCGCGTCGGAGACGGTGTGCAGCTCGCTGCGCCGTACGCCGTGGACGAACGCGGCGATCTCCTCGGCGTCGGTGCGCGGCGACGGCACACCTGCCTCGGCGAGCCGGGCGGTGGCGAGGGCGATCTCGTCCAGCAGAAAGGTCATCGGGCGCTCTATGCGTGGGCGGCGAGCTTCTCCGCCATCTCAGCGTCGAGCAGGGCCTGGAGGACGGCCGTGAGATCACCGTCCAGCACCTGGTCGAGGTTGTAGGCCTTGAAGCCGACGCGGTGGTCGGAGATTCGGTTCTCAGGATAGTTGTAGGTGCGGATGCGCTCGGAGCGGTCGACCGTGCGGACCTGGGACTTGCGCTCGGCCATCGCGGCGGCGTTGGCCTCCTCCTCCGCGATGGCCTGCAGGCGGGCCCGCAGGATGCGCATGGCCGACTCCTTGTTCTGGAGCTGGCTCTTCTCGTTCTGGCAGGAGGCGACCACGCCGGTCGGGAGGTGCGTGATCCGGACGGCGGAGTCGGTGGTGTTCACGCTCTGCCCGCCGGGGCCGCTGGAGCGGTAGACGTCGATGCGCAGGTCGTTGGGGTCGATCTGGACGTCGACCTCCTCGGCCTCGGGATAGACGAGCACGCCGACCGCGCTGGTGTGGATGCGGCCCTGGGACTCGGTGACCGGCACCCGCTGCACGCGGTGGACGCCGCCCTCGAACTTCAGCCTGGACCAGACGCCCTCGTCACCCCTGGCCTTGAGCCCGACCGTGACGTCCTTGTAGCCGCCGAGGTCGGAGTGGGTGGCGTCGATGATCTCGGTCTTCCAGCCGGCGCGCTCGGCGTAGCGGAGGTACATGCGCAGCAGGTCGCCGGCGAACAGGGCCGACTCCTCGCCGCCCTCGCCCGCCTTGATCTCCATGATGATGTCCTTGTCATCATTGGGATCGCGCGGGACGAGCAGGTGCCTGAGGCGGTCCTCCAGCTCCGGGACGCGGGCCTCCAGCTCCTTGGCCTCCTCGGCGAACGCCTGGTCCTCGGTGGCCAGCTCCCGGGCCGCGGCGAGGTCGTCCTGGAGGCTCTCCAGCTCCCGGTTGACGGCGATGATCGGGGTCAGCTCGGCGTAGCGCCGGCTGAGCGTGCGCGCCTGGGTGGGGTTGGCGTGCACGGCGGGGTCGGCGAGCTTGAGTTCCAGCTCGGCGTACTCACTGAGCAGCTCGTCGATGTTCACCGTGCGTCCTTCCTGCGGGGCCTTTCGTGACGTGCCTCATCACCACGAACGCCGACCCGGGCGCGCCCGCCCTCGGTGAAGGCGGGCGGTTCCGGGCCGGCGTCGGGGGTGGGCTACTGGCCCGTGGTCTTCTTGCCGAAGCGCTTCTCGAAGCGCGCCACCCGGCCACCGGTGTCCAGGATCTTCTGCTTGCCCGTGTAGAACGGGTGGCAGGCGGAGCACACGTCGGCGTGGATCACGCCGTTCTTGGCGGTGCTGCGGGTGGTGAAGGTGTTACCGCAGGTGCAGGTGACCTCGGTGACGTTGTATTCCGGGTGGATGTCGGACTTCATGGCTTGCTTTCCTCTCCAGAGCGCGGTCGCCGGGTCGCCACTGTCTCGTCGCCCGATAGGGGCTTCGCGCGCGGTGAGCACACCGGGATGCGCGCGGGCGGGAACCGGAACCGCTTCGGTTCGGCTACCAGTGTGCCAGATGCTCCAACCATCCCAGGCCACAAGACATTCCCCGGCGGCCCCCGGCACTCGCGCACCGGTCCTCCGCCCCCTGTCCACCGGGCTTTACGGACTCCGCCCGCCGTCCCGCAGGACCCCGCTCACCGGTCCGGGCCGGCTGGAGGCTCCGGGCGGACCGGAAGCCACCGGTCCGGGCGGGCCGCGGGCTCACCGGCCGAGGTACGCCAGGACCGCGAGGACGCGGCGGTGGTCGTCCGGCGCGGGGTCGAGGCCCAGTTTGCCGAAGATGCCGGAGATGTGCTTCTCCACCGCCCCCTCGGTGACGGCCAGGCGCGCGGCGATCGCCGTGTTGGAGCGGCCCTCGGCCATCAGGGCCAGGACCTCCCGCTCCCTGGCGGTCAGCGCCGCCAGGGGGTCGCCGGGGCGGTGCCGTCCCAGGAGCTGGGCGACGACCTCGGCGTCGACGACCGTGCCGCCGGACGCCACGCGGCGGACCGCGTCGAGGAACTCCGCCACGTCGGCGACCCGCTCCTTGAGGAGGTAGCCGACCGCCGAGGCTCCGCCGCCGAGCAGATCGGCGGCGTACCTCTCCTCGACGTACTGCGACAGCACCAGGATCGGCAGGCCGGGCCGTCCCGCCCGGACCGCGAGGGCCGCGCGCAGCCCCTCGTCGGTGTGGGTCGGCGGCATCCGCACGTCCACGATGGCCATGTCCGGGTCGTGCTCGGCCACCGCGGCCACCAGGCCGGGACCGTCCCCCGCCGTCCCGGCGGTCTCGATCCCGCCGTCGGCCAGCAGCCGGGCGAGCCCCTCGCGCAGCAGCACCGAGTCCTCGGCGATCACCACTCGCATGGGCCGGGGGGCGACCGTCCGCGCGGCCCGGGAGGTCACCACCGGCACGGCAGCTCCGCGCGGACCGTCGTGGGGCCTCCCGGCGGGCTGTCCACGGCCAGCACGCCGTCGATGGTCGCCGCCCGGTCGGCCAGGCCGGCCAGCCCGCCCCCGGGACGGAGCACCGCGCCGCCGGCGCCGTCGTCGCGCACCTCGACCGTCACCCGCTCCCCGAGGCTGCCGATCCGGACGGACGCCTCGGTGGCCGACGCGTGCCTGACGACGTTGGCCAGGCACTCCGAAACCACGAAGTAGGCGATGCTCTCCACCGCGGCGGGCGGGCGATCGACGAGCTCCACCGACAGCCGCACCGGCACCGGCGCCCGTGCCGTCAGGGACGACAGCGCCGCCTCCAGCCCCCGGTCCGTGAGGATCGCCGGGTGGATGCCCCGGGCGAGGTCCCGCAGCTCCGCGAGGGCGGTCTTGGCGCCCTCGTGGGCCCGCGCCAGGAGCTCCTCGACCTCCCGGGGATCGCGGTCCAGTCTCTCCCGTGCGCGGCCCAGGTCGATGGCCACCGTCAGCAGCCGCTGCTGGGCGCCGTCGTGCAGGTCGCGCTCGATCCTGCGCCGCTCGGCCTCGGCGGCGTCGACTCCGCGGGCCCGGCTCGCCCGCAGCCGGGCCGCCCGCGCCGCCAGCAGCTCCTTCTCCCCGGCGCCGAGCAGGGCGACGCCCAGCAGCGCGTGCAGCCAGGCCAGCCCGCGGGTCGCGTAGAGCGCCGCGACGAGGACCGCCAGGCCGGCGGGCGGGCACGCCAGCGCCTTGGCCCAGGTGTCCACCAGGAGCCCGTCGGTGACCTTCAGCGGCCCGCCGCCGAACAGCAGCGGCAGCGGCGCGACGAGCAGGACCGCCCCGAGCGTCCACAGCACCGCCGAGACGACGAGCTCCACGAACCCGATCGGAGGCAGCAGCAGCAGGTACAGCAGGTCCTTCCAGGTCGCCGGGTCGACGACCATCTCCCGCCAGCGCCGCAGCGGGCCGCCCCCGGCGGACGGCCGGTAGGGGTCGGCGATCACGACCCCGAACGCCAGCCGGAGCAGCCGGCGCTCGGCCATCGCCACGGCCCGCCAGACGACCATGAGCAGCGCGAGCAGCGGCACCCCCACGCCGACGACCGTCAGGGCGAACGCGGCCGGGACCGCGAACGACAACAGGCCGAAGAAGGCCAGGCCGTAGAACATGTTCACCAGCAGGTACGGCACGGCCCGCCAGGTCATCGGGTCGGTGAGCAGCGCCGGCGGCCCGTACGGTCCCAGCGGCATCCGTCCGCGCGACGGCGTGGGCGCCGCCCGCCCGGTCGCGCCCTCGACGCCCTCGACGGCTCTGATGACCGTGCGCCTTCTCCCGGTCGCGGTCTCGACGGCCATGCGCCCCCTCCGGCTCCGTGCGCCCCTCCGGCTCGGCGCGCCGCGGCCACCGGTCGCGGTCCGCGCCCGGATCCGTCTCTTTTCGGCCCCTCCGGAGGATGCGGCGGCGCACCCGGACACGGCGGAACGGAGAGTACGGGCGCCCTCACGCCATGGATACACGCCGGGCCGCGGGCGCACAAGGGGCAACGGCCGCCACGGCCCCGGAAACGGCGAACGCCCCGGCCACGGGGCCGGGGCGTTCGCCGTAAGACGGTGCGGACGGTGATCAGTCGCGGTCGGAGTTGACCGTCGTCTTCTGCACCTGGAGGAGGAACTCCGCGTTGGACTTGGTCTCCTTCATCTTCTCCAGGAGCAGCTCAAGGGCCTGCTGCATGTCCAGGGCGTGCAGCACGCGCCGCAGCTTCCAGGTGATCTGCAGCTCGTCCCGCGACATGAGGATCTCCTCCTTGCGGGTGCCGGACGCGTCGACGTCCACCGCGGGGAAGATCCGCTTGTCGGCGAGCGAACGGTTGAGCTTGAGCTCCAGGTTTCCGGTGCCCTTGAACTCCTCGAAGATGACCTCGTCCATCTTGGAGCCGGTCTCGACCAGCGCCGTGGCGAGGATCGTCAGCGAGCCGCCGTTCTCGATGTTGCGGGCGGCGCCGAAGAAGCGCTTCGGCGGGTAGAGCGCGGTCGAGTCGACACCACCGGACAGGATGCGGCCGCTGGCGGGTGCCGCGAGGTTGTACGCGCGGCCCAGGCGGGTGATCGAGTCGAGCAGGACGACCACGTCGTGGCCCAGCTCCACCAGGCGCTTGGCCCGCTCGATGGCGAGCTCGGCGACGGTGGTGTGGTCCTCGGCGGGGCGGTCGAAGGTCGAGTGGATGACCTCGCCCTTCACCGACCGCTGCATGTCGGTGACCTCTTCCGGACGCTCGTCGACGAGGACGACCATCAGGTGGCACTCGGGGTTGTTCCGGGTGATCGCGTTGGCGATCGCCTGCAGCACCATCGTCTTGCCCGCCTTGGGCGGGGAGACGATGAGACCGCGCTGGCCCTTGCCGATCGGGGCCACCAGGTCGATGATCCGGGTGGTCAGGACGTTCGGCTCGGTCTCCAGGCGCAGGCGCTCCTGCGGGTAGAGCGGGACCAGCTTGTTGAAGTCGGGGCGCTGGCGCGCCTGCTCCGGGTCCATGCCGTTGACGGTGTCGAGGCGGACCAGGGCGTTGAACTTCTCGCGGCGCTCGCCGTCGCGCGGCTGGCGGACGGCGCCGGTGATGACGTCGCCCTTGCGCAGGCCGTTGCGGCGGATCTGGGCCAGGGAGACGTAGACGTCGTTGGAGCCGGGGAGGTAACCGCTGGTGCGCACGAACGCGTAGTTGTCGAGGATGTCGAGGATGCCGGCGATCGGGATGAGGACGTCGTCCTCGCTCACGACCGGCTCGTTGCTGTCGAAGCGGTCGCGGCCGCGACGGTTGCGCTCCCGGAACCGGCCGCGGCGGCCGCGGCGGTCGTCGTCGTCGCCGTGCTGGTCCTGACGGTCCTGACGGTCCTGGCGGTCCTGTACGCCGCGGTTCTGGCCGCCCCTGTCGCCGCGGTCGCCCCGGCTGTCACGATCTCCCCTGCCGTCACGGTCGGTCCGGCCGTCACGGTCGGTCCGGCCGTCGCGGTCACGGCCCTGGGCCTGGCCGTCGCGGCCCTGGCCGTCGCGGCCCTGGCCGCCGTCGGTGGTCCGCTGGTCACCGCGGCTCTCGCCACGCTCACCGCGGTCGCCACGCTCGCCGCGCTCACGGCGGCTCTCGCCACGCTCACCGCGGCTGCGGCGCTCGCGGCGGCTCTCCCCGCGCTCGGCGCGGCCCTCGGCGGCCTGGCCTTCGTTCGTCTGCTGCTCCACGACGGGAGCGGCCGCGGCCACGGGCTCGGGAGCCGTCTTCTCGGCGGCGGGTGTCGCCGGCACCACCGGGGCCACCGGGGCCACCGGGGCCACCGGGGCCGTGGTGGACGCGGGAGCGGCGGTGGGCGCGGGGGCCGCGGGCGCCGTCTCGGCCGCGGCGGCGCGGGAACGTTCCCTGCGGCTGCGGGCGGGGCGCTCGGCGGGCGACTCGGTCGTGACGACCGGAGCCGCGGGGGCCTCGGCAGCGCTGGTGGAGGCGGGGGTGCTCTCGGCGGAGACGCCCTGCTTCTCCTGGATGGCCGCGATGAGCTGGCTCTTGCGCATCCGCCCGGTCCCGCTGATGCCGAGACCGGACGCCATGGCCTGCAGCTCAGGCAGCACCATGGCGGACAGGCCGGTGCCGGAGCGACGGCGCGGCTTGGCCGCGGGGCGGGTGGGGGTGTCACCGGCCGCCGGGGTGCCGGTGGCGTCGGAGAGGAGTTCGGTGGTGTCGCTCACTAAATGGGTCCTTCCCAGGGGTCGGGCGTGGCCATGATCAGCCAATCGTCCCGGTGGTGCGATCGACCCGGAGGGACAGACCGGGTCGGGTTGCACGTCGCGATCCTCGGCGGCCGGTGAAGGCCGCCGCCACTGTCGGGGAAGGGCACATCCTTGCCGTCACCATCGAGATTCGCCGACGGTGGGGCTTGGAGGACACCCCCCGGATCGCTACCGGCAACCAGATGTCGAGGTAATTCGAACGAGCATGTCTCCTCAAACGCCGCCTCGCGTTGCCCCATCCGAATATGGAGCATTCGGAGGCGACGGATTCGGGGAGGCCACTGCGGCGCTCACGCCTCACAAGGTGAGTCGTGGTGCAGCGATGTGTGACTGACAAGCACGCACCCAACAAGGGGACACCTGGTGCGGCTACCAGCCTAACATCACCAGCGCACACAGCTATTCCCTGAAGGTCGAAGAGGCATCAGCGTGTCTCGGCAGAGACCACGCCGGCACCGTGGGTTTCGACATCCAGTGACTGGATGTGCCAATCATTACCCACTTCCGGTGCGATCAAATCCTGCGTATCCCCCGTGGAAAACGCAAGGATCGTGGGACCGGCCCCCGAGACGACCGCGGGGACGCCGAGCCCGCGCAGACGTTGTACCAGATCCGCTGTCAGGGGCATCGCAGGCGCGCGGTAACCCTGGTGCAGGCGGTCCTCGGTGGCGGCCAGCAGAAGCCCGCGCTCCGGTCTGGCGGTCAGAGCCGCCACCAGCAGGGCGGTCCGGGCGGCGTTCGCGGCGGCGTCGGCGTGCGGCACCTGTGCGGGAAGCAGACCCCGGGCGACCTCGGTGGACAGCCGGTGCCCCGGAACGAGGACCATGGGCCGGACATCGGGGTGGACGGTCAGTTTCACCATACGCGGAACTCCGGACTGTTCCGTCCACGCGACGGTCAGCCCTCCGGCCAGGCAGGGCGCCACGTTGTCGGGGTGCCCCTCGATCTCGGTCGCCAGGATCAGCAGGGCGTCCTCCGACGGCGCGTCCCCGCCGCCGTCCGGGGAGGCGGGGAAGGCCAGGGCACGCGCCGCCACGATGCCGGCGCAGATCGCCGCGGAGGAGGAACCGAGGCCGCGCCCGTGCGGGATGCGGTTACGGCAGACCATCCGGACCGCGTCCGGCTGCTTGGCGCCGAAGAGGTCGAAGGCCGCGCGCATCGACCTGACGACCAGGTGGTCCTCACCCGCGCCGACCTGCCCGGCGCCCTCGCCGGTGACCTCGACGCTCAGCCCGCCCGTCGCCCCGATCTCGACCTCGACCTCGTCGTGCAGGGCGAGCGCCAGCCCGAGCGAGTCGAATCCGGGGCCCAGGTTGGCGCTCGTCGCGGGAACCCTGACGACGGCCTTCCCGCGGGGAACAGTGATCATTGGTCTCCTCGTGTGGCGGCCCGGACCCGCTCACGGACGACCCACGCCGGCGTCACGTGTCAGGCGAGTTCCAGGGCTGTGGCTGCGGCGTGGGCGTCGATCGGGATCGTGACGGGGGCGGGCGCGCCGGAGATGGCCCAGTCGGGGTCCTTCAGGCCGTTTCCGGTCACCGTGCAGACGACGCGCTGCCCCGGGGCGACGAGTCCCCGCTCGTGGGCCTGGAGGAGGCCCGCCACGCTGGCGGCCGAGGCCAGCTCGACGAACACGCCCTCCTCCTGGGCCAGGAGCTTGTAGGCGGCGGCGATCCGCCGATCGGTGACGGCGTCGATGAGGCCGCCGGACTCGTCGCGGGCCGCCTCGGCGAGGTGCCAGGAGGCGGGGTTGCCGATGCGGATCGCGGTGGCGATGGTGTGCGGGTGGGAGACCGGCGCGCCGTTGACGATCGGCGCGGCCCCGCTGGCCTGGAAGCCGAACATGCGCGGCGTACGGGTCGCGACGCCGTCGGCGGCGTACTCGGTGTAGCCCATCCAGTAGGCGGAGATGTTGCCGGCGTTGCCCACCGGGATGCAGTGGATGTCGGGCGCGTCGCCCAGGGCGTCCACGATCTCGAAGGCGGCGGTCTTCTGCCCCTGGAGCCGGAACGGGTTCACCGAGTTGACCAGCGCGATCGGGTAGCTCTCCGAGAGCTTCCTGGTCATCTCCAGGCAGTCGTCGAAGGAGCCCTCGACCTGGAGCAGCCTGGCCCCGTGGACCAGCGCCTGGGCCAGCTTGCCCATCGCGATCTTCCCGCGCGGCACCAGCACGGCGCAGGTCAGGCCCGCGCGTACGGCGTAGGCCGCGGCGGAGGCGCTGGTGTTGCCGGTGGAGGCGCAGATGACGGCCTTGGCTCCGGCCTCGACGGCCTTGCTGATGGCCATGGTCATGCCGCGGTCCTTGAAACTGCCGGTCGGGTTCGCGCCCTCGACCTTCAGGTGGACGTCGCAGCCGGTCAGCGCCGACAGCCGGGGGGCGGGGATGAGCGGCGTGCCGCCCTCCAGAAGCGTGACGACGGGCGTCGCAGCGGTCACCGGAAGCCGGTCACGGTACTCCTCGATCAGGCCACGCCACGCCCTGGTCATGATTGCTCCTCTCGCGCGTGGCGACACCACGCGCGCTACCTGCGGTGTTGGCACGAGTCTACGGGCAACCGCCCGCGCGGCGGGATTCACTGTCCACCAGATGGGACGAATTCGTCCGATCCCGGCGGCTCCGTACAGGAAACGCTCAGGCTGCCCGGGTAGGGTCGGCGCGAACTTGACAAGCGGCGACGCAGACAAGGGGCATTCTCGGATGACGGATGGAGCAGCGGCCGGGCCGCCACCGATCCGGCACAACGACCACTCTCCCCTGGCCCCGCCCGCGCTCGGCTCGTGGGAGCCGTCCCTGCCGGTCAGCGTGGTCATCCCGGCCCGCGGCGGCCAGCACCGCCTGGACCTCGCCCTGGCCGCCCTGGCCGCGCAGAGCTACCCCGCCCACCTCATGGAGGTGATCGTGGTGGACGACGGCAGCGACCCCCCGCTGCGGTTGCCGGAGCTCGTGCCGCCGGGCGCCAGGATCGAGCGGGCCGCCCCCGGCGGCTGGGGCATCGCGCACGCGGTCAACACCGGTGCCGCCCGCGCCGGAGGCGAGATCGTCCAGCGCCTCGACTCCGACATGGTCGTCTGCCGCGAGCACATCGAGGCGCTGGCGCGCTGGCACCACCTGGCCGGATACGTCGTCGCCATCGGTGCGAAGCGGTTCGTGGAGGAGCCCGTCCTGTCCCCCGGCGAGGTGCACGACGCCGTGCGGGCCGGCTCGCTCGGGGAGGTCTTCGACCTGTCGGCGGCGCAGGCCAGCTCCACCGAGCAGACGATCGCCCGCACGAACGGCCTGCGGACCAGCCGCAACCCCTACCACGTGTGCACCGGTCCCACGGTGTCGCTGCGGCGGGAGGTCTTCCACGCCGTCGGCGGGTTCGATCCGGCGGTCCTGCGCGGCGAGGACACCGAGTTCGCCTACCGGCTCGCCGCGCACGGCGTGGTGTTCGTGCCCGACATGGAGGCGCAGGCGGTGCACCTGGGCATCCCCGCGCAGCGCCTCGACCGCGAACGGGCGGTCCGCACGGTCGCGCCCTACCTCGCCCAGCGCGTGCCGCTCCGCCGCGACCTGCGCAAGGACCCGGGCCGCCAGTGGCTGGTGCCGTACGTGGAGATCGTGTACCGCCTCGGAGAGGACCCGGACCCCGGGCGGGTCCGGGCGGCGGTGGGCGCGGCGCTGTCCGGGTCGCTGCCCGACGTGGCGGTCACCCTGGTCGCTCCCTGGTCGAAGCTGTCGGAGGATCGGCCGGGGCCGGACGACCCCCTCTTCGAACTGCGGCTGCTGCGCGAGCACTTCGCCCACGACCGGCGGATACGGCTGGCCGACGAGGTCTCCGCGACGCCCGCGCCGATCCCGTTCCGCTACACGGGCCCGCTCTCGGCGCCGCCCGTCCGCGACTCGCTGGAGCGGATGATCGCCGCGATGCAGGACGACCGGTCCGGCATGCTCGTGGCGGACCTCGGCGAGGACGGCCCGGCGACGCTGGTGCGGACCGAGGCCCTGGGCCGGGCGCTGCTGCTGGGCGCCGCCGACGTCACCGCCTCGATCGAGGCGACCCACGGCGTACGGCACGGCGTGCGGGCGGACTTCTGGCCCTCGAAGGCTCGGAGGACGCAGAAGGCGGCACAGACGGCGCAGACGACACGGACGGACGAAGCGGAGAAAGCAACGCGGGCGGAGAAGACGGCCCAGGCCGCCCGGCCCGAGAAGGCGGCGAAGGCGGCGGAGGCGCCGAAGCCGGCGGCCTCCGGCGCGCGGCCGTCCGCTCGTGTCCCCGGACGGGCGGCGTCCGCGGCGGCCCGGCGGAACTGGCGCTCCGTGCTGCGCTCGACCCTGCGCCCCGACTGACCCGCCCGGCGCACCCACCCGCCGGCACGTCCCTCCGGCGACCGGTCCGCCGACGACCTACGGCTGACAGCCGGCTGACGGACGGACGGGCGACGGCGGGCCGGATCAGCGGGCGGCGGCGGGCACGTCCTCAAGCCCGGCGGACGGCGCCCCGAGGCGCCGCCGTACGACCAGGCCGAAGGCGACGACGAGCAGGCCGCACACCCCCGAGATCACGAACGGCGCGGCGGGCCGCCAGGAGTCGTACAGCGCGCCGCCGAGCGAGGAGACCACCAGGATGCCCACGGCCCCGCAGAGCGTCTGCACGCCGTAGGCCGATCCGCGCACGGCGGCCGGGACCCGCTCGGCCAGGAGCGGGCCCGCGGTGGTGATGGCGGCGATCTCCCCCAGCCCGACGAGCACCGCCACCGGCATCATCCCGGCCCCCAGCGGGTCGTCGACCAGCAGCGTGGACAGGTAGGAGACGGCCGCGACCGCCTGGGCGAGGATGAGCACGTCCTGGCGGCGCATCCGGTCGCCCAGCCAGCCGAACAGCGGCGCCCCGAGCATGGCGACGGTCTGCGCGACGCCGACCACCGCCCCGGCGCGGGCCAGCGCCTCGGCGGCCGACATGCCGTGCTCCCTCGTGGCGTAGTCGGTGATCCACAGCGACAGGAAGCCGGCGACCACCGCGAGGTCGGCGCGGGCGACGAACCCCGCCGCGTAGGACAGCGCCACCCCGGGGTCACGGGCCAGCGTCACGCCCTCGCGGACCAGGCGGGTGAGCGGGACGCGCGCGGCGCTCTCGCTGACCCGCGCGGCGGACAGGGTGAACCACATCAGCACGGCGACGCCGAGGACCGCGACGGCGACGAGCAGGAACGACAGGCGGGCGGCGGTGACCGGCTCCGCGCCGCCCTCCTCCAGTGCCTGGGGCAGGCGGACCAGCGCGAGCACCGCGACCATCGCGCCGAGCCCGCTGAACAGGCCGACCAGGCCGTAGGACTTCCCCCGGGAGCGGTCGCGGACGTAGTCGACGGCCAGCGTGGAGAGCATGCCGTTCAGCGCGGCCACGCCCAGGGCGAAGACCACCCGCAGCGCCACCAGCGCCCCGGTGTTCCCGGCGAACGGGAACAGCCCGGCGCCCAGCGCGCACAGCGTGAACCCGATGACCACGATCGGCCGGCGGCCGAACCGGTCGGCCAGCGCCCCGTACCAGGCCAGGCTGGCGATCATCGCGATCTCGGCGGCGGAGCCGAGCAATCCGACGATCTTCCCCGTGTCGTCCCCGGAGACGCCGAGGACGCCCTTCAGCACGTACGGCTGCGCCGCGGGAAGGAAGGAGATCACCATGGTCGAGGTGAACGCCAGGAACAGGAAGGCCCACATGTTGCCGCGGCCGATGCCGTCGGCGAGCTGGAGGCCAAGGACCCGGCGCGGGGAGGAGACGGCCATGCGGCGATCTTGTCAGTTACCGGGGCGCTCCTCCAAGGCCCTCCCACCGATATGATCACGGCATTTCGGAAGAACCTCCCAGGGGGAGCGGCTCGTGACCGACCAGATACCCAAGGGCGTCCGCGTGGACGTTCCCAACGTCGCCCGCATGTACGACTACTACCTGGGCGGCAAGGACAACTTCCCCGCCGACCGGGAGGCCGCGGAGCGGGCCCTGGCCGCGGTCCCGGAGATCCGGCACAGCACCCGGTTCAACCGCGCGTTCCTGGGCCGCGCCGTCGCCTTCTCCGCCGCCTCCGGCATCGACCAGTTCCTCGACCTCGGGGCGGGCCTGCCGACCCGGGACAACGTGCACCAGGTCGCCCGGGACGCCCGGGTCGTCTACGTGGACAACGACCCGACCGTCCTGGTCCACGGCAGGGCGATCCTCGGCAAGGACGACCGGGTGACGATCGCCGAGGGCGACCTGCGCCGCCCCCGCGAGATCCTCTCCGACCCGGACGTGCTGGCCGCGATCGACTTCGACCGGCCGGTCGCGGTCCTGCTGCTGTCGGTCCTGCACTTCGTCCCGGACGCGGAGGACCCGCTGGGCATCATCGCCACGCTGCGCGAGGCCATGGCGCCCGGCAGCCACCTGATCATGTCGCACGTGGCGATCGACGCCCGGCCGCAGGCCGCCGGCGCCGTCACCCAGGCCTACGACCGGGCGTCCGCGCCCTTCGTCGCCCGGACCGGCGAGGAGATCGTCCGCATGTTCGACGGCTTCGACGTGGTGGAGCCGGGCATCGTCAACCTTCCCGAGTGGCGTCCCGAACCGGGCACCGAAGTGCCCTACCGGGGGATCGGCGACTACTTCCTCGGCGGGGTCGGGATCGTCACCGGCGGCGTGTGAGCGCCCGCCTGACCGACGACAGCAGGCCGAGCTGCATCACCTTCCTGGCGGCGGCCAGTTCCTTCCGGGCCGCCGCCAGCTCCTTGCGCAGCCCGCCGACCTCGCGCCGCAGCTCGACGGCGTTCTTGCGCCAGCGGCCCGACTCCTCCCGCCACCGGGCGACCTCGCCGCGGAGCCGTTCGGTCTCCTTGGCGAGGCGGTCGGCCTCCGCGCGCGCCTCGGTACGGGCCCGGTAGGCGCTCCGGCGTCCGGTGATCCGCCGCGGCCCGGCGGCGAACCCGTAGGTCTCGCCGTCCACCCAGATGACCCCGTAGACGTCGTCCACGGCGTCGTCGAGGTCCTCGCCGTCGTCCGCGACGATCGCGGCGCGGGCGAACGCGGCGGTGCGCTCCAGGCGGGCCGTCACCAGCCCCGCGGCCCCGGCGCCCCCCGTGTTCCCGGCACCGGCTGCGGTCCCGGCGGTCCCGGCCCCGTCTGTGTTCCCGGCGTCTCCGGTCTCCTCTGTCTCCCCGGCTGTCTCCCCGGCGGTCCCGGCCTCCTCCGCCAGGAGCACGGAGACCAGGCCGTACTCGCCCTCGACGGCCAGGTCGAGCAGGCGCGCCAGGGTGTCCTCGTCCGGTGTCCAGCCCGCGGGCAGCCGCAGCCGGTACGGCACCGCCGTCACCGATCCCGGCTCCCACTCCCCCTCCCCCGGGTACGGCACGGCCTCCCCGCGACGCGGCGCGGCCTCCTCCCGGTACGGCACGGTCACGCGGGCCGCCCCGGGAGCGGCGAGGGCGAAGCGCACCCGTCCCTCGTGGGCGTAGTGGCCGCGGACGAGTGCCTTCTCCAGGTCCGGGTTCCGCAGTGGCGCGCGGCCCTCGGCGGCGACGCGGTCCCAGGGACCGACGACGGTGACCTCGACGTCGGGGAGGGTGCCGGCGAGGACGGCGTCGACCGTGGCGCGGACCTCGTCGTAGCCCGCCCGCCCACCGGCCTCGACGACCACCTCCAGGTAGGGCACCTTCCACTGCCGCGCCGGGTGGGAGCGCAGCCAGCGATAGGACGGGATCCGGTCGGCCACGAACGCGTGGCTCACCCGGTCGATCGGCGCCTTGCCGCGCATCCGCATGGTGGGGCCGAGATGGAAGGCCCTGGCCAGCGGCTCGGGCACGAAGACCGCGCCCGCCTGGGCGAGCCGGTAGCCCATCTCGGTGTCCTGGCCGAGGATGAGGCCGGTGTCCATCGGTCCGGCCGCCGCGAGCAGCGAGGCGTTCACCGAGGTGGCGCCGCCCACGTGCAGGCTGAACGCGCGGTGCGGGTTGTCGGTGAGACCGCCGGTGCGCTCGATCAGGTCCACCAGCCAGGCGTGCGGCTCGGCGGGCTCGAACAGCTCCGCCAGGTCACCGGCGGCGGCCACCGCCTCCGGCGTGGGCAGCTCGGCGGGGGTGAAGCGCAGGTGGCCGGTCACCACGAGGTACGGCGCCGCGTGGTGCCAGCGCATGTGCGCCTCGATCGACCGGCGGTCGAGGACCACGTCCGAGTCGAGCCAGTGGATCACGTCGCCGGTGGCGGCCGCGAGCCCGGCGTTGCGGGCGTGCGGGCGGCCGGGGACCGGGCAGGTGATCAGCTTCGTGCCCGGCGGCCGGAGCGCGGGCAGGCGCAGTGGCGGGTCGCTGCCGTTGTCCACCACGATGACCTCGGTCAGCCCGGCCGGGTAGCTCTGCCCGGCCAGCCCGGCGAGCACCAGGTCGAGCTTGTCCTGACCGCCGTAGGCGGGCACGACCACGCTGACCCGCAGCGAGGGCGACCAGCCTCCGAGCTCCGGAGGGGTGAGGACGCGGTGGTCGTTGCCGGGGATCCGTGCTGTCATGACGCTTCCAGGAGCAGGCTCGGGCGGAAGCCGCGCCACTGACCGGACGCGACGCGCAGGAAGTGGGCGAGCGGGAGCCGCCAGGTGTGCTGGGCCCGTACCGAGCGCCGGAGCACGTAGCCGAGGCCGTGGGTGCGGTACACGCGCGCCCCGGCGGCGTGGGCGGCCTTGAGGAAGGCCGCGTCCACCCCGCTCGGCAGGGCGGGGAAACCGCCGGTCTCGATGAACCGGTCCCGGGCGAGCAGGATCGTGCCGCCCGCCACGTGGTCGGACCAGATCTCGCCGGTGTAGTCGGTGCGGCGGACGGTGGCGTCCAGCGGCTCCAGATAGAAGAACTCGGCGGCGGTGCCCACGATGTCGGCGCCGGAGTAGGACCGCGCCATGAGCAGGTCGGCCAGGTGCTCGGGCCCGTACCAGTCGTCGTCGTCCCACTTGGCGACGTAGTCGCCGCCGGCCAGCAGGGCGGCCGTGTTGAGAGCCGTCCCGAAGGGGACGTCGGCGGCGGCCTCGACGACCGTCACCGGCACCTCGCAGGCGGCCAGGGCCCGCCGTACCGCCTCGTGCCCGGCCGGGACGCCGTGCAGGGCGAGCAGGACCTCGACCTCCACCCCCCGCTGGCGGGCGATCTGGGCGAGCGCCTGGCCGAGGTGGTGCGGCCGCATGCTGGACATCACGACGCTGACCTTCGGTGTCGTGACCGCCGCCGTCCCGGCCCCGTTCGCGGCCCTGTTCGCGGCGGCCCCCGCCGTCCCGGAGGCCGTGCCGCGCAGTACGTGGCGGCGCAGCCGCACGCTGTGCTCCTCGCGGCGCAACGCGGTCACCGAACGGGGCCCGCCGGGGTCGTCCTCGGGTGTCCAGGCCGCGAGCAGCCGGGCCAGGCCGGGCTCGACCCAGCCCGGCGAGACGGCGGCGTGCAGCGGAACCCCGGCCGCGGCCAGCCCGGCGACCGCGCCGGCCGGGGCGGGTTCGGCGGGCCACCGTACGGCCAGGCCCCGCAGCGGCCGCAGGCGGGCGACCTCCGCGGCGCTCGGGCGCTCGCCGAGCGGCTCGCCGTCGGCGGTCCAGTGCCGGCCGTCCCACACCAGCTCGGCCACGGGGCCGTCGGCGGCGCGTTTGAAACCCTCGGGGGTCGCGGGACCGCTCTCAGCGGAACCGGTCTCCTCGGGACCCGTCTCACCTGGCCCTGTCTCGCCTGGACCTGTCTCGGCGGAGTCCGCCTCGGCGGGACCCGTCTCGGCGGGGTCCGGGGCGGAGGGCTCGGGGACGGCCTGGGAGGGGGAAGGCTGAACGGGCACCAGCGAAGGATAGCGATGACGAAAGGCCATTTTTCACGAAATGTCCCATCCGGCCTGGTCTTCGGCATGGAGACGTCCGCGTCCCCCCTGCCCGAGGCGCGCCGAGAGGTCGGGCAGGCCGCTCATCGTGCGGCGGAGGGCGGCAGCGGACGGTAGCGGGCGCCGACCGCCTCCCCCAGGGGCCGGACGACCGTGCCGTGGGACTTCCGGGTCGCCAGCCAGCCGAGGAAGTCCTCCAGCAGCTTCGGCGACACCGAATAATCGCCGCAGTCCTCGCAGACCCGGTGGAAGACCAGCGGCAGGACCCCGCCGATCTTCTCGGCGTCGAAGACCTGCTGCTTCAGGCGCCGAAGCGGCGTGTCCGGGCCCGCCGAGCCCGCCGTGCGGATCGCGTGCCGGTCCCTGGGGGGCAGGCTCTCCGCCGCCGGGCAGGCCGGGCACGAGAACTCGCGGAGCCCGCCGACGTCGCGGGCGGCGTCGTAGCCGCACCGGCGGGCCGCGGCCTCGGCGCGGGCGTCCACCGAGCCGAAGGGGTAGGCGAGCGTGACGGGCCGGTATCCCCAGGAGACCAGCTTCCGGCGGTCGTCGCAGATCTGGGCGCGCTGCTCGGCGACGGTCAGATCGGGCAGGCGGAGATGCGTCAGCGTGTGGCCGCCGATCTCGTGGCCCGCACGGGCGATCGCGGCGAGCCCGCGGCGGGTCAGCTTCCGCTCGTGCCCGACGGTGCCGGTGTTGACGTAGAAGGTGCCGCGCATGCCGTGCCGCTCCAGCATGCGGGCGACGGCCGGGTGGGTGGCGTCGCCGTCGTCGAAGGTGAGCGAGACGATCGCCTTGGCCCGTTTCGGCGCCCGGCCTCCGGCCGTCCCCGCCGCCCGGCCTCCGGCGGCCTCCGCTCCGATCCCTCCGGCCGTACCGATCCCTCCCGCCGTACGGTGCCCGGCGGCCCCGGGGCCCTCCCGTCCGTCCGCCCGGGCCGCCGCACCCGGGAACGCCACCGGAAGGGCCGTCAGGAACGCCGTGAGAAGCACCGCCAGGACGGCCGTCGCAGGCGGCCGTGTCCGGCGGGCGGTCTTGTCGGCGGGCACGGCCCTGCGGGCGGCGGAGGGAGTCATACGCACCACGGTACAAGCCGGTGATCACCGGCACACGCGGGGTCACCGAACCGTCCCGGCGGAATCGCCGGGACGGCTCCGGGTCAGGCGATGTCCTCGCCCTCGACGCGCATGACGCTCACCACGTCGCGGACGATGTCCATCTCGCGCAGCCCCTGGATGGTGGCCGAGAGGGCGGCGTCGTCGGCGCGGTGGGTGACGAGGACGAGCTGGGCGTCGTCGCCGTGCCCCTCCTGGCGAACGGTCTGGATGGAGACGTCCTGTTTGGCGAACATGTCGGCGACCCGGGCGAGCACGCCCGGCTTGTCGGCGACGTCCAGGGAGACGTGGTATCTCGTGACGGTCTCGCCCATGGGGTGCACCGCCAGGTCGGCGTAGGTGGACTCCTCGGGACCGCGGGTGCCGGCCAGGCGGTTGCGCGCCACGGCCACGATGTCGCCCAGCACGGCGCTCGCCGTCGGGGCACCGCCGGCGCCCGCACCGTAGAACATGAGCCGGCCGGCGGACTCCGCCTCCACGAAGACCGCGTTGTACGCCTCGCGGACCCCGGCCAGCGGGTGCGACCTGGGGATCATGGCGGGGTGGACCCGCACGCCGAAGGAGCGGCCGTCGTCGGAGCGGGCGCAGATCGCCAGCAGCTTGATGACGTATCCCATGGCCCTGGCGCCGGCCACGTCGGCCGCGGTGATCTCGGTGATGCCCTCGCGGTGGACGTCGGCGGCCGTCACGCGGCTGTGGAAGGCGATCTTCGCGAGGATCGCGGCCTTGGCGGCGGCGTCGAAGCCCTCCACGTCGGCGGTGGGGTCGGCCTCGGCGTACCCCAGGGCCTGGGCCTCCTCCAGCGCGTCGGAGAACGACGCCCCGGTGGAGTCCATCTTGTCGAGGATGTAGTTGGTGGTGCCGTTGACGATGCCCATCACCCGGTGGACGCGGTCGCCCGCCAGCGACTCGCGCAGCGGGCGGACCAGCGGGATGGCCCCGGCGACGGCCGCCTCGAAGTAGAGGTCGGCGCCGTTGGCCCGCGCCGCGGCGTGGACGGTCGCGCCGTCCTCGGCGAGCAGCGCCTTGTTGGCCGTGACGACCGACCTGCCGCCTTTCAGGGCCGACAGGATGAGGGACCTGGCCGGCTCGATGCCGCCGATCACCTCGACGACGATGTCGACGTCGTCCCGGGCGGCCAGCGCCTCGGCGTCGGTGGTCAGCAGGGCGGGGTCGACCTCGATGTCCCGCCTGCGGCCGAGCCGCCGCACGGCCACCCCGGCGAGTTCGAGCGGGGCCCCGATGCGCGCGGCGAGGTCGTCCGCCTGCTCGTGCATCAACCGGATCACCTGGGAGCCGACGACGCCGCACCCGAGGAGGGCGACTTTCAGAGCCATGCGCCCGCACCACCCTTCTCGCTCACGGCCGCCCTCACAGCTGGCCCCTCAGCAGGTCTTCCTCGGTCTCCCGGCGGACGATCACCCGGGACTCCCCGCCCCTGACCGCCACCACGGCGGGCTTGGGGAGGTAGTTGTAGTTGTTGGCCAGCGACCGGCAGTAGGCGCCGGTGCCGGCCACCGCGACCAGGTCGCCGGTGGCGAGGTCGGCCGGCAGCCACAGGTCGCGGATCACCATGTCGCCGCTCTCGCAGTGCTTGCCCACCAGGCGCGAGAGCATCGGCTCCGCGTCGCTCTCCCTGGAGGCCAGGCGCGCGGTGTACTCGGCACCGTACAGGGCCGTGCGGATGTTGTCGCTCATGCCGCCGTCGACGCTGACGTAGGTGCGCAGTCCCTCGACGTCCTTGATCGTGCCGACCTCGTAGAGCGTGACGCCCGCGCGGCCGGCGATGCCGCGGCCCGGCTCGACGGTCAGCCGGGGCACCGGCAGACCGGCGGACTCGGCCACCCTGGCGACGATCTCCCGCAGGCCGTCGGCGATCACCTTGACGTCGGGCGCGGTGTCGCCCTCGACGTAGGGGATGCCGTAGCCGCCGCCGAGGTCGAGCTCGGGCAGGACGACGCCGTGCTCCTCCTTGATCTGCACCAGGAGCGTGGCCAGCCGCCGCGCGGCGACCTCGAACCCGGCCGTGTCGGTGATCTGGGAGCCGATGTGGGAGTGCAGGCCGACGAGCTCCAGCTGGGGCAGGGCCAGGACGCGGCGGGCCGCCTCGGCCGCGGCGCCGCTGCTGAGGGAGAAGCCGAACTTCTGGTCGTCGTGGGCGGTGGCGATGAACTCGTGGGTGTGCGCCTCGACGCCCACGGTGACGCGGATCATCACCCGGGGGCGCGTGCCGTGCCTGTCGGCGAGGAAGCCCAGGCGGGCGATCTCCTCGAAGGAGTCGGCCACGATGTGCCCGACGCCGGCCTCGACGGCCCGCTCCAGCTCGGCGAGCGACTTGTTGTTGCCGTGCATCGTGATCCGCTCGGGCGGGAAGCCGACGCTCAGCGCGACGGCCAGCTCGCCGGCGCTGCACACGTCGAGGCCCAGCCCCTCCTGCATGATCCAGCGGGCCGTCTCGCGGCACAGGAACGCCTTGCCGGCGTAGTGTACGTCGCCGCCGGCGAACGCCTCGCGGTAGTCGCGGCACCGGGAGCGGAAGTCCTCCTCGTCCACCACGTAGAGAGGGGTGCCGTGCTCGGCGACCAGGTCCCTGACGTCGGCGCCGCCGATCGTGACGGCGCCGCCGTCACGACCGGCCGTTCGCGGCCAGATCTGGGGATCGAGTCCGTTGAGGTCGGCGGGCGCGTGCGGAGGGCGCTCCTCGGGCAGCACCTCGGCGTGCCGGTCACCGGCGGGATGGGCGAATCGACTCACCCGATCGAGGCTATCGGACCCGGCGGCGCCGATGAGACGGATGACCACCTGTCGAGACGCCGCCCTCCCCAATGGCATGAATTTTTCACGTGTTTCACACCCGGGGCGCGATATTTTTACGTTTCTCCCCGCTTTCGCCGTCAGGACATCCGTGCCCCGGCCCCGCCGCGCGGAGGGACCGCACCCGGGAGACCGTGCCCGAAGGACCGCGCCGCCGCCCCGTCGCCGGGAGTCCGTCAGGACACCTGTTTCGCCGGGACGCCCCAGGTGTTGCACGCCCCCACCGTGCCGGTGCGCTGCCCCCGGGCGATCCACGCGGCGCTGCTGGCGCCCGAGCCGTGCGACTGGCGGTAGCTCGCCGCCGGGCCGTCCGCGTCGCCGGCGTCGGCGGCGGCCAGCCGGCGCTGGTCGCGCAGCAGGCGCGGGCCGACGACCCGCAGCGCCGCCGCGGCCAGGCAGTCGGCCTGCAGTTCGAGCCGCCGCGACCACGCCTCGTCGAAGGTCTCCGAGCCCCGCCGGTCGGCGATCCCGCTGACCTCCTGGACGTGGTGGGCGTACTCGTGGGCGAGGGTGAACATCATCGGGGCCGTCCGGCCGTCGCCGCCCTGGACCAGCACGTTGACCACGCGGTCCCTCGGGCAGTAGATCCCGGCCCAGTCGTGGTCCTCCTTGCCGCACGCGGCGTCCGCGGGGACGCGGACCAGTCGCAGCTCGGAGGGGGGCGTGTACTCGACGCCGGCCTCGGCGAGCGACGCCGCCCACATCCGGTCCAGACAGCGGGCCAGGGCGCGCAGGGTCACGCCCGCCCGGGCGTCGAGGTCGCGGGGCAGCCCGGCGCAGCGTCCGCCGACCGGCCGGGTCGCGGCGTAGAGGCGGTGGGTGGCGGCGGCCGACCGGGGCGAGCCGGGCGCGGTCCCGATGAGGCTCCGGAGGTCGCCGCGGAGGTAGACCGTCCCGCCCGCGATGACCGCGAAGGCCAGCGCGATCGGCAGGACGCGCCGGATCACCCCTGGCCTGCGAGGCTCCCCGGGCGACCAGTCCCGCGGACCGCTCATCGACCCCTCCCGTCCGTTCGCTCCGTAAAGGTTCCCCACGGACTGTCCGTGAGGGTTTATCACAGGCGGCTCGGCGCTGTCTCGCCGAGTGCGGCCAGCCCTTCGGCCAGCACGTCCCGTACGGCGCGGGCCAGCCGTACCCGGGCGGCGTGCAGCGGCGAGGGCGGCTCGTCGCCCGAGGGCAGGGCGGGGGCGCGCTCGAACGCGTCGTGGTAGGCCAGGGCGAGCTGCTCGGTGTAGGCGGCCCAGCCGGGGTCCCGGCTCACCCGCCTGCCGGGCAGCTCGGCGAGCGACCTGAGCACAGAACGGTCCGGGCGGCCGGTGAGCAGCTCGGGCCGGAAGTCCCCGGCCACGCCCAGCTCCGCGGCCCATCGCTGCACGGCCACCGCCCGCACGTGGGCGTACCGTACGGCGAAGCCCGGGTTGGCCCAGGTCCGCGGGAGGTCCGGCCAGGGGGGCGGACCGGCCGCGGGGGCCCCCGGGGCCGGGCCGATCTCGGCGACCAGCTCCCCCGGCACGGCGACCTCGATCTCCAGGAACCCGCCGGGCCGTACCCGCACGGCCGCGATCCCGGGCAGCGCGCGCAGCCGCGCCGCCATCGCCTCCGGGTCCTCGCCGCGCCGCAGCGCGGCCGGGGAGACGTACGTCGCCGCCTCGGCCCAGGTGCCGCACGGGATCGGCGGCAGGCCCAGGACCTCCGCGAGCCCGCCGGGCGTCACGGCCGGCCGCCGGGGGTCGCGCCCCCGGGCGGCGTCGCACCGGGGAACGAGCCGGTGAGCGGCGCCATGGCGATGAGAGGCGTCATGCCGGTGAACGCGCCGGTGAGCGGTGCCACGCCGCGCAGTCTAGACGAGCGCGTGCGGCTCGGGCGGGCCGTAGTCGACGAGCCGGGCCGCGCCGAGGAGCCAGCGGTCACGGTCGCGCACGCACACGTAGCCGTAGCGGTCGGCGGAGAAGACCTTGATCCCGTCGGCCCGGCACTGGCGCATCAGCACCTCGTCCCAGCCCTCGGAGACGTCGGCGAAGCCGATGCCGCGCAGGACGGCGCGGCGGGCCAGCAGCGTCGCCCCGGAGACCTCCGGCAGATAGGAGTACTCGGCCGCCGGCTGGCGCAGCACCGTCGCGGCGACGTCGCGCATGTGGGCGAAGTAGGCCGCCTTGCCGACGATGTCGGCGGTGGTGAACAGGAAGGGGCGGGCGAGGTCGGTCAGGTAGTGCTCGCCGTAGAGGTCGCGGCCGTCCATGACGGCGACCAGGTCGCCCTCGCACAGGTCCAGGGCGCGGTTCAGCATGCCGCCGAGGGTCGTCCCGGACTCGGCGCGGCGGGCCGTGACGTCCACCCGGTCGGGCATCGCGGCGCGGGCCCGCTCGGCCGCGTCGGCGGCGTCCGACAGCACGACGAGCTGGACGACGCCCTTCTGCGGCGCGACCTGGGCGAGGGCGTGGTCGAGGTCGCCCCGGTCGATCAGGATGACCGAGATGTTCAGGGTGGCGCGGGCGCTGGGCAGGCCGATCGCGTCGAGCAGGTCGTCGACCCTGTGGCTCATCGTGCCACCGGCGTAGACCTGGCGGAGCGCCGCGTGGGCCCGGCGGTCGTCGGCGGAGAGGGCGAGGGCGTCCGGCGGGGCGGGCGGCCCGGCCTGCGGCGGCGCCTCGGCCACGGCTCCGGCCGGGTTCACCGGGGTGATCGGGGTGCCGCAGGCGGCCAGTTCGGCCATCCGCCAGGGCTCGGTGCCCGGCGGGCAGTACACGGCCCTGGGCCAGCGGTAGGAGGTGAGGACGTCGGGATACGACAGGTGGGCGGGGAGCAGTTCGGCGAGGGTCAGCACCCGGTCGAAGCGGTCCCCGGCCAGCGGCAGCGGGTTGTGCACCCGGGGCTGGACGGCGAAGGGCAGCAGGCCCAGGGAGGGCGGGCGGCGGCCGGGCTCCGGCTCCCGCGCCGCCAGGGCGGCGCCCCACTCCTTGACGGTGCCGGGCAGCGCCGAGACGACGTGCTCGAACAGGCCCGCGGCGGCGGTGAAGCGGCCGACCTCGCCGTGGGTGTGCCAGAAGACGGTGCGGATGCCCCGCTCGGCGCACCACGCCAGCAGGGCGCGCAGCCCCGGGCCGGCCTCGCGTACCTCGTCGGCCCAGGGGCCCTCGGTGACCGACTCCACCAGCAGCAGGTGCGGGACCTCGGCCGACAGGGCGCGGGTGAAGTCGCCGGGGGTGAACCCGGCGGTCTGGCGCCACTCGTAGCGCAGCAGCGCCTCGGCGTGCGGCTCGGCGACGACGGCCGCGGTCAGATGGGGGCGGGTGTTGGGGCCGGTCGGCACGCGGAAGGGCTTGAGCTTGACCGAGGCGCCGCCGACGATCCGGGTGGAGGTGGTGGCCTGGAACGACGCGCCGGGGACCTGCCGGTCGGTCTTCCTGGTGACCGGGATGGGCTGCCGCTTGGGCGCGGCCGGGCGCTTGGCGGGCTTGGCGGCCCCGCGCAGGCCCCGCGCCAGCCGGACCGGGTTGCTCTTGCCCGTCTTGATCGCGTCGCCGAGCCGGGACCAGCGGGCCACCTGCACCGACGAGAGCTTCCACCTGGCCACCTCGGCCTGGTAGCGCTGCTCGGCCAGGTCGCGGCGGAGCCTCTCCTCGGCCGTCTGCGCCGCGGCGAGGCCCTTCTCGGCCTGCTCCAGGCGTTCGCGCAGCGCGTTCGCCTCTGCCGATGCGCGCTCCGCGTCGGCGATCTTCGCCTGCGCCGCGTCGAGCAGTCTGGCCAGCTCGGCGGCCCGCTCCGCCTGGGCCACGGCGTCCCGCAGCGCCAGCCGTGTGCTCTCGAGTTGATCGCCCGTCACGCCGTCCTCCGATTTCTGAGCCGGGCGAAAGGATACCCTTTACTCAATCGCGACAAAGAGGAGTAGCACGGTGCAGTGGCCGACGTTCAATGTGAGGCCGTACGTCTGCGGCGGCATCGGCCACCTCGACGAGGCCGCGCTGGAGACCCTCCGGCAGGCCGGGCCACGGGTACGGCCCGCGCTGCGCGAGCCGGGAGCGGCGCTGTTCAGCTCCTCGCCGCTGCCGCCGTACCACCGCGGCGAGGGGACGTGGGCGTTCGCCTGGGGTGAGCGCGGGCCGTCGGGACCCGGCCGGACCCGGTCGTGGATCGGGATCGCGGAGGAGTACGAGACGCCCGGCCTGATCGGCGACGGCGAGCGGATCGTGCTGCACGCCGGCGGGCTCGGCCTGGTCGACGTCTACTACCTGGCGCTGGACGGCGTGGTCTACTTCTCCTCCCTGCTGGAGCCCCTGCTGTCGCTGACGCGCGGGCCCCACGAGGTCGACTGGGAGGCCTGGGCCGCGATCATCCAGGTCACCTTCCCGCTCCGCGACGACACCCCCTACACCGGCGTCAAGCGGCTGGCCGGGGCCGGGGCCCTGGTGCTCGACCGGGCAACCGGCCGGATCGCCACCGAGCGGATGCTGCCCCGCTGGCTGCGGGAGGAGCCGTTCGAGGCGGGACGCTCGGCCGGGGAGATCCTGGAGATCCTGCACGAGGTCTACAAGGACTTCGAGGACCGGCCGCTGCTGGTGCCGGTCAGCGGCGGCTACGACTCGCGGCTGCTGTGCTCGGTCGCGGTGTCCCGGGGCGCCGACGTGGAGTCGTGGACGACCAGCCCCGACGACGGCACCGACACCGACATCGCCTTCGCCCGCGCCATCACCCGCGAGCTGGGCGTACGGCACCGCGTGATCCCCCAGGACCCCGCCGCCTACCCCTCCGACGCGCTGGACGTCGCCCGGCGCCTCTCCTTCCTCACCCCGCACCACGCCTGGTACGCCCCCTTCGCCCGCGAGGTCCACCGGGCGGGCCGGACCCTGGTGGACGGCCTGGCCGGCGGACCGCTGCTGAAGAACTTCATGGTCAGCGGGGCCGCGATCACCGCCTCCTCGCAGGCCGAGCGCAAGGCCGCGCTGCTGGGCTCGCTGTCGCTGGGCGCCCCCTCGGTGCCGTTCCTGTCCGAGGCCGCCGACGAGTGGATCGGCTCCGTGGTGCGGACGGCCTTCGACCAGTCGACCTCGATGCTGAACGGCCACCGGGCCGAACTGCCCCTCTCCGTGCTGCACACCCGGACGGCCCGGGGCATCGCCCGCTCCGCGGTCGACCTCGTCGGGCCCGAGGTGTCGTTCGTCGCGCCGTTCATGCACCCGGCCTTCTTCGACGCGGCGCTGTCGGTGGGGGTGGCCAGGAAGGACGGCGGGCGCTTCTACCGGGAGCTGCTGCACGCGGCCGATCCGCGCGTCGCGGCGCTGCCCTCCACCAACGTGGTCAAGCAGCCGCTCCAGCGGGTCCCGCTGCGCTCGGCCGCCGCGCCGGCCAGGGAGTACGGTCACCGCATGCTGGCCCGGGTCGCCTCGACGGTGCCCGAGCTGCTGTCGGAACAGCTCCAGGACGTCGTGGCCGCCGGGCCGGACGCCCTGGCGCGGTTCAACGGGTGGAACGACCGGTTCTGGGTGCGCGGCCTGGTGCTGTTCGGGGCCTGGCTCACCGACAACGAGGAGCGCCTGACCGGCCTCACCCCGCCCTGGGCCTGAGGGGCGCCCTCCGGGGGTTCCGGACCCGTCCGGCTCCCCCCATTCGAAACGGCCGCGCCCCGGAACCCCCGGGACGGCATCGCTGGAAAACCCTTTCCCACCGTCCCCGGCGCGGACCGGCCGGGTGACCGTACGCCCAGGTCAGCGTGATCGTGGCCGACGGCTTCACGGTAAAGGAACGGTAAGTGTCGTGACGGCTACGCGCGTATGGCGCGATACTCGCGGGGAATCCGCGGAACGGAGCGGAGACCGTCCGATTTCTGGGGGTTCCCCGCACCCCTCCGGCTGGTAGTCTTCGCGCAGAAAGCGCCACAAACGGACGGCACCGAACCACGAATTCGGTCCGACCGGGGCCCGGAGCTCATGGGGATGACGACTCCCGGCCAGCGCGGTCACCACAACATGTCCAGCCGGTAGACCGGCGACATCGTCCTGCCCTTTCTCACCCTGAGCGAGAACACGATGCACGCATCCCCCTCCCCCGAGACCGTGTCCGAGGACTTCATCTCCTCCGACCCGCAGTGGTACAAGCGCGCGGTCTTCTACGAGGTGCTGGTCCGCGGGTTCAAGGACTCCAACGGCGACGGCACAGGAGACCTCCGCGGTCTCATCGAGAAACTGGACTACCTCCAGTGGCTCGGCGTCGACTGCCTGTGGCTGCTGCCGCTGTACGAGTCGCCCCTGCGTGACGGCGGATACGACATCTCCGACTACATGAAGATCCTGCCGGAGTTCGGCGACCTGGCGGACTTCGTGAAGCTCATCGAGGAGGCCCACCAGCGGGGCCTGCGCATCATCACCGACCTGGTGATGAACCACACCAGCGACAAGCACCCGTGGTTCCAGGCGTCCCGCCACGACCCCACCGGCCCCTACGGCGACTTCTACGTCTGGGCCGACGAGCCGACCGGCTACCCCGACGCCCCGATCATCTTCATCGGCGCCGAGGAGTCCAACTGGACCTACGACCCGGTCCGCAAGCAGTACTACTGGCACCGCTTCTTCTCCCATCAGCCGGACCTCAACTACGACAACCCGGCGGTCCAGGAGGCCATGCTGGAGGTGCTGCGGTTCTGGCTGGACCTCGGCATCGACGGCTTCCGCCTCGACGCGGTGCCGTACCTGTTCGAGCGTGAGGGCACGCCCTGCTCCGGCCTGCCGGAGACGCACGCCTACCTGAAGAAGGTCCGCGCCGAGGTGGACCGCCTCTACCCCGACCGGGTGCTGCTCGCCGAGGCCAACGGCTGGCCCGAGGACGTGGTCGAGTACTTCGGCGACCCCTCCACCGGCGGCGACGAGTGCCACATGGCGTTCCACTTCCCGCTGATGCCGCGCATCTTCATGGCCGTGCGGCGCGGCAGCCGCGAGCCGATCTCCGAGATCATGTCCCGGACGCCGAAGCTCCCGGAGAAGGCCCAGTGGGGCATCTTCCTTCGCAACCACGACGAGCTGACGCTTGAGACGGTCACCGAGGAAGAGCGCGACTACATGCACGCCGAGTACGCCAAGGACCCGCGCATGCGCGCCTACCTCGGCATCCGGCGCCGTCTCGCCCCGCTGCTGGAGAACGACCGCGACCAGATCGAGCTGTTCACCGCGCTGCTGCTGTCGCTGCCCGGCTCACCGGTCATGTACTACGGCGACGAGATCGGCATGGGCGACAACATCTGGCTGGAGGACCGCGACGCGGTCCGCACCCCGATGCAGTGGAGCCCCGACCGCAACGCCGGGTTCTCCCAGGCCGACCCGGGCCGGCTGTACCTGCCCACCGTCATGGACCCGATCTACGGCTACCAGGCGATCAACGTCGAGGCCCAGGAGCGCAACCCCGCGTCCCTGCTGCACTTCACCCGCAGGATGCTGGAGATCCGGCGCAACCACCCGGTCTTCGGCACGGGCGTCTACAACGAGCTGTGGTCCGGCAACCCGGCCGTGCTGTCCTTCATCCGCGAGGACGGCGACGACCTGATGCTGTGCGTCAACAACCTGTCGAAGTTCCCCCAGCCGGTCGAGCTGGACCTGCGCCGCTTCGAGGGCATGACGCCGGTCGAGGCCCGCGGCTCGGTGCCGTTCCCGCAGATCGGCACCCTCCCCTACCTGCTGACCCTGCCGTCCTACGGCTTCTACTGGTTCTCCCTCACCCGCCCGTAGACGATCCCGCCCGCGAACCGGTGCGGTACGGCCCCGCCGTACCGCACCGGTTCGCGGCGTTCGGCGGGCCCGAGCCCGGGTACCGGGTCCGGAGCGTGACCGGAGGCCGGCGCCGGCGGTGCCGGCCCGCGGCCTATCGGGCCGTGACCGGGACCTGGGCGCGGGCGGCCTTCCTCGCCGGGATGAGCGCGACCAGCAGGGCCGCGCCGACCGCGACGGCCACCGCGACGGTCAGGGTCAGCGGCGAGGGGGCCCGGCCGATGCCCGCGCCGACGCCGCTGGTGTGGCCCTGAAGGTCCACCAGGCCCGCCACCGCGGAGGCCCCGGCGGCGGCGCCGGCCACCACGCCCAGCACGACGAGCAGGCCGGTGCCGGTGACCAGCGTGGCGGCCACCTGCCGGGGGGTGAGGCCCATGGCCTTGAGCACCGCCAGGTCCAGCGCGTGGTCACGCAGGCCCAGGGCGCTGGCGGTCAGCAGGTTCGCCAGGCCCAGCAGCGAGAGCACGGCGATCAGCGCGACGATCACCACGCGGATGACCGAGAGCCGCTCGGCCGGGTTGACCACCCGGGTCACCTCCAGCTTCTCGCCGGAGGCGTCCAGCAGCCGGGCCCGGACCGCCGCGGGGTCGGCCCCCGGCGCGAGCACCAGGCTGTAGAACTGCGGCGGCACCGCGTCCTTGGCCGCGAGGGTGTCCATCCCCAGGGAGAGCACCTCGCCGTCCTGGTCGGGCTCCACCACCCTGCCCACGATGTGCACGATCAGCGGCGTGCCGCCGACCGTCATCCGCACCCGGTCGCCGATCTTCACGCCCAGCAGGTCGAGCAGCCCCTGCCCGGCCAGCGCCTCGCCCCGGGCGGCGAACATCCGCCCCTCCGCCACCCGGAAGGGGTACGGCTCCGCCGAGGTGCCCAGCGCCCTGGCCAGCACGGTCCTGGTCTGCTCGGGCTCCAGCGCGGAGACCTCGGCGCCGGGGTAGACGGCCCGCACCTGCGGGTCGGCCGCGGCCAGCCGGGCGGCCTCGTCGGCGGGCAGCTTGTCGGGGTGGACGACCAGCGCCGCGGCCTGCCCGACCCGCTCGGGGTGGCGCAGGAAGTCGTCCAGGGTCGCCCAGCACCCCAGCCCGATGGTGATCATCATCATCGGGACGGCGAGGCCGAAGATGCTCAGCAGCGCGGGCGTCCGCCGGGTGAAGGCGTCGCGGGTGCCCAGGACGAGCGCCGGCGGCAGCCGTACCAGGAGGGCGAGCCTGGCCATCCGCGACAGGCGGCCGCGGGGCGGGGCGGCGGGCATCGCGGGCAGCGGCGGCGTGCGGCCCCCGCGCCAGGCGGGCAGGGCCGCGGCGACCACGACCACCGCGGCGGTGCCGAGGATGATCAGCAGCAGCGGCAGCGGCGACGGCGGCAGGAGCGGCACCCCGTCCAGCGCGAAGAAGGCGACGAGCTGCCCGCAGACCAGCCCGCAGGCGATGCCGAGCAGGCCGAGCGCGCCGTGCTCCACGGTCAGCAGGCCGAAGATCTGGCCCCGGGTGTAGCCCAGCGACTTGAGGGTGGCGATGTCACGGGTCTGGGTGAGCACCCGGCCGCCCACCGCGTTGGCGACGGCCAGCGCGGCGGCGACCAGCCCGGTGGCGCCGAACAGGGCCAGCAGCAGGCCGAGCAGCCGGTTGTCCAGCTCCATGGCCGCGCGGATCTCACGCCAGGTGGACATGCGCTGGATCTGGTCGTCCAGCAGGGTGACCGCGCCGTGCACGGCCGGGAGGGTGTCCTCGCCGTCCACGAGCCGCAGGCCGGTGACCGACTCGCTGCGGCCGAGCGCGGGCTCGACCCTGGCGAGGGTGGAGGTGAGCGTCCAGGCCAGGCCGGGCGTCCACTCGGGGTAGAAGCCCTGGTCGGCGGTGTCGGCCAGGCCGACCACGGTCATCGGGTGCGAGGCGCCGTTGAGCGCGGTGACCGGGAACGGCGCGCCGATACGCAGGCCCAGCGCCTCGGCGAAGGACCGCTCGACGACCACGCCGTCGATGTCGCCGGGACGCAGCCACCGCCCCTGCCGGACCAGCGGCGTGGCCACCGCCGGCGGCGTCGCCGCCATCCCGCGCAGCGCCACCGGCGACTTCTTGCCCTCCAGGGTGAGCGTCACCGGCGCGGTGCGGTACGGCCCGGCCACCTCGGCCACACCCGGCAGGCGGGACAGCGCGGTCACGTCGGGGGCGTCCCTGGTGTGGATCCACACGTGGGCGCCGCGGGACTCGGCGAACAGCCCCCGCCAGGGGTTGGTGCCGTCCTCCAGGAGGGTCACCGAGACGATCAGCGCCGTGACGATCCCCGCGACCGCGAGCACCGTCAGCAGCGCCTGGCCCCGGCGGGCCCTCAGGTCGGCGCGGATCCACCGGGCCGAGGCCCTGGCCGTGCTCATGCCGGGGCCCCCGGGCGCGCGGGAGCGGCGTGGGTCCCGCGGCGCGCGGGGGCGACGTGGGTCCCGCGGCGCGCGGGCGGGCGGCCGGTCGTGCTCATCGGCGGCTAGCTCCTCAGCTCGACGACGTCGCCCGCGGACGCGCGGGGGCGGCGCCGTACCGGGCCGACGGCCCCGTCGTCGACGATCTGGCCGTCGAGCAGCGAGACCACGCGGTCGGCCAGGCTGGCCACCCGGGCGTCGTGGGTGACCAGGATGATGGTCTGGCCGTCGCGGTGGACCTCGCCGAGCAGGCGCAGGACGTCGCGGGTGTTGCGGCTGTCGAGGTTGCCGGTGGGCTCGTCGGCCAGCAGCAGGCTCGGCCGGTTGGCCAGCGCGCGGGCCAGCGCGACCCGCTGCTGCTCGCCGCCGGCGAGCTGGGCGGGGGCGGCGTCGGCGCGGTCGGCCAGGCCGAGCTCGCCGAGGAGGTACTCCCGGCGCTCGCGGGCCTCGCGGGGAGAGGCTCCGGCCAGCAGCGCGGGCAGCTCGACGTTGTCGGCGACGGTCATGTTGGCGACCAGGTTGAAGAACTGGAAGACGAAACCGATCTTCCTGCGGCGCAGCAGCGCCCAGGCGCTCTCGCTCAGCGCGTCGACGCGCGAGCCGTCGAGCCAGATCTCGCCGCTGGTCCGGGCGTCCAGGCCGCCGAGCATGTGGACCAGGGTCGACTTGCCGGACCCGGACGGCCCCATGATCGCGACGAACTCCCCCGCCTCGACCTTCAGGTCCACCCCTCGTACGGCGGGCACCGGAACCCCGCCGTCCTGGTAGATCCTGACGAGGTTGACGGTGTTCACGATGGGGGGTGGACTCACGGGAGGTCCTCCTGACAGCGTTCGAGCCAGTCGAGGTCGGCCTGCAGGTGCAGCATGGCCCCCTCTATCAGCAGGAGCGCGACGCGATCCCCCCGGTCGGTCCGCTCGGCCAGTTCGTTGAGGTCGCGCATGAGCGCGAGGTAGTGGCGGCGCTGGCGGTTGATCAGCGCCGTCCGGTCCGCGATGCCGGTCATCGGGGCCAGCACGAGCTTCATGAAGAACTCGTCCCGGACCCTGGGGCCCTCGGTGGGCTCGTCGGCCCACGCGTCGAGGGCGTCCCGGCCCTTGGCGGTGAGATAGTACACCTTCTTGTTCGGCCGGTTGGACTGCTCGACGTCCACCGCCTTCACGAGGCCGTCCTTCTCCATCCGGCCCAGCGTCACGTAGATCTGCCCGATGTTCGGCGAGGGGTACGCCCGGCCGAATATCTGCTCAAGCGCCTGTTTCAGCTCGTACCCGTGGGCAGGTTCCTTCGCGAGGAGCGCCAGCAGCGACAGCCTCACGCCCCACCTCCTCCAGGAGCTCGTTATCTGAGCGTTACGGCCTTATCCGTTGACGTCCACATTAACGCTGTGCATAACATGCATGCATCTACCTAACACGTATGTAACCGCACCGAAACGAGGTGGCAATCATGCGCAGACTGTTCCCGGTCGCGCTCGCCGCGCTGCTTGCGGCGGGATGCTCGGGGGCCGTCGCGCAGGAGACACCGGAACGGTCGAGCGGGACCGGTCCGATCACCTTCGTCACGGGACGGGACACCACCGGGTATCTCCAGCCGCTCCTGGACCGCTGGAACGAGGCCCATCCGGCCGAGCGCGTCACCCTTCTGGAGCTTCCGGAGGCGGCCGACGAGCAACGCGCCCAGATGGTCGCCAACCTCCAGGCCAAGAGCGAACGATACGACGTCCTCGGCCTCGACGTGGTCTGGACGGCTGAGTTCGCCGACGCCGGCTGGATCGTGCCGCTCGACCGCGGCGCGTTCCCGCTGGGCCGGTTCCTGCCGCCGGTGGTCGACACCGCGCTCTACCGGGGCAAGCTCTGGGCGGTGCCGTACACCAGCAACGCCGGCCTGCTCTACTACCGCAAGGACCTGCTCGCCAAGCAGGGCTTCAAGCCGCCCACGACCTGGGCGGAGCTGCGGGAGCAGGCCGGGACCCTGCACGAGAGGTACGGCGTCGGCGGCTACGCCGGGCAGTTCCTCGCCTACGAGGGGCTGACCGTCAACTTCGCCGAGGCCGTGCAGTCGGCCGGCACCGACATCCTCAGCCCGGACGGCACGCGGGTCACCATGGACACCGACCGGGCCAAGGCGGGCCTGGACTTCCTGACCGGCGGCGTCCGCGAGGGATGGATCCCGGCCGAGGCCCTCTCCTTCAAGGAGGAGGAGTCCCGGCTGGCGTTCCAGGAGGGCCGCCTGGCCTTCGCCAGGAACTGGCCCCACGCCTACGGCCCGGCCACCGCCTCGGCGGTCGGGAAGAGGTTCGGGGTGACCCGGCTGCCCGGCCTGAACGGCCCCGGCTCCAGCTCGCTGGGCGGGGTCAACCTCGCGGTCAGCGCCTACTCCAAGCGGCAGAAGTCGGCGGTGGAGTTCATCCGCTACTTCACCGGCCTGGAGAACCAGCGGCGGGTGCTCGCCGACGGCTCGTTCCCGCCCGTGTGGGCCGAGCTGTACGACGACCCCGGCCTGATCAAGCGCTTCCCCTACCTACCGGTTCTGAAGCAGAGCATCCTCTCCGCCCGCCCCAGACCGGCGAGCGCCAACTACAACCAGGTGAGCCTGGTGATCGCCAGCGCGGTCTCCAACGCCCTCACACATCCCCTGGAGGAGGACGACGGCGACATCGTCGCCTCCATCAAAGGCCAGCTCAGCGAGATCATACGGACTCAGTGACCGGGGGCGATCCCCCCGTCCGAGTCGTCATCCCCACTCTCGCTCCGCACGGTCCCCTCCTCCGCCACCCCCCTGGAAGGACCCGGCTCCCACGGGTCCTCCGCAAGCACAGGAGGTCTTCCCAGCATGCGCAAATCCGTCATCACCCTGACCACCGCGGGCCTCGCGCTCGCACTCGCCGCCTGCGGCGGCCAGAACGACGCCGCCTCCCCCTCCGCCGCCGCGAGCGACAGCGCGGCGGCCCCGGCGGCCAAGACCCTCGAGGGCGTGAAGGTCGAGGTCGCCGCCAAGTGGACGGGCGCCGAGCAGACCAACTTCGAGCAGGTCCTCAAGGCGTTCGAGGCCAAGACCGGCGCCAAGGTCACCTACGCCTCCACCGGTGAGGACACCGGCGCCTACCTCGGCCCGCGCATCCAGGGCGGCAACCCGCCGGACATCGCGATCCTGCCCCAGCCGGGCCTGCTGCAGCAGTACGCCAAGGAGAACGCGCTCAAGGAGCTCGCCCCCGAGGTGCAGAAGCAGCTCGACGACAACTACACCCCGTACTGGAAGGAGCTGGGCTCCGCCGACGGCAAGACCTACGGCGTGCTGATGAAGGCGGCGCACAAGTCGCTGGTCTGGTACCGCGACCAGGCCTTCCAGGACGCCGGCGCGCAGCCGCCCACCACCTGGGACGAGTTCGTCAAGACCGCCCAGACGGTCGCCGACTCCGGCACCCCGCCGTTCGCCCTGTGCGGCGCCTCCGGCTGGACCCTGACCGACCTGTTCGAGAACGTCTACCTGTCCAGCGCGGGCCCGGAGAACTACACCAAGCTCTCCAAGCACGAGATCCCCTGGACCGACCCCTCGGTCACCACCGCGCTGGAGAAGATCGGCCAGCTCGTCGGCAAGAAGGAGTTCCTGCTCGGCGACACCTCCGGCGCCCTGCAGACCGACTTCCCCACCTGCGTCACCCAGGTCTACGGCCAGGACAAGGCGGCGATGGTCATCGAGGCCGACTTCGTCGGCACCACCGCCGAGGAGTCCAAGGCCAAGGTGGGCGAGGAGGCCAAGTACTTCCCGTTCCCCAAGGCCGGTGACACCGAGCCGGTCGTGCTGGGCGGCGACATCGCGGTGGTCATGAAGGAGTCCAAGGGCGCGATGGCGCTGATGGAGTTCCTCGCCTCCAAGGAGGGCGGCGAGGTCTGGGCCAAGCTTCCCGGCTACCTGTCGCCCAACCGCAACGTCTCGCCCGACAACTACCCCTCCGAGCTGACCAAGAAGCTCGCCCAGACGATCGTCTCGGCCGGTGAGGCCGTCCGCTACGACATGTCCGACCTGGCCCCCAGCGCCTTCGGCGGCACCGACGGCAAGGGCGAGTGGAAGCTCCTGCAGGACTTCGTCCGCGACCCCTCCAAGATCAAGGACATCCAGAAGCAGCTCGAGGCCGAGGCCAAGAAGGCCTGGAAGTAAGGGAGAGCGGCCGTGACCGAACGGTTGAACGGCCCGCGGGCCCCGCGCGGCGGCGGCGACGCCGCCCGCGGGTCCTCTCCCGGACCGGATGACGCACCCGGCTCCTCCGCCGGACCACGCGAGGAGCCCCCACCCCCGGCGGACGCCGGGACCACCTCCGAGACCCCCGCCGGCACCGCCGCGGACGCCGGAGACCCGGTCGCGGACACCCGCGACGCCACCGGCACCATCGGCACCACCGGCGAGGCGGCCGAGGGCCCCGGCGCCGACGGCGAGGTCCACCCCGCCCTCGCCGACGTGACCCCCGCCACCTCCGACGACCCCGCCGAGCGGATGACCCCGGCCGTCGAGCCGGAGATCGCCACCGCCGGGGCGGCCGCCCCCGGAGCGGCCGCTCCCGCAGCGGGGCGCGGCCCCTCCCGGCTGGGACCGTCGCCGAAGCTGGCGATCATGTTCCTGCTGCCGGGCGTGGTGCTGCTCGGCGCGATGGTGATCTACCCGATCATCTACTCGATCTTCCGCAGCCTCTACGACAGCACGGGGAACGCCTTCGTCGGGCTGGACAACTACGGGGCGATCTTCTCCGACTCCGGCACCCTCACCACGATCAGGAACAACCTGATCTGGGTCGTGGTGGCCCCCGCCATCGTGACCGTGGTCGGCCTGATCTTCGCGGTGCTGACCGAGCGGATCCGCTGGGCGACCGCGTTCAAGCTGATCGTCTTCATGCCGATGGCCGTCTCCCTGATGGCCTCCGGCGTCATCTTCCGGCTCGTGTACGAGCAGGCTCCCGACCGGGGCGTGGCGAACGCCGTGATCACCTCGGTGCAGGGCGTCTTCGGCGGCCACACCGGCTTCCCCGACGCCCGGCCCCGGGAGAACGACCAGGCGCCCATCGCCGCCCAGCAGGGCGCGGTGGTGAGCAGGCAGCCCGCGCAGCCCGGCAAGGCCGTGCTGGTCCCGCTGGTTGGCGTGAAGCCCGCCGACCTCGCCACGGCCTCCACGGCCAAGGCGGCTCCGCAGGCCGGGCCCGGCGAGCTGGCCGGCACCGTCTGGGTGGACTTCACCCAGGGCGGCGGCGGGCGGATCAACGAGGTCGACCCCACTGAGAAGGCCCTTTCGGGACTGACGGTCGAGGCGGTGCAGAACGGCGCCGTCAAGGCCACCGGCACCACCGGCGCCGACGGCACCTTCCGCCTCACCGGCCTGGCCCCGGGCGACTACGTCGTACGGCTGCCGCAGTCGAACTTCGAGGCGGCCTTCGGCGGGGTCTCCTGGCTCGGCCCGACGCTGATCACCCCGGCCATCATCGGAGCCTTCATCTGGGTGTGGGCCGGGTTCTCCATGGTGCTGATCGCGGCGGGCCTGTCGGCCATCCCGCGTGACGCCCTGGAGGCGGCCCGCATCGACGGCGCCACGGAGTGGCAGGTGTTCCGCAAGATCACCGTGCCGCTGCTGTCGCCGGTGCTGCTCGTCGTGTTCGTCACGATGATCATCAACACCCTGAAGGTCTTCGACCTGGTATTCGTCATCGCGCCGGGATCGGTGCAGCCGCAGGCCAACGTGATCGCGCTGGAGATGTGGCGGGTCGCCTTCGGCGGCGGCAACAACCAGGGCCTGGGCAGCGCGCTGGCCATCTTCCTGCTGATCCTCGTCCTGCCGTTCATGGTCATCAACATCCGCCGGTTCAGGAGGGACAACCAGTGACAACCTCCACCATCGCCGGAGCCCCGCGGCGCGGCGCCCTGGGCCGGGTCGCGGACCGGATCGGCGGCGGCGTGATCCAGGCCCTCATGGTCCTGATCGGCGTCTTCTGGCTGGTCCCCACCCTCGGCCTGTTCGTGGTCTCGATCCGCGACGAGGCGGCCAACAACTCCACCGGCTGGTGGACCGCGTTCACCAAGCCGGCCGAGTTCACCCTGAAGAGCTACGGCGACCTGCTGGCCACCGGGTTCACCTCGTCGTTCTGGAACACCGTGGCCATCACGGTGCCCGCCACGGTCCTGGTGATCGGCATCGCGGCCATGGCGGCCTACGCGTTCGCCTGGATGGACTTCCCCGGCCGGGACCCGCTGTTCCTCGTGGTCGTCGGCCTGCTGGTGGTGCCGATCCAGATCGCGCTGATCCCGATCGCGAAGCTCTACGGCACGCTCGGCATCTTCGGCTCCATCGTCGGCGTGGTGCTCTTCCACGTCGCGTTCGGGCTCCCCTTCGCCATCTTCCTGCTCCGCAACTTCTTCGTGGGCATCCCCGGCTCCCTGCTGGAGGCCGCGCGGATGGACGGCGCGAGTGAGTGGCGCATCTTCTCGACCGTGGTGTTCCCGCTGGCCAAGCCCGCGATCGCGTCGCTGGGGATCTTCCAGTTCCTCTGGGTCTGGAACGACCTGCTCGTCGCGCTGGTGTTCGCCGACTCCGACAACCAGCCGATGACCAAGGCCCTGCAGTCGCAGATGCGGCAGTTCGGAACGAACATCGACATCCTGGCGCCGGGCGCCTTCCTCTCCCTGATCATCCCGCTGGTGCTCTTCTTCGCCTTCCAGCGGTACTTCGTTCAGGGGATGATGGCCGGCTCGGTGAAGTAAGGGGGCAGGTCCGGTACGGCTTGCCCGGTTTTCCCGGGCGAGCCGTACCGGACCTCAAAGGTCGATAGGGTTTCCCCATGTCCGCACGCCCTTTGAACGAAGTCGTGGAAGCCGGGTGGGCCAAGGCCCTGGAGCCGGTCGCCGGCAAGATCGCCGAGATGGGCGACTTCCTCCGGAAGGAGGTCGCCGAGGGCAGGCAGTACCTCCCCGCCGGCCCCAATGTGCTCCGCGCCTTCCAGCAGCCCTTCGACGAGGTGAAGGTGCTGATCGTCGGCCAGGATCCCTACCCCACGCCGGGCCACCCGATCGGCCTGAGCTTCTCCGTGGCCGCCGACGTGCGCCCGATCCCGGCCAGCCTGCGCAACATCTACAAGGAGCTGACCGAGGACCTCGGGCTGCCCATGCCGGGCAACGGCGACCTGACCCCCTGGGCCGAGCACGGCGTGCTGCTGCTCAACAGGGTCCTCACCGTCATGCCGGGCAAGCCGGCCTCCCACCGGGGCAAGGGCTGGGAGGAGGTCACCGAGCAGGCCATCAAGGCGCTCGCCGAGCGCGGCAAGCCGCTGGTGGCGATCCTGTGGGGACGTGACGCCCGCAACCTGCGGCCGATGCTGCACCCCTACCCGGCCGTCGAGTCGGCCCACCCGAGTCCGCTGTCGGCCCGCAACGGCTTCTTCGGGTCCCGCCCGTTCAGCCGCGCCAACCACCTGCTGGAGCAGCAGGGCGCCGACCCGGTCGACTGGCGGCTCCCGTAGGTTCCCTTCCGCGGATCCCCGCCCGGCCGGACACGGCAGGCGGGATGATCCACAGGCCTCCCAGGTCGGTCCGGCCCGCCGGGGGCACTAAGATTTACCACCATGAGTGATGAATCGGGCACCGAACGCTATCTTCGCCTCACGGTCGAACTGACCGTAGAGGTGACCGACCTGGGCGCGCTCCAGGCCGCCGCGCTGAAAGAGATCAACCACCCCGAGGCCGACCTCGACGACGCCGAGCGCCGGGAGCAGGCGGAGATGGTCTCCGCCGACGACAGCGGGGCGACCTCGCTGCAGTGGCTCATCGAGCCGGACCACGTGCTCGGCCTGATCGAGCACATCGAGTCGATCGAGCCCCGCGAGGCCGTGCTGGGCGTCGAGCCCTCCGAGGGCCCCGCGGAGGAGGACGAGCACGACGAGCACGACGGGCACGACCACCACCACTAGCGCCACCGGGCTCCGCTCCGTGGACCGTCCCGCCCGCCGTGGCCGCCGGGCCCCCGCTCACGGCGGGGGCCCGCGGAACGACGTCCGGACACCGCGGGATGATCCGCGGGACCAGAACCTAGCCGGGACCGCCGGCCCCGAAGCCGTCCCCGAAGGCCCAGAGCTGGCCCTCCAGATCGAAGGCCAGGTAGGCCCTGGCGCCGTCGGGGGTGGCTTCGATCTCCGTGACGATCTCCGCGCCCCGGTCCGCCGCCCGCTCGTAGTGGGCGTCGAGGTCGTCCACCACGACGAACACCCCCTGGCTGACCGCGGGCAGGTCCAGGGCGCTGCGCAGGTACGGCTCGCCGTCGCGGACCGGGGCCAGCACGACCACCGCGTCCCCGAGGGCGAGCCGGACGCACGCGGGGTCCCCGCCGTCGCCGGGCGGGGCGGTCAGCGGGTGGAACCCGAAGACCTCACCCAGCCACGCCACGGCCGCCGGGGCGTCCTCGTAGCGAAGGAACGGGACCACGCGGGGCGTCGACATGCCGGCCTCCATCGAGCCGCTCGGGACGTGCGCTGCCTTCACGCCGAGCTTGTCACCGCCGGGCCGCCCCGTCAGCCCCATCGGCCCGCCTGCCCCATCGGCCGGTCCGGCACCCGGCCGATCGGGGCGCCGGGCCGTCCGCTCCGGCGTCCGGGAAACCGGGCCGTCCGCACCCGGCCGGCTGGACGCCGGGGCGCCGGGGCCGCCGATCCGGTGGTCAGCCGGTCAGGATCTCCTCGCGACGCCCGAGGAGCGCGTCGCGCTCGCCCGCCAGCTCCGCTCGGCGGGAGGCCAGGCCGCTCACCGTGCCGCCGACCCAGCGCCCGACCTCCGCGACGGCCTCGCCGGTGCGGGCGATCCGCCGGTGCTTGAGCGCGTCGAAGACGATGTTGTCGAAGAACATGTCGGCGAACCACCGGGTGTCGATCTGCGGGAGCCGCGGATCGGCGTGGACGCCGACGTCGGCCAGCTCGCGGGCGAAGGCGTCCAGCGCGCGCTGGGCCTGCCAGGCCGCCTGGTCGGCGTCGCGCAGGTGACCGTTCTCGATCATGTCGGCCAGCATGCCGCCGCCCAGCACGTCCCAGGTGGAGGCGCCGCGGGCACCGCCGAGGCAGCGCAGGACCCGCTCCACCGCCTGGCCGGCGACGGTCCCGGCCAGGTGGGCCTCCTCGTGCTCGCGCAGGTCGGCCTGGACGTCGGCGAGCCGCCGGGCGAGGGCGGCGAGCTCCCGGCCGCGCGGGTCGGCCGACCCGGTCAGCAGCCGCTCCTTGCGTTCGAGCAGGGCGGTGAACTCCTCGCGGGCCGAGCCGGTCCCGGCCAGGCCCCGCTCCACCTCCGCCCGGTCGGCCTCCAGCCACCGCAGGCGGGTGCGCTGCCCTTCGAGGCGCTGCCGTACGGCCTGGGCCTCGGCGCGCTCCCTGGCGAGCCTCTCCTCCTTGGAACCGGTCAGACCGGCCAGGAACGCCGCGAACCCGCCGCCCTCCAGCCGGGACACGTCGCGCTCCTCCTCGGCGAGCCGCGCCTCCAGCTCGCCGATCAGCTCACCGACCTCGTCGAGCTGGGAGGTCACCGCCTGCCGCTGGCGGGTCAGTCGTTCCAGGAGCCGCACCCGCTCACGGGCCGCGCGCAGGGCGTCGTCGATGCCGTCGAAGGAGTCCACACCTCTGCGACGCCCGATGGCGGGAAATAGTTCCGCCCGGTTCCGCCTGATTCCGTCCCGATCGGGCCGCTGGAACCGGGCACGGCGGGTCACCGCGCCCGCCTCGGCGACCCCGGCGGCCGGTCAGTCCAAGGGCGTCAGGGGCGGCGGGTAGCCGCGCACCCCCGACGGCAGGCGCCAGGGCTCGTGGAGCGCCCTCGGCGGGACGTCCCGGAGCTCGGGAACGTAGCGGCGGACGTACTCCCCGTCCGGGTCGAACCGCCGGGCCTGCCGTACCGGGTTGAGGATCCGGTTGGGCCGGGTGTCGTTGCCGGTCCCGGCGACCCACTGCCAGTTGCCGTAGTTGTTCGCCACGTCGCCGTCGAGCAGGAGGTCGAAGAAGTGGTCGGCGCCCGCCCGCCAGTCGATCCGCAGCCGTTTGACCAGGAACCACGAGGTCAGCATGCGGGCGCGGTTGTGCATCCAGCCCTCCGCCAGGAGCTGCCGCATCCCGGCGTCCACGATCGGCAGCCCGGTCCGGCCCTCCTTCCACGCCTGGAGGGCGTCGGCGTCGTCGTTCCACGTCAGCCCGCGCGGCCGGTAGTCGGCGCGGGTGATGGCCGGGAAGGCCATCGTCACCTGGTAGAAGAAGTCGCGCCAGCAGAGCTGCCTCACGAAGTCGTCGCCGTCCTCGGCCAGCGACTCCAGCTCCAGGGGTGACAGGCAGCCGAAACGCAGGTAGGGGCTGAACTTGGAGGTGCGGTTGCCCGCGAGGTCGTCGTGGCCGGCGGCGTAGTCGGTCACGCAGTACTTCAGCCACTGCCGCATGCGCCGGCGCGCCACCGTCTCGCCGCCCTGGAACAGCTCGTGCGGCCGGTGCGACCGGCCGGGCGGCGGGGCGCCGGGGTCCAGCCCCTCGGGCAGGGTCACCCTGGCCGGGGCGGGAAGCACCTCGCGGCGGGGATGGGCCTGCCAGGCCCGCCAGTAGGGGGTGAAGACCCGGTAGTGGTCCCCTTTCCCGGAGGGGGTGACCGCGCCGGGCGGCACGATCGTCACCCCGGGGAAGGCCCGGAACTCCATCCGGTGCCGCTCGCACTCCCCGGCCAGGCGGCGTTCCCTGCGCCGCGCGAGGGCGCTGACGTCGGCGCTGACGTGGACGGCCTCGACGGTCCCCGCGCCGGACCCGTCGCCGCCTCCGCCGCCGGCGATCTCATGGGCCAGCCGTACGGTCTCGGCCACCGCGTCGCCCCGGCGGATGACGAGGTCGCCGCCCCGTTCCCGGAGCGACAGGCGCAGGTCGGCGAGGGTCTCCGCCAGGAACCCGGACCGGCGGCCGGCGGGCACGGAGGGGTCCAGCACGAAGAGGGGGACGACCCGGCGGGCCCGCGCGCACGCGGCGGCGAGCGCCGGGTGGTCGTGCACCCTCAGGTCGCGGTTGAGCAAGACGATGACGGTGTCCATCGAAGGTGACTTCGCGTGACCGTCCGGGAGCGGTTGCATCCGCCTCGCGGGTCTCCCCCGCCTCCGCTCCGGGCGTCTCCGCTCCGGGCGCCCCGCGGGTCTCCCCTCCTCCGCCGCGCCCGCCCGCGTGGATCCGCTCCGGGGCGTCCTGCATCCGCCCAGGTGGGCCGTACGAAGGAGTATGCGTGGAGGGACGCCCCGGACCGGGGGCGTCACTCTCCTGGCAAGCTGGTGCAGGACGGCGACCGAGGAGGGATCGGGGTGGCGACGAGAATGGATGAGGCGGGCCGGGCGGTCCCCGAGGACGTGCCGGCTCCCGGGGACGAACCGGGTTACGGCATCGGCGCGGTCGCGCGCCGGCTCGGCGTTCCGGCGCCCACGCTGCGCACCTGGAACCTCCGGTACGGGATCGGGCCCAGCCACCGCAGCCCCGGCGGGCACCGCCGCTACGACACCGCCGACCTGCGGCGCCTTGAGGAGATGAACCGCCTCATCAAGCTCGGCGTCCCGGCGGCCGACGCGGCGCGGGAGGTCCTCAGGCCGGGCGCCGCCCGGTGGGAGGTCCCCTCGGAACGGCTGCCGCGCCCTGACCCAGGGCTGGGCGCCGCCGTCCCCGCCACCCAGGGCGACCTCGCCCGGGGGCGGATCGCCCCGGTCACGCCGGACGCGCCGGGGGCGGGGGCGCAGGTCCCGACCGTGGCGATGCTGGCGCGGGCCGCGGTGGCGCTGGACAGCCAGACCGTGGCCGAGTGGATCGGCGCCGCGCTGGAGCGGCACGGGGTGGTATGGACCTGGGAGGGGCTGGTGCTCCCGGTCTTCGAGACGATCTGCCGCCGCCAGGCCGAGACCGGCGCGAGCGTGGAGATCGAGCACCTGTTCTCCGACCGGGTGCTGGCCGCGCTGACCCGGCTCGTCCGGCGTCCCGACCGGCCGGTCAACGACCGCCCGGTGCTGCTGGCCTGCGCCGCCGAGGAGCAGCACAGCCTGCCGATCTACGCCCTGGCGGCGGAGCTGGCCACCGTGCACCGCCTGGAGACCCGGGTGCTGGGGGCCCGGACCCCGTATCCGGCCCTGGCCGACGCGATGCGCCGCCTGAGCCCGGGGGTGGTCTTCGTCTGGTCGCAGCGGCCCGAGACCGGTGACCCGGCGCCGCTGGGCTCACTGCCCGCGCTGCGCCCGGCGAGCCGGATCGTCGCGGGCGGCCCGGGGTGGGGCGACGGCCTGCCGCCGTCGGTGACCTTCGTCACGTCCTTCCAGGAGGCCGTCACCCGGATCCGCGAGGCGATCCGCTGATCCCCGGCTCACCGGCTCCGGCCCGCTGATCCCCGGACCAACGGCTCCGGCCGCCGGCCCGCCCGTTTCCCGGCCGCCGTTCCGTCCGCGGGTCCCGGCTCGGCGGCCATCTCTCCGCGGGGCCGGAGAACCGCCTCCCGTCCGTCGTTTCCGGCTGCCCGTCGCTCTCCGCACACCGCTCTGACCGGCGGGTTCGTTTGCGTTCATGGAAGCCGCCGGGTATGAATAAGTTTTGAATAGGTTTCCCGGGTAAATGAGGTCACCATGGAAGACACCCTGAACGTCCGGCTCGCACAGGGCGACGACGCGGCGCTGGCCGAGTGCCTCACCACGCACGGTGCGCTCATCCGCTCCTACCTGCGGCGTTTCATCCCGCCGCAGGAGATCGAGGACGTGCAGCAGATCGTGTTCGCCGAGGTGTGGCGCTCACGGCACCGCTTCGACCCCAAGCGCAACCTGACGGCCTGGCTGATCGGCATCGCTCACAACCGGGCGGTGGACCACCTGCGGATGCGCACCCTGCAGACGGTGCCGCTGGACGTGGTCGCCGACCCGGCCGGCGCGGACGGCCGGACGGACGGGGACGGGCTGGCCGCCCGTGACGAGCTGCTGCGGGCGCTGGCCGAGCTGCCCGCGCCCCAGCGCCAAGCCATCGAACTGGCGTACTACGGCGATCTGACCCAGCGGGAGATCTCCGAGAGGCTGAGCGTGCCGCTCGGCACGGTCAAGGCCCGTACGGCGCGCGGTCTGCGCCGGCTGTCGGACATCCTCGCCCCCGCGGCATGACCCGCCCTCGGGACGCCGCGGACCACGGGGACACCATGGATGACATGGGCGAGTGGAACGACATGGACCGGCAGCCCCGGCCGCGGGTGGCGGTGTCGAGCTGCCTGCTGGGCGACCTGGTGCGCTTCAACGGCGGGCACAGCCGCGACCGCTTCGTCAGCGGGGAGCTGGACCCGTACGTCGACTGGGTGCGCGTCTGCCCCGAGATGGAGATCGGCCTCGGCGCGCCGAGGGAGTCGCTGCGCCTGGAGCGCTCGGCCGACGGCCCGCGCCTGGTCACCAGGAAGACCGGGACGGACCTGACCGGCCGGATGAACGCGCTGGCCGCCGAGCGGTCGCTCACCCTGGACGTGGACGGCTACGTGTTCAAGGCCAGGAGCCCGAGCTGCGGCATCCACGGCATCCCGGTCTACGCGGGCGACAGGGTCGTGGACCGCGGGGCCATGGGCGTCTTCGCGTCCCGCGTCCTGGACGCCCACCCGCTGCTGCCGGTCGAGGACGAGGGGCGGCTGAACGACGCCCTGCTCCGCGAGACGTTCGTGGAGCGGATCTTCGCGTACGCGCGGCTGCGTGCGCTTCTGGAGAGCGACTGGCGCCCGCGCGACCTGATCGCCTTCCACTCCCGGCACAAGATGCAGCTGCTCGCCCACGACCCGGTCTCCTACCAGCGGGCGGGGCAGGTGGTGTCCCGGGCGGGGACGGCCTCCCGGGAGGAGCTGGCCGTCGCCTACGCCCACGCCTTCCGCACGGCCCTCGCCTGCAAGGCGAGCATCGGGCGCAACGTCAACGTCCTCCAGCACTGCATGGGGATGATGAAGGACCACCTGGACGAGACCCGCCGGGCCGACCTGGCGGAGGTGATCGACTCCTACCGCGCCGGGGAGGTGGCCCTCAGCGTCCCGGCGACCCTGCTGCGCCACCACGCGCGCGGCGAGGCCGCCGAGTACGTCCGCGACCAGACCTACTTCGCGCCCTACCCGCGGGCGCTGCGGCTGCGCAACCACGTCCCGGCCTGACCCGCCGCACCGGCCCGCCGCCCGGCCGCGCCCGCCCAGACCCCGGACGCGCCGGGCGGCGTCACGACCACATCACGCGACCGGCACGCCCGGCTCCCGCCCCGGCCTCAAGCCCGGTCCCGGTCAGCCGGCCTTGACGATCGCCAGGGAGCGCGGCGGCAGGAACAGCTCCTCGCCCTCGGCGGTGACCTTCGGGTCCGAGGCCAGCAGCACCTGGCCCGGTGCGAGCCGTACGGTGAGCGCGACCCGGCCGAGGTTGGCCGCGACCTGGCAGGATCCCCGGTGGACGACCAGCCAGCCGTCGCCGTGGTCCACCCGGACCCGGTCCAGCCGGGGGTCCGACAGCTCCGGATGCGCCCTGCGCAGCGCGATCAGCGCCCGGTACCAGTCGAGGTGCGCCCGGTGGGCGTCCCGGTCCAGCTCACTCCAGTCGAGCTTGGAGCGCAGGAACGTCGTCTCCTCGCCCGGGTCGGGGGCCCGGTCCGCCCAGTCGTCGTAGCCGAAGCCGACGAACTCCCGGCGCCGCCGGTCGGCCTCCCCCTCCCGCAGGTGCGGCTCGACGTGGTCGGTGAAGAACAGGAACGGCGTGCTCGCTCCCCACTCCTCACCCATGAACAGCATCGGGGTGAACGGCGAGGTCAGCAGCAGCCCCGCGGCCAGCCGCAGCGCCTCGGCCGGCATCCGGTCGCCCTCGGCGCGGTTGCCGATCTGGTCGTGGTTCTGCGCCGCGCAGACGAACCGGTGCCCCGGGACGTGCCGCGCCGGGCGGCCGTGCGAACGGCCCCGGAAGGACGAGAAGGTGCCGTCGTGGAGGTAGGCGCAGGTCAGCACCTTGGGAAGCGCCCCGGCGAAGTCGTCGTAGTAGCCGTGCCGCTCCCCGGTCACCGCCACGTGCAGGGCGTGGTGGACGTCGTCGTTCCAGACGGCGGCCAGGCCGTACCCGCCGGCCTCGCGCGGGGTCATCAGCCGTGGGTCGTTGAGGTCGGACTCGGCGATGAGCGTCAGCGGCCTGCCCACGGCCGCCGACAGAGCGTCCACCTCGGCCGACAGCTCCTCCAGGAAGTGGACCGCCCGCCTGTCGTGCAGCGCGTGCACGGCGTCCAGCCGCAGGCCGTCGACGTGGTAGTCGCGCAGCCACTGCAACGCGTTCTCGATGAAGTAGCGGCGCACCTCGTCGGAGCCGGGGCCGTCCAGGTTGACCGCCTGCCCCCAGAAGGAGGCGGCGCTGTCGTGGAAGTAGGGGCCGAACGGCGCCAGGAAGTTCCCCGACGGGCCGAGGTGGTTGTAGACCACGTCGAGGATCACCCCGACGCCCCGCAGATGGCAGGCGTCCACGAACCGCTTGAACCCGTCGGGACCGCCGTACTCGTCCGCGACGGCCCACAGGTCGACCCCGTCGTAGCCCCAGTTGCGCCTCCCCGGCACCGGCGGCACCGGCATGACCTCGACGAAGTCGACCCCCAGCTCGACGAGGTGGTCGAGCTTCCCCGCCGCCGCGTCGAAGGTCCCGGCGGGCGTGAAGGTTCCGGCGTGCAGCTCGTAGATCACCGAGCCTGGCAGGCTCCGCCCCCGCCACAGCTCGTCGTTCCAGGGGAACCGGTCGTGGTCGTACACCCGGCTCGGCCCGAAGATCCCCTCGGGCTGCCGGCGGGTGCGCGGGTCCGGCAGCGGGTCGCCGCCGTCGACGCTGAACCGGTAGTCGGTGCCGTGGCCGGCCCCGGCCACCTCAGCGGTCCACCAGCCGCCGCCCGCGGCGTCCATCGAGTGGCGGACGTCACCGATCACCACGTCCACCGCCGTCGCCGCGGGGGCCCAGACCTCGAACACGCCGTTCACTCCCTCTCCGGAACCCTCCGGCGACCGCGGGCGCCCGCACCTCGGGCGCTCCGTTCACTCCCACCCCGAAACCGAGGGCGCCCGGGATCCGGGCGCCCGCGGTTCACTCCCTTTCCAGCAGCGCCACCGGCCGGGTCGCGAGCAGGTGGCCCAGCGAGATCCGCCCGGTGTGCCGTACGCCGGACAGCAGGTCGCGCCACGAGCCAGACGGCAGCTCGATCATCTCGTCCCCCCAGCCGCCGCGCCGCTCCAGGCCGACCGGGAGCCGGGTGGCGACGGCCACGGCGCGGTCGCCGCGGGCGAAGGCCACGGCGTGCTCCCCCGCCTCCATCGGGACGTACGGCAGGGCGGGGTCCAGCCGCCGCCGCAGGTTCAGCGCCTCGCGGGTGACGTCGAGCTTGCCGGCGTCCCAGTCCGAGGCCCCCTCCGTCTCCCCGGCCAGCATCCGGCGGCGCAGCGCGAAGTCGACCGGACGGCGGTTGTCCGGGTCCACCAGGGAGAAGTCGGTGATCTCGTTGCCCCAGTAGACGTCGGGCACGCCGGGCAGCATGAGCTGGACGAGCTTCTGACCGAGGGAGTTGGACCGGGCGTGGGGCTCGATCCGGGCAGCGAACCGCCCGACGGACTCGCCGCACTCCTCGATGGCCCGGTGGACGAAGTCGCGCAGGCCCTCCTCGTAGGAGGGGTCGGGCGTGGCCCAGGAGATCGCGGTCTTGGCCTCCCTCGCCGCCTTGAACAGGTACTCGAAGAACCTCTCCTCGCTGATCGGCCAGGCCGCCATGAGGTTCTGCCAGGCCAGGTGGTCGAGCGACGGGTCGAAGGAGACCCGGTCCGACCACTCCGCGACCGCCGCCGCCCACTCGCCGGGGATCTCCGACAGCACGGCCAGCCGGGCGCGGACGTCCTCGGAGCGCTTGGTGTCGTGCGTGGACAGCGTCGTCATCGTGCCGGGCCGGAGCTCCCGGCAGAAGTCGTGGAAGGCGGCGACGGTCCCGCCGAACCGGTCGGGCTCCCCGCCCACCTCGTTCAGGCAGGACAGCGGGTACCACCGGTACAGCGCGGTGTCCTCCACGCCCTTGGCCATCACCGGCCCGCAGAGCTGCTGGAAGCGCACGACCGCCTCCGGCGGGCCGTTGAGGACCTTCCCGACGACCTCCTCCACCGGCGCGCCCTCGGGCAGCCGGGCCGCGGCGACCTTCCCCGCCTCCTCGACGATCGTCGCGGAGACCGCCGGGACGGGCTCCCCGGGCACCACGTAGGCCCGGTAGACCGGCATCGCGACCAGCAGCTCCACCAGCGTCTCGCGGTCCGCGCCGAGCAGCGCGTTCAGGCGGTCCACCTCGGCGCGGAAGAACAGGTCGATGACGTGCCGCTTGGACCGCCGGACCACCTCGGCGTAGTCGCGCGGCACACCGGTGCGGGCGGCGAACAGCTCGGTCAGCGGTTCGGCGCCGGCCGGGTCGACGAACAGCCCGGTGATCCGGTTGAGCACGTCGTAGCCGGTGGTGCCGTCGCAGTCCCAGTCGGCGGGCAGCCTCTCCTCGCCCACCAGGATCTTCTCGGCGACCGTCCACACCCCCGCCTCGCGGCGCAGCCGCGCGAGATAGCCGCGCGGGTCGGCCAGCCCGTCGGGGTGGTCCACCCGCAGCCCCTGGACGAGGCCCTCCCGCACCAGACCGAGGATCACCTCGTGCGTGGCCTCGAACACCTCCGGGTCCTCGACCCGCAGCCCGATCAGCGAGGAGACGTCGAAGAACCGCCGGTAGCCGGGGCCCTCGCGCCAGTCGACCAGCCGGTAGTGGGTGTCGGGCAGCGGGAAGACGTGGTCGTGGTAGCGCAGCACGTCACCGTCGGGGAACGGCTCGACGTCGTCGCCGAGGACCGGCATCGCGACCCTGCCGTCGCTCCAGTCGATGTCGAACCACCGCCCGTACGGCGACGCCCGCCCCTCCTTCAGCACCGACCACAGCGCCGGGTTGCCCGACTCCGGGACCGGGACCGTCATGTGGTTGGGCACGATGTCCACGACGACGCCGATGCCGTGCCCGGCCAGCGTCGCCGCCATCTCCCGCAGCCCGCCGATCCCGCCGAACTCCTCGCGGATCCTGGAGTGGTCGGTCACGTCGTAACCGTGCCGCGACGGCGGGTCGGCCTGCAGGACCGGCGACAGGTAGACGTGGTCGACCCCCAGGTCCCGCAGGTAGGGGGCCAGGGCCGCCACGTCGGCGAAGCCGAAGTCGGGGGTGAGCTGGAACCGGTAGGTGGAGCGGGGGACCGCGGGCCCGGTCACGGCGGTCCCGGGCGCGGCGGGCTCCCTCACGGACGAGACGGAGGAGACGGAGGGATCAGACACGGCGCAGCACCCTCACCGACCGTCCGGCCACCGGCACCTCTTCCCCGGCCCGGCACATCCGGGTGTCGACCGTGATCGGCATGGCCGTGTCGATCTCCGTCATCCACATCTCCCCGTAGTCCTTGGGAATGGTGAACCCGATGACATCGTGGTGGGCGTTGAACATCAGCAGGAACGAGTCGTCCCTCGTCCGCCGCCCCCGCCGGTCGGGCTCGGTGATGGCGTCGCCGTTCAGGAAGACCGCCAGCGACCTGGCGTATCCCACGTTCCAGTCGGCGTCGGTCATCTTCTCGCCCAGCGGGGTGAACCACTCGATGTCGCTGAGGCTGTCGCCCGAGCCGCGCACCGGCCTGCCGTAGAAGAAGCGGCGGCGGCGGAACACCGGGTGACCGGCGCGGAGCTTGGCCAGCTTCTGGGTGAACTCCAGCAGCAGCCAGTTCTCCCGGACGTCCGACCAGTCGACCCAGCTCAGCTCGTTGTCCTGGCAGTAGACGTTGTTGTTGCCCCGCTGCGTGCGCCCCAGCTCGTCGCCGTGGGAGATCATCGGCACGCCCTGGGACAGGAACAGCGTGGTCAGGAAGTTGCGCTTCTGCTGCTCGCGCAGCGACTCGACGTCCAGCGAGGCCGGCCCCTCCTCGCCGCAGTTCCACGACCGGTTGTCGTCGGTGCCGTCGCGGTTGTGCTCGCCGTTGGCCTCGTTGTGCTTGCCGTTGTAGGAGACCAGGTCCTGGAGGGTGAACCCGTCGTGGCAGGTCACGAAGTTGATCGAGGCGGCCGGGCGGCGGCTGTCGTCCTGGTAGAGGTCGCTGGAGCCGGTCAGCCGGGAGGCGAACTCCGGCAGCGCGGCCGGCTCGCCCCGCCACAGGTCGCGGATCGTGTCGCGGTAACGGCCGTTCCACTCGGTCCACCGGGCCGGGAAGTTGCCGACCTGGTAGCCGCCCGGACCGACGTCCCACGGCTCGGCGATCAGCTTGACGCGCGACAGCACCGGGTCCTGCTGCACCAGGTCGAAGAAGGCGCTCAGCCGGTCCACCTCGTGCAGCTCACGCGCCAGGGTCGCGGCCAGGTCGAACCGGAACCCGTCCACGTGCATCTCGGTGACCCAGTAGCGCAGCGAGTCCATGATCATCTGCAGGGCGTGCGGGGACCGCATGAACAGGCTGTTGCCGGTGCCCGTGGTGTCCATGTAGTAGCGCTTGTCGTCCTCGACGAGCCGGTAGTAGGCGGCGTTGTCGATGCCGCGCATGCTCAGCGTCGGACCCAGGTGGTTGCCCTCGGCGGTGTGGTTGTAGACCACGTCGAGGATCACCTCGATGTTCGCCTCGTGCAGCGCCTTGACCATGGCCTTGAACTCCATCACCTGGCCGCCGGGCTGGCCGGTGCTGGAGTAGCTGTTGTGCGGGGCGAAGAACCCGATGGTGTTGTAGCCCCAGTAGTTCGTCAGGCCCCGGTCCATCAGGACGTGGTCGGTGACGAACTGGTGCACCGGCATGAGCTCCAGCGCCGTCACGCCCAGCCCGGTGAGGTGGTCGATGATCTCCGGGTGGCCAAGGGCCGCGTACGTGCCCCGGATCCGCTCCGGGATCTTCGGGTGGTTGATCGTCAGGCCCTTGACGTGCGCCTCGTAGATCACCGTGTCGTGGTACGGCGTCGCCGGCGGCCGGTCGTGGCCCCACCCGAAGAAGGGGTTGACGACGACCGACTTCGGCATGAACGGCGCCGAGTCCGCGTCGTTGCGGCTGTCGGGCTCGCCGAAGCGGTAGCCGTAGACCGCCTCGTCCCACCTCACGTCCCCGTCGATCGCCTTGGCGTACGGGTCGAGCAGGAGCTTGGCGGGGTTGCACCGCTGCCCGCTCGCCGGGTCGTAGGGCCCGTGGACGCGGTAGCCGTACCGCTGCCCGGGAGAGACGCCGGGAAGGTATCCGTGCCAGACATGCCCCTCCACCTCGGTGAGGGCGACCCGGGTCTCCTCGCCGTGGTCGTCGAACAGGCACAGCTCGACACGCTCGGCGACCTCGGTGAAGAGCGCGAAGTTCGTTCCCGCGCCGTCATATGTGGCCCCCAGGGGATACGGATCCCCCGGCCAGATTTCAATCATCACACCGCCCCTTCAGCGGTGGGAAGACATGCCCTGTCTTTCCCAGGTCATGCACGCATTTCCCACTCTTCTCGCTGTGAAGTGCGCCGCACGCGGCGGCCGGAGCCCCTACGCGTTCCGGACCGGCGTGGAGACGTCCACGACCAGGCCGTTCGGGTCGAGCACCATGAAGCCTCGCTGGCCGTAGAACCGGTCGCTCGGCGGGGAGACGATCCGGCAGCCCATTCCGAGGGCCCGCTCGTGGACCGCGTCGACGTCGTCGACCACGAACGTCAGGATCGTTCCCGCCGGGGAGCCCCGATGGGCCTCCGGGATCAGCTCGTGGTCCCGCCGCCAGATCCCCACCTCCAGGCGGGGGTCGTCGGGCGGCGAGAGCTGCACGTACCAGTCCTCGTCGAAGTTGACCTTCAGGTCCAGCAGCCGGGCGAAGAAGTCCCTGGTCTCCGGCAGCCGGTCGGACAGGATGTTGGTCACCACGCGGTTGACGGTCATACGCGTCCCTCCAGGGTCGGATCGGTGAAGACGATGTGCGGACCGTCCCTACGTGTTCCCCCTGTGGGCAGGCTAAGACGTGGTTTTCCGTACGGGCGCGTTCCGGCGCGGTGTGTCGCGCCCAGGTACGGCGAGCCGGTCACGCCCGGAGTCCCGGTTCCGGTTCCGGTTCCGGTCCCGGTTCCGGTTCCGGTTCCGGGCAGGGCTCAGGACCCGGGTACGGCGAGCCGGGCGCGCAGGGCGCGCAGCGCCGGTTCGTACCCGCGCAGGCCCGCCACGGCGATGAACTCCCCGGCCGCCCGCAGGTGCGCCGCGGCCCGCTCCCGGTCACCCGCGAGCAGCGCGAGCCGCGCCAGGCACAGGTCCGCGACCGACCAGCCCACCAGCCGGCCGGCGTCCGGGGCGAGCGTGCCGTACAGGTCCCGCCCGGCGTCCGCCTCGCCGAGCGCCAGGCAGAGCTCGGCGGCGGCGTCCGCCGCGAACCGGTAGGCCAGGCCGGGGCCGAGCACGGCGAACCCGTCCCGCGCCGGGCCGGCGAAGACCTCGCGGGCCTCGCCGGCCCGGCCGAGGTCGGCCAGCGCCAGGCAGCGCAGCAGCAGCCAGGGCCACTCGCCGGGACGCAGGGCGAGCATCTCGTCGGCCACCGCCAGCGCCGCCGCCGGCTCACCCCGCCCCCTCAGCGCCAGGAAGCGGAAGACGCCGCCGCGCAGGCGGGCGTCGTCGCGGCCCAGCGCCCCCTGCGGGTGGGCCGCCGCCGACTCCTCCGCGGCGGCCACGGCGTCGTCGGGCCGGCCGTCGAGGTGGGCGTGGATCGCGGCCTGCCAGGCGGCCAGCGAGACCATCGAGGGCAGCCGGAGCCGCCGGGCGGTCTCCCCGAGCCAGGCCAGCGGCTCCGCGGCCCCGGCGACGCCGTCCCGGGCGACGTGCTCGACATGGACGGACTCCCGGCCCAGCCACTCCACGGCCAGGTCACCGGTGCGACGCCCGATCTCCACGATCTCCTCCGCCGCCGCCCGCCGGGCGTCGTGGTCGCGGCCGTGCCGGAGCACGATCACGAGGGCGACCAGCGCGTTGGCCAGGGCGCGGTCGTCACCGGTACGGCGGGCCAGCCGTACCGCCTCCCACGCCAGCTCCGCGCTGCGCGCGACCGGCCGGGTCGCGAAACCGGTCGTCGCGGCGGCCGCCAGGAGCCGGGCCCGCCACGGCGAGTCCCCGGCCAGCCCCGAGGCGAGGACCCGGTCGATCCGCTCGGCGAGCCGGTCGATACCGGTCATCTCCTCGTACATGGCCAGGTGGATCGGATCGGAGAAGCCCAGCACCGCCCTGGCCAGCCGGCTGTCGTCGTCGAGCCGCTCGGCGATCCCGGCGGCGGCCTCCAGGGAGGCGTGGGCCTCGACGCTCATCCCGGCCGCCGCCCGCGCCTCGGCCAGGTCGAGCAGCAGGTCGCAGCGCAGGGCGTCATCCTGCTCCGGCCGGGTCCCGGCCGTGGCGAGCGCCAGCTCCAGCAGCTCCGCCGCGTCCTCCGGGGCGAACTGCGCCATCGCCTGGGCCGCGGCCCGGCGGGTGTAGCCGACGGCCTTGCCCGCCGTACGGTCGCTGACGACGCCCTCCCGGTAGTGGTGCGCGATCTCCGTCAGGCGGGTCGGGCTCCGCCGCTCCAGCACCTCGGCGATCCGGCCGTGCAGGCGGCGGCGCCGCAGCGGCGGCAGGCCGTCGCGCAGCGTGTCGCGGACGATGTCGTGGACGAACCGGCATGCCGGCCCGTCGCCCTCGGTCAGCAGCCGGGCCCGCACGGCGGCGTCGAGGACGTCCAGCACCCGCTCCTCGGTCACCTCCGACACCGCCGTCAGGACGTCCGTCTCCGCCTCCCGGCCGACCAGCGCCGCGACGGTCAGCACCGCCTCGGTGTCCGGCGGCAGACCGGCCAGCCAGCCGCGGACCACGTCCGACAGCTCACGCGGCGCCCGCCCGAGGCGCAGCACCTCGCCCAGGAAGAACGGGTTGCCCGCGGTCAGCCTGCCCATCTCGGCGGCCCGGTCCGGGTCGGCCCCGGCGCCGGCGAGGTAGGCGCGGACGTCGGCCTCCCCCAGCCCCCGCAGCGCCAGCCGCCGCACGTTCGGCAGCCGCGTCAGCGCGCCGAGCGCCTGCGCGAGCGGGCCACCGGGCCGTACGCCGGTGTCCGCTTCGGTATTCGCTTCGGTGCCCACTTCGGTGTCGCGGTAGGTCGCCACCACGGTCAGCCGCGGGCAGAGCCGGGTGGAGGCCAGGAACTCCAGCAGCCGCAGCGAGGACGCGTCCGCCCATTGCAGGTCGTCGAGGACGACCAGGATCCTGCCGTGGCCGTCGAGCAGCCGGGCGAACGCCTCGTACCGCTGGAACTGACCGGCTCCGGCGGGCCGGGGGTCGCCGGAGCCGTCGGGCGGCGGCAGGGGGCGCCCGGCCTCGGCGGGCGAGGTCCTGGGACGCCCGGTCCCGATCATGTCCGCGTCCCCGTCCATGTCCGGGTCGGCGTTCGTGTTCACGTCCGCGCTCACGTCCGCGTCCGCCAGATCCCGTACGGCCTGCGTCCACGGCCAGAACGGCGGCGCGCCGGCCCCGTCCCAGCAGCGGCCCCACGCCACCCGGCGTCCCCGCGCCCTCGCCGTTTCGGCGACCCGCTCGGCGAGGCTGGTCTTGCCGATCCCCGGCTCCCCCGCCAGCAGCACCACCCGGTGCCCGTCCCCGGAGACCGCCTCCTCCAGCACCCCGATCTCGGTGTCCCTGCCGACCAGCCGGGTCCGCGGCTCCGTGAGGGCCGCCGCCAGGACCGGAGAGGTCACCGCCGGGATCCGGGGGGTGAGTGAGGGATCCTGGGTGAGGATGCGCCGTTCCATCTCCCGGGACCGGGGATCGGGGTCCAGCCCCACCCCCTCCGCCAGCAGCCGGCGGCCCTCGGCGAGCACGGCCAGCGCGTCCGCCTGCCGCCCGGCCTGGTAGAGCGCGTGTGCGCCGAGGACGCGCAGCCGTTCCCGGAACGGGTGCGCGGCCACCAGCCGGATGAGGCCGCCGCTCAGCACCGCGCCCCGGCCGAGGGCGAGTTCGGCCTCGGCCGCGTCCTCCTCCAGCGCCAGCCGGAACTCGGCCAGCCGGGCGATCTCGTCCGCCGCCCAGCCGTCGGCCCCGAAGTCCGCCAGCGGCTCCCCGTTCCACTCCCCCAGCGCCGAGCGGAGCCTCCGCGCCGCGTCCTCGTGGTCACCGTCGCCCAGCGCGCGCCGTCCCTCGGCGGCCCGCTCGCGCGCCCTGCCCAGGTCGATCCGGACCGCCGGGACGTCCAGGGCGTAACCCCCGGCTCTGCTGACCAGGACCCGGGGCGGCACGCTGCGCGGCCTGCCCGGCTCGAAGGCGCGGCGGAGCTTGGAGACGTACGCCTGGAGGGTGTTGACCGCCCCGGGCGGCGGGCCGCCCTCCCAGAGCGCGTCGATCAGCCGGGGCGGGGCGACCGGGCGGGGCGCGGCGAGCACGCAGAGAGCCAGTACGGCGCGCTGCTGATGGGGTCCGATGTCCAGCGGCGTCCCGTCGTCGGCCGTCACGCCGACCGGCCCCAGCACGCGAAACTCCATCGGGTCCCCTCTTCACGGTTCGGGCCGATAGTAGTGGACGGTTTCATTTGGATTCGCGGGTCTTCCAGGGGGTTCGTCGAAGCGAGATGGCCGGATGCGGCAAGGGTTTTCTGACGTTTGCCGCATGACGGCCGGGTAGTTTCGAGCGGTCTCACGAGTGGAGGGCGCAGGAATGGGCGGATTCAAGAAGTTCCTCATGCGAGGAAACCTCGTCGAACTGGCCGTCGCGGTCGTCGTCGGGGCCACCTTCAGCGGGCTGGTGCAGGCGCTGGTCAAGGATCTGATCACGCCGCTGCTCGCGGCGATCACCGGCGGCCGGAATCCGGACTTCTCGCAGTACTACTTCACCGTCAACGGCGCGAAGTTCATGTACGGCGACTTCATCAACCACCTCCTGACCTTCCTGATCATCGCCTCGGTGATTTACTGGCTGGTCGTCATGCCGATGACCCGGCTGATCACCTTCTTCGACCGGGACAAGGAGGCGACCGAGAAGAAGTGCCCGGAGTGCCGCAGCGACATCCCGGTCGAGGCGAGCCGCTGCGCGTTCTGCACCGTGGAGCTGTCGCCGGTCCGCGCGGCCGACAAGCCGCAGGTCTGACGCCCGGCCCGGGGACCTGTAGGACCATGGGACGGTGAGCTTCGAACTGGCCGTCTGGTACGAACCCGAACCGATCAGCAGGGAACGCGCGGAGCGCGTCCACCACGCGCTCCGCAGCGGAGAGCCCGGCGCCGCCGAGCCGCGCCCCCAGGTGACCGCGTTCGCCGCGCGACTCGCCGGAGCCGAGCAGGTCTCCCCGGGGTTCGCCCTGGTCATCGTGGAACCGGAACGGGCCGACGAGATGTCCCGCGAGGTCTTCGCCCTGGCCCGCGAGTGCGGTCTGGTCTGCTACGACCCGCAGCGCGGGCTCGTCCACAACCTCGCGCCCCTGGGCGTCTACGCGGGCATGCAGATGCACACGGGCGACGGGATGATCGTCGTCGATCCGGACCTCGGGCTGGTCCACGACGTGCTGGGCACCCTGTCGCCGCAGAACCCGTTCACCGCGCTGGTCGTCTTCGGCTCGCACTTCATCCAGGTCTCTCCGGAGATCACCGGATATGAACTGGAGTACAAGGACAGCGGCCGCAACCTGATGTTCCGCACCCACGTGCCCGACCTGGAACCGGTCCGCACCGCCTTCGCCGAGTACGCCACGGGCGAGCGCGGCTTCCTGGAACGCCACGACTGGGAACGGGTCTGACGCTTCTTGTGCGGGTCCCGCGCTTCGGGCTCGGGTCTTTCGCATCACGGGATGTTTCCCGCAGGGCCGGGCTGGGGCTTTTCGCGTCTCAGGGTGTTTCCCCGGGCTTGGGCTCGTCAGTGGTTGCCGTGCTGGGCGGGTGCGCGCGCTGCGGTGGGTGGGTGTTCCGGCCGGCGCTGTGGCCGGGCTCTGGTGT
>NZ_JBEZNH010000004.1:132865-266260 GCF_040653115.1 Streptosporangium sp. NPDC048047 | reverse complement strand
ACCAGGTGGGGGACGATGAGTCCCACGAAGACGATCGGCCCGCAGGCCGCGGTGGGGGGCCCCCCCCCCACCGGGTCCGCCCCCCACCATACCCTGCGGGTTCCCGCGGGGGGGGCGGCCCGCCCCCCGCCGCCGCCGTGGTTAGAGTGCGGTCGTGGAGGATGTCCCCGCCGACGGCCTAGGTGTCCTGGCGGGGCGGCCGAGTGCCGCCCCGCGGTCCGGCGTCACCCGCATCCAGGCCTACACCGAGCGACGCACCCGTCCCCTGATCCGGCGGCAGCCGCCGTTCGCCGGGGTGGTGCTGATCGTGGGGTGGGGGGCGCCGATCACCCTGACCGGCCCGGGCCCGGACGGCCCTCGGCGGCTCGTCTCCTTCGTCGGCGGCTTCCACGACGTCCCGGTCGACACCGTCACCGCCGGAGTCGCCGAGGGCGTTCAGGTCGATCTCACGCCGCTGGGCGCCAGGAGGCTGTTCGGGGTGCCGATGAGCGAACTGACGAACCGGGTGCTCCCGCTGGACGAGATGCTGGGGACATGGGCGGACACGATCGCCGAACGGCTGGCGGAGACGCCCGGCCGGGCCGCCCGTATCGCCCTCCTCGACGAGGCGCTCGCCCGGCGGATGCACGCGGCGCCCGCCGTCGACGCACGGGTCGGCCGAGCCTGGAGGCTCCTCAGCGCCACCGGCGGCACGATCTCCATCGCGGCCCTCGCCGGCGAGCTGGGGTGGAGCCACCGGCATCTGGTCTCCCGTTTCCGGGACCAGATCGGCCTCGCTCCGAAGGCGGCCGCGCGCGTCCTGCGATTCGAACGCGCCACGGCACGGCTGCGGACCGGGGCGCCCCCGGCGGAGGTGGCCGCGGCCTGCGGCTACTACGACCAGGCGCACATGAACCGTGACTTCAAAGTGATGGCCGGGGTCACCCCCGGAACTCTCGCGGCGTCCCCGCCGGTCGTGGAACAGGCCGGGGTGGGAGGAGGCAGGTCAGATTCGTCCAAGACGGTGCGGCCCGGCACCGGAAGGCTGGCGGCAGCCACGTGAAAGGAAGAATCACATGAGAACGGTGTACCCGCTGGTCCGTTATCGCGATCCTGGCGAAGCCGCCGACTGGCTGGTGCGGGCCTTCGGATTCGGCGTCCACGAGATCTCCAAGGGCGACGACGGGAAGGTCGAGCACGCCGAGCTGACCGCCGGCACCGGACTGATCATGATCGGGGCAGGCGAACCGGGCGGGCCGGGCGTCTACCTCGCGGTCGACGACCCCGACGCCCACCACGCCAGGTCTCTTTCGGCCGGGGCGCGGGTCACCATGGAACTGAACGACCAGCCCTACGGGTCGCGGGAGTACGCCTGCCGCGACCCGGAGGGGAACCACTGGTTCTTCGGGACCTACCGCCCCTGACCGGGCCGCGGCGGGCGACGGGCGGTCTCAGCGGGGGAAGACGATGGTCTTGTGGCCGTCGAGGAGGACCCGCTGCTCGCTGTGCCAGCGCACGGCGCGGGCGAGGACCTGGCACTCGACGTCGCGTCCGATGGCGGCCAGGTCGTCGGCGGAGTGGGTGTGGTTGACCCGCGCCACCTCCTGCTCGATGATCGGCCCCTCGTCGAGGTCGGCGGTGACGTAGTGGGCGGTCGCGCCGATCAGCTTCACCCCGCGCGAGTGGGCCTGGTGGTACGGCTTGGCCCCCTTGAACGACGGCAGGAACGAGTGGTGGATGTTGATCACGTTGCCGGCGAGCTTGACGCAGAGGTCCTCCGACAGCACCTGCATGTAGCGGGCCAGCACCACCAGGTCGGCGCGGTAGTGGTCGACCAGCGCCAGCACCTCCGCCTCCTGCCGGGCCTTGGTCTCGGCGGTGACCGGCAGGTGGTGGTAGTCGATGCCGTACGACTGGGTCAGCGGACGCATGTCGGGGTGGTTGGAGACCACGGCGACGATCTCGATGTCGAGCAGGCCCGAGCGGGTCCGGTAGAGGAGGTCGTTGAGGCAGTGGCCGAATCTGCTGACCATGACCAGCACGCGCGGCTTGACGGCGGTGTCGCGCAGCTTGAGGTCCATGCCGAACTCCGGTGCGAGCGCGGCGAGGGCGGTGCGCAGCTCGGCCTCGGGGATCGGTGAGGCGAACTGCACCCGCAGGAAGAACCGCCGGGCCACCGGATCGCCGAACTGCTGGCTCTCCAGGATGTTGCAGCCGTGCCCGGCCAGGAGACCGGAGACCGCGGCCACCACCCCGGGGCGGTCCGGGCAGGACAGGGTCAGCACGAACTCCGCCGCCGGGCTCATCGGCTCCGCCCGCCCGCCCGGCTCGCGCCGGCTCCGTCGACTCGCTCGCTCATGTTTCATCCCTGGAGGTCAGACCGTGAAGGTCGGATCGTACCGGTGCCACCATGCAGGGTACGACCCCTCCGTGGCCTGCGGGGGCCGATCGGGGGCCTCCGCGCGCCTTTCGCCGGCGCCGAACCCGCGCCACTGCCGGTGACGGTGACGGCGGGCCGGCTGCCTCAGCCCTCGTGGATGGCGCTGGCCGTGCCACTCAGCCGGACGGTGCCGGGCTTGTGGACAATGATCTTCTTCACCGTACCTCCAGGGAAAGGGGCCACAGGTACGAGAAGCGAGTATTCCGGGGCGGCGTCACGAGGCAAACATCAAATGCCGAAAGGGTCTGAATTATCGTTGATTCAACAAAGGTGATACGACTTCAACCAGCTCTTTTTCGCCATAAATCACCACACATCCCCCGCGTTCCTCTCGGCTGATCTCCCGCCAGCCGTACTTCCGGTACAGCTCGATCGCGGCGGGCTGGTTCAGCGTGGTGTCGCCGCGGAGCCGCGTGTAACCGAGCACGATCGCCCGCGCCTCCAGCTCCGCGACGATCCCGGCGCCGAATCCGCGCCGCTGGAATTCCGGATGCACCCGGATACGGCACATCTCGGCGGTCCGGTCGTCGATGCGGCGGAGCCCGCCCATGGCGACCACCCGTCCGCCGTCGACCTCCCCGACCAGGAACTCCCCCCGGTCCGCCAGGTAGATCTCGTGGATCCGCGGGAAGTCGTCCTCGTAGTAGACGCCGTCCCCCGGGGCGAGACCGACCTGCGCGAGGCAGATCTGGTGCAGCGCCCATACGGATTCGAGATCGGACCAGCGGTAACGCCGTACCCTCATGTGACCTCGCCCGTGATCGGGGCCGTCACCGAGGCGGTGCGCACCGCCTCCAGGTACTCCTTGAGGCCGGGGTGGCCCGGGGCGCGGGTCTCGACCGCCTTGGCGACCTCGTAGGCCCGCTGCATCAGGATGTCAGGCCTGCATCCCTCCCCCAGGCTCGTCAGCGCCGTCGTGGCGATCCGCAGCGCCTCCTCGACCTCGCCCTCCAGCAGCCGGCACTTGGCCCGGTCGAGCTTGATGATCGTCGGGTCGAGCCAGTCGGTCGGGCCGTACTTGGTGAGCGCCTGCTCCAGGATGAGGTCGGCCTCGATCGGCTGGCCCAGCCTGACGAGGGCGTCGCCCTGGTGGAAGTAGAGCTGGCGCTCGGTGTAGCCGAAGGTGGAGTCGTCCTGCTCGGAGGCGGTCATCTGGGAGAACGCCGCCCTGGCCCGCGACAGCGCCCGCTTGGCCTGGTCCACCACGTCCTTCTTGCCCCCGCCCGCCATCATCGCGAGCGCGCGGGCCTCGAAGACCGGAGCCATGGCCTGGGCCGCGCACGGCGTCTGCCCCGCCAGGTCCCGGCTCTTGCGCGCGAGGTTCAGCGCCTCGCGCGGATCCCCGTAGTACAGCGGCACCAGTGCCTCCCGGGCGATGACCCAGGCTCGCAGAGCACGGTCGCCGGTGTCGTCGGCGGCCGTCCGGCCCGTCCGGAAGAAGGATCGGGCCATCCTGTGGTCGCCCAGGTTGACCATGATCATGCCGCTGAGGCCGGCGAGCTGGGCCGCCATGCGGCACAGCCGCTCCTGCAGGTCGACCGGTTGCCGATGCTCCATGGCCTTGCGGACGGCGCTGAACTCCAGCAGCACGTCGCACAGCAGGCGCAGCGGCGGCGTGTTCATGTACTGCCGTCCGAAGCCGAGCGTGGCTTCCTCCCACTGGTCGAGCATCGCGGGCGAGACGGTGGCCGAGACCAGGGTCTCGTCCATCCTCCTGCGCACGTTCTCGACCGATCCGAGCAACTGGCCGTCCAGCGTCACGCCGGCGCCGGCCAGGAGCTGTAAAAGCGTCCTCCGTAGCACGTTCTCGTCCTCCTCGCCCCCGTTCGCGGAGGGGTCGCCGCCAGCCGGGCGGTTCAGCGGCTCGCGCGTACCGGGGAAAGTGTCGGGTCTTCTGTTCTGGGGATCGCTCCCGGCCACCACGGGCGCCTTGTGGTCGTGGCCGCAGATGCACGGACCGTCGTAGCCGAGAGAGGCCGGTTCGACCCGGTAGGCGGAGCACAGGTAGTGGAGGTACTCGGGACCGGGCCGCTTGAGCCCGCTCTCGTACGCGGACAGGAGCGTCTCGCCGATCCCCGGCGCCGCCTTGCCGTCGCGTTCGAACAGCGCCCGTATCTGCTCGATCACGTCGGCCAGCGCGACGCCGTGGGCGAGGCGGTGTCCCTTGATGCGGGTGGTCCCGAACTGCGGGCCGCACCTGTCGTAGATCTCCTCGGCGATCTGGGCGGGGACCTGCCCCGCCGCCAGGCCACGGGCCCGGATCTGCCGCGCTAATTCCGTCTCCCTGTGCTGCCTGCCGGACATTCCGGCCCCTCTCTGACGACCAGCCGGGCTGACTGGCGCACTTGACCGGTCCTCACCAGATGACACAGCGTGACTCTCACGTCGCACTGCGCCTACCGAGAATAATGACCCACGCTTGAGTTATTCGGAACGTGCAGATGAAGCCATTGGCTAAGGATCGTCCTCCGCCGGACTGTTTCTTTCAACCTGCTTGGGAGAAGGCATATCCCGATCTTGTTTTTCCCACGTTGACCCTTCACGACTGGTGAGTCATCTTTGGCCAACCAGCGCCGATTCGCACAGCTAGGCGAACCGGATTCGGTGCGGTATCGACCAGAAAACGAGGAGGGGACGAGGTGGGGGAAGACGACTTCGGACACCTAGAGCGATTGGTGTCAGAACTTGACTCCCGAGGACTTCACGCACGATTGGTGCGTACCCGATCGGGTCGCCCCTTTGTCCGTGTGATCAACCCGAACGCGACCAGCCTGGCGGAGAACGTCACCTGCCGAGCGCAGCCGGCCACGAGCCCCTTCCCCCCGGACGTGTACTACTGGTGGTCCTGGGGAGAGCGGATGCACACGGTCGAGGATCCCGCCGGTGCGGCGACCAAGGTCGCACGAGTGCTCGCCGCGGTGGGGGAGTGACACCGGCGGCGGGCGGGGACGGGGTCGCAGCCGTCCGTGTCCGCCGCGCCCACCGCGGTCCGACGGGGGCGGCGGGGTGATCCGGTGCGGAGCGTCCTCGGACGCTGGGCACCCCGCCGACCTCCCCGAAACCCGCCGTGAAGGAGAGACCGGCGCCCCCTTCCGCCGCGTCCCCTTCCACGGCGCCCACGAAGCCACCGCCCGGATCCGTCCGGGCGGAGGCCGGAGTGATCCCTCCCGGGAACGGCACGGGACACGCTTCCGGGTGCGTGCCCCGGCCGGGCCGTCCGCCACCGGGTCGTCTCCGGATCCGCCCCCGCGGCCCCGGTCCGGGCGTCCCCGTCTTCCCCGGCGCGATGTGACGGCGGCCGGATCGGTCGGCAATATGGACGGGCAACGCGAGTTGCCCGTTTCGCCTACCGATCCGATCCGGGAGGGATCCACTCCGTGTTCCTGCTCGCCCCCGCCCCCACTCCCACCCCGACGCCCACCGGGGTGCCGGGAGTAGAGGAACTTCTCGACATGAGTGCGGGCCTTACCAAGGGATGTGAGAACGGCGGGGGGCTAATCTGCAATCTCATGCAGTCCGTCCTGCCCGCCGCCTGGGCGCCCGCGGTCGCCGGCGCGATCGCCATCGTCCTCGTCGTCCTCGTCGCACTGATCACCCGGAACGTCGCCAACCGCCTGATCACCCGGGTGGTGCGCCGCGCCTCCGCCTCCAACGGCGGCTCGATCGCCGGCCGGTTGCGCGGCAAGCAGAACATCCCGCTGGAGGGTCTCGACGCGGTCGCCGCCGAGCGGCGCAGGCAGCGGGCGGAGACCATCGGCTCGGTGCTGCGGTCGGTCGCCTCGGTCGTCATCCTCGGCACCGCCGTGCTGACCGTCCTGGAGCGACTGTCGGTCCCCATCGCGCCCCTGCTCACCAGCGTCGGAATCGTCGGCGTGGCCGTGGGCTTCGGCGCCCAGGAACTCGTCAAGGACTTCATCGCCGGCATGTTCATGCTCCTGGAGGACCAGTACGGCGTGGGCGACGTGATCGACGCGGGCGCCGCCGCCGGCACCGTCGAGGCGGTCACCCTGCGCATCACCCGGCTGCGCGACAGCGACGGCCGGGTCTGGTACGTCCGCAACGGCACCATCCTCCGGATCGGCAACGAGTCGCAGGGGTGGGCCCGCGCCGTCGTGGACGTCCCGGTGGCCTACGCCTCCGACATCCCCGCGGTCCGGGAGCTGCTCCAGCAGGTGGTCGACGACATGTGGGGCGACCCCGCCTACCGCGACGTCATCCTGGTCGAGGAGCCGCAGGTCTGGGGCATCGAGCAGATCTCCGACACCGCGATCGTCTTCCGGATCAGCGCCAAGACGATCCCCTCCCGGCAGTCCGAGATCGCCCGCGAGCTCCGCCTCCGGGTCAAGTCGGCCCTGGACCGCGCGGCCATCACGATCGCCGGCTGACGCCGCCGGGGTCCGGCGTCGCTTAGGCTTGGAGCCGTGTCCGCTATCCCCGAGGAACCACAGTCCTTCTACGACGCCGTCGGCGGCGAGGAGACCTTCCGCCGTCTCGTCCACCGCTTCTACGAAGGCGTCGTGAAAGACCCGCTGCTGTGGCCGCTCTACCCCGAAGAGGACCTCGCCGGGGCCGAGGACCGGCTCACCCTCTTCCTGATGCAGTACTGGGGCGGCCCGAACACCTACAGCGCGCAGCGCGGCCACCCGCGGCTGCGGATGCGGCACAACCCGTTCGTCATCGGCCCGGCCGAACGCGACGCCTGGCTGCGGCACATGCACGACGCGGTGGTCTCGCTGGAGCTTCCCGAGGAGGCGGAGAAGCGCCTGTGGGACTACCTGGTGTACGCCGCCCACAGCATGGTCAACGCGCCGGGCGTCTGACCGACGGGGTGGTAACGGCAGGGTCTCCGACGCATAAACCGCATCGGGCCAGGGCAATCCAAGCACATGGAAATCCCCTGGTGGCGTGATGCCGTCGTCTACGAGATCTATGTTCGCAGCTTCGCCGACGCCTCAGGAGACGGCGTCGGCGATCTGCCCGGCATAAGGCAGCGTCTTCCCTACCTCGCCGAGCTCGGCGTGGACGCGATCTGGTTGGCCCCCTTCTACCCCTCCCCCATGGCCGACGGCGGCTACGACGTAGCCGACTACCGTGACGTCGACCCGCTGTTCGGCACCCTGGCCGACTTCGACGCGCTCGTGAGCGACGCGCACGCGCTGGGGCTGCGGGTGATCGTCGACATCGTGCCCAACCACAGCTCCTCCGAGCACCCCTGGTTCAGGGCGGCGCTGCGGGGTGAGGGCCGGGACCGCTACGTCTTCCGCGAGGGCGGGGACGAGCCGCCCAACAACTGGCAGTCGACCTTCAGCGGCCCGGCATGGACGAAGACCCCCGACGGGCAGTGGTACCTCCACCTGTTCGCGCCGGAGCAGCCCGACTTCAACTGGCGCCACCCCGACGTGCACGCCGAGTTCCTCGACGTGCTGAGGTTCTGGCTGGACCGCGGGGTGGACGGGTTCCGGATCGATGTGGCGATGGGCCTCTACAAGGCCGACGGCCTGCCCGACCTGCCCCCCGAGGACCAGGCGTTCCGGTCCGAGTCGCCGATCTGGGGGCGTCCCGAGGTGCACGAGGTGTACCGGGAGTGGCGCAAGGTCCTCGACTCCTACCCCGGGGAGCGGATGGCGATCGGCGAGGTGTGGACCGACTCCGCCGAGGACCTCGCCCTGTACCTGCGTCCCGACGAGCTGCACCAGAGCTTCAACTTCGCCTGGCTGGAGGCGCCGTGGTCGGCCACGGCGTTCCGGAAGGTCATCGACGACACCCTGGCGGCGGTTACCGCTCCGACGTGGGTGCTGTCCAACCACGACGTGGTCCGCCACGTCACCCGGTACGGCGAGGGCCTGCCGAACTCCACGGCCGGCCTGGCCCGCGCCAGGGCCGCCCTGCTCGCCATGCTGGCCCTGCCGGGGTCGGCATATCTGTACCAGGGGGAGGAACTCGGACTCCCCGAGGTGAAGGATCTTCCCCCGGAGGTGCGCCAGGACCCCGTCTTCCGCCGCTCCGAGGGTTCGCTGCCGGGCCGGGACGGGTGTCGGGTGCCGCTGCCCTGGTCGGGTACGGCCGCGCCGTACGGCTTCTCACCCGACGGGGCGGGGGCGTGGCTGCCGCAGCCGGGCGACTGGGCCGCGCTGACCGCCGAACGGCAGGCCGCCGACCCGGGATCGACCCTGCACTTCTACAAGGAGGCGCTGCGCGCCCGGCGCGAGCTGCGCGGCGCCCTGCCCGGCGGGATCACCTGGCTCGACTCCCCCGAGGACGCCCTCGTCTTCACCCGCGGCCCGCTGACGTGCGTCCTCAACTGCGGCACCGAGGCGGTGCCGCTTCCCCCGCACGAGCACGTGCTGATCGGCAGCGCGCCGGTGGACGGCTATCTGCTCCCCCCGGACACCGCCGCCTGGCTGCACACGCCCTGACCCGGCGGGCGGCCGGGCCCGGACGCGTGAAGCCACCCGGGCACGCGAGGCCGTCTCGCCGTGCGAAACGGCCGGAGGCGTGAGGCGGCCCGGACACATGAGACGGCCGGAGGCGTGAGGCGGCCAGTACATATGAGGCGGGCCGGCGGCCCGCGGCCGGGGGGGGGGGGGGGGGCCGCGGGCGGGGGCGGGGGGGGGGGGGGGGGGGGTGGGTTGGCGCCCTCATGCCGGCGGGGGGCGCCCCCCGCCCGGCGGGGGGGGGGGCCCCCCCCCGCCTCATGCCGTTCCGCGTCAGTCGCGGGTGAGCTTGCGGTAGGTGACGCGGTGCGGGCGCGCCGCGTCGGCCCCCAGGCGCTCGATCTTGTTCTTCTCGTAGTCGGCGAAGTTGCCCTCGAACCAGAACCAGTCGGAGTCGCCCTCCCACGCCAGGATGTGGGTGGCGATGCGGTCGAGGAACCACCGGTCGTGCGAGGTGATGACCGCGCAGCCCGGGAACTCGAGCAGCGCGTTCTCCAGGCTGGAGAGCGTCTCGGTGTCGAGGTCGTTGGTGGGCTCGTCCAGCAGCAGCACGTTGCCGCCCTGCTTGAGGGTCAGCGCCAGGTTGAGCCGGTTGCGCTCGCCACCGGACAGGACACCGGCCTTCTTCTGCTGGTCCGGGCCCTTGAAGCCGAACGCGGCGATGTAGGCGCGCGACGGCATCTCCACCTGGCCGACCTTGATGTGGTCGAGCCCGTCGGAGACGACCTCCCAGACGTTCTTCTGCGGGTCGATGCCTCCGCGGCTCTGGTCGGCGTAGGAGATCTGGACGGTCTCACCGACGATGATCTTCCCGCTGTCCGGCGTCTCCCCCCCGGTGATCATCCGGAACAGGGTGGTCTTGCCGACGCCGTTGGGACCGATGACGCCGACGATGCCGTTGCGGGGCAGGTCGAACGACAGGTCGTCCATCAGGACACGGTCGCCGAAGCCCTTGGTGAGGTTCTCGGACCGGATGACCGTGGTGCCCAGGCGCGGGCCGGGCGGGATCTGGATCTCCTCGAAGTCCAGCTTGCGGTGCTTGTCGGCCTCGGCGGCCATCTCCTCGTAGCGCTGCAGACGCGCCCGGCTCTTGGTCTGGCGGGCCCTGGCGTTGGAGCGGACCCACTCCAGCTCCTCCTCCAGGCGCTTCTTGCGCTTGGCGTCCTTCTGGCCCTCCAGCTTGAGCCGCGCCGTCTTCGCCTCCAGGTAGGTGGAGTAGTTGCCCTCGTAGGCGTGGCAGCGGCCGCGGTCGAGCTCCAGGATCCAGCCGGCCACGTTGTCCAGGAAGTAACGGTCGTGGGTGACGGCCAGGACGGTGCCGGGGTACTTCTCCAGGTGCGACTCCAGCCACTGGACGCTCTCGGCGTCGAGGTGGTTGGTGGGCTCGTCGAGCAGAAGCAGGTCGGGCTGCTCCAGCAGCAGCTTGCACAGCGCGACCCGGCGGCGCTCGCCACCGGAGAGCGTGGTGACGTCGGCGTCCGGGGGCGGGCAGCGCAGGGCGTCCATCGCCTGTTCGAGCTGGCTGTCGAGATCCCACGCGTTGCGGTGGTCGATGACCTCCTGGAGCTTGCCCATCTCCTCCAGCAGCTCGTCGCTGTAGTCGGTGGCCATCAGCTCGCTGATCTCGTTGAACCGCTCAAGCATGGCCTTGGTCTCGGCGACGCCCTCCTCGACGTTGCCGAGCACCGTCTTCGACTCGTTCAGCGGGGGCTCCTGCTGGAGCATGCCGACGGTGAAGCCGGGCATGAGCCGGGCGTCGCCGTTGGACGGCTGCTCCAGACCCGCCATCATCTTCAGCAGCGTCGACTTTCCGGTGCCGTTGGGGCCCAGGACGCCGATCTTGGCGCCCGGCAGGAACGACAAGGTGACGTCGTCGAGGACGACCTTGTCGCCGTGCGCCTTGCGCACGCGCTGCAATGTATAGATGTACTCCGGCATGACTTCTAGCTTAGGGCCTCTCGGGCTTTGCTAGGGGCGGCCGGGGTCCGGGGCCGGTGGGCCGGGGAATCACGGCGACGGGAAGGCAGATCCGGTCGCGGCCCATCTCCTTGGCCTGGTAAAGAGCGAGGTCCGCGGCGGCGAGCAACTCGATCAGGTCGTCTCCGTGCATGCTCATGATCGCGACGCCGGCGGAGATCGTCACCGTGACGAGATTGTCGTCGGCGGGGACCGCCATCCGCCCGATGCGGGACCGCAGCCGCTCGGCGACCCTGCGCGCCTCGGTCACATCGGCCCGGGGCAGCAGGACGACGAACTCCTCGCCTCCGAACCGGCCCACCACGTCGTAGTCCCGCAGCTGGCTGCGGATGGTCGAGGCGACGCCGGCCAGCACCTGGTCGCCGACCAGGTGGCCGTAGGTGTCGTTGACCCGCTTGAAGTGGTCGATGTCCACGATCAGCAGGGCCAGCGTCTCCCCCGTGCGTCGGGCCCGGACGATCTCGGTGTCGGCCTCGCGCTGCCAGGCCGCCGCGTTGAGCAGGCCGGTCTTCGGGTCGGTGCGGGCCGCGGCCTGGAGCTGGGCGTGCAGCAGGCTGCGCTGGAGCAGCATCACCGGCGGCAGCGCCAGCACCAGCAGGGCGAGGTTGAGCCCGGAGGTGATGGCGACGAGGATGCCGACGCACAGCTCGACCACGTCGAGCAGCAGGTTCTCCCGGTTCCACAGCACCTCCCTCCAACGGCTGTCGGGCGCCGCCGCGTGCGCGGCGACGGCGATCAACGCGGTGTTGAGCACCGTGAACAGGGCCGCGCACCCCACGGCGACGAGGATCGGCACCCCGGCCCCGGTGGTCAGCGCGCTCAGATCGCCCACGACGGAGTGGAACAGCACCGAGGCCGAGCACGCGGCCAGGCCGATGGCGGCCGAGCTGAAGACCCGCCGGTAGGCCACCGTCTCGCGCACGCGCTTCTGCAGCAGGATCTGGAGCGGGATCGGCGACAGCAGCGCGTACACCGGAGGCAGCAGCAACGCGACGGGCAGCCACCAGGCCGACAGCAGGTCGCGCGAGACGCCGGCGGGCATGCCGAGCCTGCGGGTCGCCTCGATGCAGACGGCACCGCACGCCATCAGCGCGGTGAAGGTGAGCACGTCGTGCCAGCGGAAGGCCGTCGAGACGGCGAAGAAGCCGACGGCGAGGAAATCGAGCGCTACGATCGCGCAAAGATAGACGACCAGTGGACGGCGCTGCCCAAGCAAGGGCCAGCGATCAGCCAAGGCCGTCACACCGTCACGCGGTTTGACCGAGGTGTGACCGGGTGCCGTCATGTCGCCCCCTTCTCCGACTAACGATGTGTAACACGATAGTTGCGGAGTGTGCGGCGCGCGACGGGAACCGCTACCTTGAGCGGGTGGGCGCGTGTCTCGACGGCCCACGAGCGAAAGGACCCGCTCCCCGCCGAGCGGACCGCGTGGGAAAGGAGCAGCCATGCTGCGGGGTGTGACCTGGACCTGACAGGTGCTCCGGCATCTGGCACGGGCAAGACCATCGGGCCGTCTCAACCGGCGCCACCGCCCTCCCGGCGGAGCACCGGCCGCGTCCGGCCGATGCCCCCTCACCCCTCGGGTCTCCCGGGGACACCGCCCGGCACCGGAAGCCCACCGCGGGAACCTCGTCATCCGGCGAACACCTCTTCCAGGCCGGGGCGCCTTCGGCCCGGAACACCCGCCCAGGCCGACGTCACCGTCGGACCGGACCGTCCCCCTGCGGCCGGTCGGCTCGCTCCCAGGCCGATCCGGCCGCCGGTTCAGGCCGCCGCGCGCACCTCGACGGGCCACGGCGTCTCGTCCGCCTCCTCCTGCACCGGTGACTCCCGCCTCTGGGATCTCCGTCCTGAGGGCCTCCGCGCGGCCTCGCCGGGGGCCTCCCCGCCGGCCCTCCCCACAGCGGCACCCTCACCGGCGGCCCGCTCCGCTCCTGTGGCCTCCTCCCCGGGCCGCTCCACCGGGGACTCCACGGTGGAGTCCCCGGTGGATTTCACGGTGGATTTCACGACGGCCCCCGCGCCGGCCTCCTCCATGCCGGTCCTCTCCGCCCCCGTCCCACCGGTCGCGTCGTGCACCGCCGGATCCTGGCCGCCCACGGCGCCGTCGCCGGACCGGACCAGCGTGAAGGCTCCCGGAGGAGACACCGCCGCGGCGTCCGGGGCGGATCCCGCCGCGCCACCGGGAACGGGTGCGGACGTGAGGGCCGCCGTGCCGCCCATGGCCCAGTCGTGCGTCCCGTGGTCGAGCTCGCTCCGCTCGTCGCGGCCCAGCGACGGGGCGTTCCCGCCCCGCATCGGCTTGGTGAAGCTCCCGAGGCCCCAACGCAGGTCGTGGCCGAGTGAGTTGGCCTCCACCTCGGGCATGAAACGACGCTCGCCCTCGTGGACGAACTCGCGTATCCGCAACCGCCCCTGCACGACGATCGGCTGGCCGAGCCGTACCGACTGGGCGACGTTGTCGGCGAGCCCACGGAAGCAGCGGACGCCGAAGTACGTCGTCTCGCCGTTGCACCACTGCTGGTTGTCCCTGTCGAAGTAACGACTGGTCGAGGCGACCTTGAGCGAGGTGACCCGGCTTCCGTCGGGGAAGGTGTGCTGGCGCGGCGGCGCCGCGACGTTGCCGGTCAGCGTGATCTGGATGTCGTTCATCGTGATCTCCCGTGAAGGCGGGCGGGCTGCCCGCGGCCTGAGGACACGATGGCCCGTGCCGCCATCGGCACGGGCCTCCGAACGTCGTTCTGTGGATGACCGCGTGATCACGCCCCGGCCCTGTGGACAACCCCGGCCCCACAGAGAACGCAGACAACGCAGGGAACGCCTGAAACGCGAAGAACGGAAGACGTCACCCCTGGACGCCGCGCATGGCGGCGTAGAACTCGTTGTACCTGCTCAGCTCCTTCTCCACCGGATCGATCACCAGCTCTCCGGCCACCGCGGCCACCCTGCGGCGCATCTCCCGTTCCAGGCGCTCCCGCTCGTTCTCCGCCCGCATCGCGACGATGTTGCGGGCGGCCGTGGCGGAGAGCAGGCCGAGCCCCAGGACCGAGAACATCATCAGCCCCACCCACGGCAGCGAGGCCGCGTCCGCGAAGAACTCCAGCGCCGCGGGCGGCTTCCCCGCGCCGAACACTCCGTAGGCGAGAGCCGTACCCGCCCAGGCGAGACCGGCCACGAAGAGCAGGACGAGCAGGTACTGCCAGACCCGCGCCAGCCGCCACCAGGCGGGGACCCGGTCGAGGCGCGGCGCGACCTCCGACAGCTCCTCGGAGAGCACCCCGGGAAGCCGGTCCGCGTGGGAACGCGCCGCGTCCCTGATCCCGTTGCGCCACGCCTCGTGCATACCGGTGGTCAGGCCGTCGGCCAGGGCGTGCACCGCGTTGTCCACCTCGGCGGGCTGGGCGCTGACCGCGCCCCCGGTCAGGCCGCGGATCTCCTCCTTCAGCCCGCCCAGGCGCAGGCTGCTCAGCGGGTCGGGCCGGAGCGCGGCGATCCAGCGGGCGTACGGCCAGCCCAGCCACTCCGTCGCCCGCACGCCGTACACGTTCTCCATGGCCTCTCCGACGGCGGGCACGCCGACGGCGTCGCAGAGGGCGTCGGTCAGGCCGATCCTGCGGGCCTCGTCGACGGACGCGGCGGCGGCCGGGGCTCCCTCCGCGGGCATGGCCTTCGTCAGCCGCGCGGTGAGCCGGTCCAGGTCGGCCTCGATGCGCTGGACCGCCGCACGGCGCCTTGTGACGGTCTCGGCGAGGACGGCCTTCAGCTCATCGACGCCCTCCCCGGTGAGCGCGGAGGTGGTGACGATGACGGGGTCGGTGACCCCTTCGCGGCGCAGCAGGTCCGCCAGGTCGGAGACGCACTCGGCCCGCTCCTCCGGCTCCAGGCGGTCGGCCTGGTTGAGCACGAAGATCGTCACCGCGTCGTGCCCGGCCAGCTCGGTGACGTAGCGGCGGTGGGTGGAGGCGTCGGCGTACTTCTGCGGGTCGAGCACCCACACCACGAGGTCGGCGATCTGGATGAGCCGGTCCGCCTCGGTGTCGGTGAGCGCCCGGATGGAGTCGTGGTCGGGCAGATCGAGCAGGATCAGCCCGTGCAACCGGCCCTCCCCCCGGTCCAGCGCGCTGGCCCTGGCGAAACGGTGCCGCCACTGGATCTGCAGCCAGTCGAGCAGCGGACCGGCGCCGTCCAGGCCCCACACGCAGGCGTGAGTACGGGCCGTCGTGGGGCGGCGGACCCCGGTCGGCGACAGCTCCAGGCCGGAGACCGCGTTGAACAGGGTCGACTTGCCGCTTCCCGTGCCTCCGGCGAGCGCGACCACGGTGTGCTCGGAGGAGAGCTTGAGCCGGTCTCCGGCGCGCAGCAGCAGTCGCCCCGAGCCGCTGAGGATCTCGGGGTCGACCCTGTCCGGTCCCAGCTCCACGACCCGGGCCAGTGCGGCGAGCCTGACGCCGATTCCCTGCCGGGTACGGGTGGTGCCAACGGTGGTCATCGCTCGCTTACCGTTCCTCGTTCACCGCGGGGGCACCTCGCCCCGCGCGGACCACTTCAAGGTTGTACGCCGCCTGGTAGAGGCGGGTGGCGGCGGACTCGTCCGGCACACCCGCGCCGTCGAGGACCCGGGTGTGACGCGACGTCTCGTCGTCGAAGATCGCGCCGATCCGGGCGTGCAGGTCGCTGCGGGCCCTGGCGCCGATGGTCCGCACCGCCTCGGCACCCAGCAGGGCGTTGACGAGCCGTTGCGGCAGGGTTCCCGAACCGGGCCCGGCGGCCTCCGCCGGACCGTGCCCGAGGAGGCCCACCGTGAAGACCAGCGCCAGCGACTCGACGTCGAACGAGACCAGCCGCGCCACCGACCGCTTGCTCACGCCCTCGGTGCGGATCAGCTCGACGATGTGGTCCTGCCAGGCGGCGATGGTACGGCCGGTCCTGCGCGCCAGGTCGTCGGAGGCGCGGCCGAGATCCGGGGCGGCCGCCAGGATCTTCTCCGTGCCGGGCCGCTGCGACCAGCGCGAGACGGCCTCCTCGGAGGCCCGCTGCGCCGCCGAGATGACGACGGACTCCAGGCCCGCACGGAGCGCCGCCTTCAGCGCGGTGATCCGCTCGGGGGCCTGCCGGTCCGCCTTGCCCGCGAACCGGCCGGGCCTGCGCAGATGCAGGGTCCGCATGAGGTCGCCCGAGCCCGCGAAGTCCTGCCAGCGGGCGAGCACCTCGCCGCAGAGCAGCGAGCCGTCGCCGGTCGCCTTCTCGATCGCGGCCAGCGCCCCGCCGTAGACGGCGTCCACGTCCCGGCGGAGCTCACCCCGGAACGCGACCTGGAACTCCAGTTGCCGGGCCAGCGCGGGCATCCGGGTGCGGAAACTGTCGAGCACCCCGGACAACGTCGCCTGTACGGCCCGCGCCCGGCGCTGCTCGTCGATGGACAGCCCGGTCAGCCAGTCGCGGAGCTCGGCGACCTCGTGGACGGGGAGCATGCCGCCGGTGACCTTGCTCTCCTCGACGACGAAGCGTTCGACGTCGCCCAGGCCGTACTCGGCCAGCATCCTGAAGAAGTGCTTGGTGACCACGTCACGCGACCTGGGCGGCACCCGGGAGAGCACGATGGCCAGCTCGGCCCCGCGTTCCTTGGCCAGACGCAGCAGTCGCCACGCCGGGGCGTCGGCGTAACGAGTCGCTGTGGTGACAAATATCCATAAATCGCCCACGTCGAGCATGCGGTGGGCGATCTCATGGTGCTCCTCGACGACCGAGTCGATGTCCGGGGTGTCGAGCAGGGCCATGCCCGCCGGAAGACTCTCCGCGGGAGCGAGCACCAGGGAGTCACGGCCGACCGCGGCCGGGACGGTCTCCTGCCTGCGCAGGCTTCCCAGCACGTCGCCCTTGGCGAACCAGTCCCGGTCGTCGGGGTGACAGGCGAGAACCGGGGTGGCGGTGGTCGGACGGCGCACGCCGGTGGGGCTGACCCGGGCCCCGGACAGGGTGTTGAGCAGTGTGGACTTGCCCGCGCCGGTCGAGCCCGCGATGACCACCAGCGCGGGGGCGGTGCTCGTACGGACCCGGGGGATCACGTAGTCGTCGAGCTGGGCGAGGACCTCCTCCTGAGCCCGCCGCGACTCCTCGGCCCCGGGGAGGTCGAGGCCGAACCTCAGGCCGGTGACGCCCTCGCGCACGGCGGTCAGCGCGCGGCTCAGGAGGCCGGCGGCGGCGTCGGGCAGCGGGATCTCCCGCATCCGGTCCGGGCCGTCCGCGGAACGCGGGGCGGGTGCGGAACGCGGGGCGGGTGCGGGACCCGGGGCGGACGCGGGACCCGGGGCGCGCACGGAACGCGGGTCGTGTGCGGCGACCGAGCCCTCATCGGGCGCCGGATCCCGGACGGGCTCCGTGTCCTCTCCGAGGCCCGGACCACGCGCGGGATCCGGGACCTGCTCGGGGTCCGAGACTTGCGCGGGGTCCGGGGCCCGCGCGATGTCCGGGACCTGCGCGGCCCCGGACACGACGGGCTCCGAATCGGGTACGGCCTCGGAGACGACGGGATCCCGGACGTCCCCGGAAGTCCGGTCACGCACGGACTCAGAGGCGGGTACGGCCTCGGACACGACGGGGTCCTGGACATCCGCGAGGACCTGATCGTGTACGGGATCCGAGTCGTCCACGCGGTCCGAGTCGTCTGCATGGTCTGAGTCGTCCACGTGGTCCGAGTGGCCGACGAGGTCCGGGTCGTCCACGTGGTCCGGGTCGTCCACGTGGTCCGAGTCGCCGACGAGGTCCGGGCCGTCGGCCGGGCCGGCCACGACGTGAGCGGGCGCGGCCCCGGTGGTCTCCCCGTTCTCGCCGGGACCCTCGCCTGCGTCGTCGGTGCGGGCGGACGTGGACGCCTCCCCGGACCGGTCCGGGGAGGGAGGCGCGGAGGTCGCGCCCTCGGGAGGGCCTGGAGAGGCCTCGGGAGAGCCTGCGGAGGTCGTGTCCTCGGGAGAGCCTGGAGAGGAGGCCGGGGCGTCGCCCGCAGGGGCCTTCTCCACGGGAGCGCTGCTCACGGGGGTGGCCGATGAGGCTTCATGACCGCCCGCCGGCGACGCGGGCGCGTCTCCGGTCAGGGCCGCGATCCTCGCCTGGGCCGCCGCCGCGGCGGCACGGAAGGCGGCCATCGGATCATCGGCCGTCGCGGCGGCGCGGAAGTCCGCGAGCGGGTCGCCCGTCGGCGGGCCGGCGGGACCGTTCGCCATCGGGGAGGCGGCTCCACTTCGCGGGGGCACCTCACCCGAGGGCCGGGCAGGCGCGTCCGCGGGCCGTCCGGGAACATCGGGCCGCGCGGACGTTCCCCCCGGATGACGGGCAGGCTCCGCACCCGGCGGGGGCGGTCCCGCGGCTCCCTCGCGGGGCGCGGGCGCGTCGCCGGTCAGGGCCGCGATCCTCGCCTGGGCCGCCGCCGCGGCGGCACGGAAGGCGGCCATCGGATCATCGGCGGGCGGGGCGGTGGATCCGCCGGCGTCCCCAACGGCCGGGGGCCGGCCGGACGCGCGGGGGTCCTTGGCGGGGTCGATGGCTCCGAAGGCGAGGGTCTGCTCCCCGGGCGACTCGGCGTCGTCCGGAGCGGCGTCGCCGGAGGGCTCCCGTGAGGCGCGGGCGACTCGGCGATCACGCTCGTCCGGGTGGGGGGGCCTGTTGGCAGGCGACTTCACGGTACGCGCTCCGCTCGAACCATATCGACCTCCTGGCCGACCTTCACGACATCGCCGACGATCACGATCGCAGGTGGCCGGATCCCGGACGCGGTCACGCGCTCCGCCACGGTGGACAACGTCGCGTGGAGAGCCCGTTGGGTGGGAAGAGTACCGTCCTGTACCACCATCACGGGAGTTTCCGGCGAACGTCCCTCATGGATAAGAGTTTCGGCGATTATTCCGATTCGTTCGACGGCCATCATGAGTACCAGGGTTCCGTTGGAACCCGCCAGGTTCGGCCAGTCGACGGTCGATCGCGGATCGCCGGGCGGAACATGGACCGACACCACGTGGAACTCCTGGCTGACGCCGCGGTGCGTCACCGGGACACCCGCCGCGGCGGGCACCGCGACGGGGCTGGTGATGCCCGGGACGACGATGACCGGGATGCCTTCGCGGGCGCAGGCGAGCAGTTCCTCTCCGCCGCGCCCGAAGACGAATGGGTCGCCCCCTTTGAGGCGGACCACGAATCTGCCCTGCTTGGCGTGCTCGACCAGCAGTCCGTTGATCTCCTCCTGGAGCATGGACCGGCCGTAGGGGACCTTCGCGGCGTCGATCAGTTCGACGTCCGGGGGAAGCTCGTCGAGCAGGGCGCGCGGCGCGAGCCGGTCGGCGACGACCACGTCGGCCTGGGCGAGCAACTGCCGGCCGCGCACCGTGATCAGGCTCGGGTCACCGGGACCCCCGCCGACCAGCGCCACACCCACCGGTTTGGTACGGCCGCGCCGGGCGTCGATCGTGCCGTCGCGCAACGCCGTCACCACGGCGTCCCGGATCCCCGCCGCCCGGCGGGGGTCACCACCGGCGGTGACCGCCACGTCGATCTCGTCGACCCGTCCGCGGGCGGGGGTCCACGCCGCCGAGGCTTCTCTGTCGTCGGCGCGCACGCACCAGATCCGCTTGGCCTCGGCCTCGGCGGCCACCGCCGCGTTGACCGCCCGGTCGTCGGTGCACGCCTGCACCAGCCAGGCCCCGTCCAGGTCGCCCACCTCGTACGGCCTGGCCTCCCAGATCACGCGGCCGGCCGCGATGAGGTCGTCGAGGGCGTGGGTGACCTCCGGAGAGATGACGGTGACCAGCGCACCGGCATCGAGCAGCGCCGGGACCCGCCGCTGGGCGACGCGTCCACCGCCCACGACGAGCACCCGCCGTCCGGAGAGGCGCAAACCCAGCAGATAGGGCGACATGCGGCAGATCTCCTGTTCGCGGTCGATCGGTGGGCATGGAGCGTCAGGAGGCAAACCTACCGGCTTGTGACGTGTAGTTGACTGCCTCCGCCCCAACAGAGTTCCCAACAGGGTAAGGAACACATCCCCATCGCCCCCACGACTTCCCGCTCCCCCAGGAACCTCCGTTTCCCGTGATCTCCCCGGAACCTCCGCGTGGTCTCTCCGGAACCTTCGCACGGTCTCTCCGGGGTCTCAGGCGGTCTCCGGACGGCCTTCCGTGATCTCGCCCGGTCTCCCCCGGCCTTCCGGTCTCCTCTGGCCTCCCGGTCTCCCGACCTCTTCCAGGCTCACCGGGTCCTCCGGTGATCGGTACGGCGGGCCCCGCACCGATCACCGGACCGGGGAAGGCTCACGCCTCCTTGTCCGTGACCCCGGCCGAGTCGAAGGTCGCGACCTCGTGCATCACCCTGACGGCGGCGCAGACCAGCGGGTGGGCGAGCAGCCCGCCGGTCCCCTCCCCCAGTCGCATCTCCAACTCCACCAGGGGCCGCAGGCCCAGATGATCGAGGGCGACGGCGTGGCCCGGTTCGGCCGAGCGGTGTCCGGCGACACAGTGGTCCACCGAGCCGGGGGCCAGCGCGGCGGCCACGAGCGCGGCCGAGCCCGCGATGACGCCGTCGAGGATGACCGGCACCCGGGCGGCGGCCCCGCCCAGGATGAACCCGGCGATCGCCGCGTGCTCCAGCCCGCCGACCGCGGCCAGCGTCTCCAGCGCCGATCGCGCCGGCGCTTCGCCGGACGCGCCGCCCGAGCCCTCCCGGCCGTCCGAGCCCTCAGGACCGCCCCGACCGTCCGAGCTCCACGAACCCTCTGAGCGGCCCGAGCCCTCCGAAGCGTCCAGGGCGTCCGCGCTCTCCGCCGGGCCGGCGGCCAGGCCGTTGACCCGCAGCGCGCGCCGGATCACCGCGACCTTCCGTGCCAGCGTCTCGTCGTCGACGCCGGTCCCCCTGCCGGTCACGACGTTCGGGTCCCGGCCGGTGAAGGCACAGATCAACGCGGCCGAGGCCGTGGTGTTGGCGATGCCCATGTCCCCGGTGACCAGGCACCGGGCGCCGTGCTCGACGAGGTCTCGGGCCACGGTGATTCCAGCTTCCAGGGCGGCGACCGCCTGATCGGCGGTCATCGCCGGCCCCTGCGACATGTCGGCGGTGCCGTAGGCGACCTTGCTGACCGTCAGGCCCGGCTCCGGTTCGAGGTCGGCGGCGACGCCGACGTCCACGACCGTCACCGAGGCGCCGACCTGGGCCGCGAAGGCGTTGGCCACCGCGCCGCCCGCGAGGAAGTTGCCGACCATCTGGGCGGTGACCTCCCGCGGCCATGGGCTCACCCCCTGGGCGTGGACGCCGTGGTCGGCGGCGAAGATGGCCAGCGCCGCCGGGAACGGCATCGGCGGCGGGTTGACCGCGGCGGCTCCGGCCAGCCGTACCGCCACCTCCTCCAGGGCGCCCAGGGCTCCGCGGGGTTTGGTCAGGTTGTCCTGGTGGGCCCTGGCCGCGGCCAGTGCGGCGGGGTCGGCGGGCCTGATCGCGGCGATGGTCTGCTCAAGGAGGGTCATGCCGTTCAGTTTCCGCGAAAACCCGGCGTTCCGCGAAACCCTGGCGTTCCGCGGAACCCTGGCGTTCCGTGGCGTGAACGCCCCGAACCCCTCCTGGGCGGCGCGACGGTTTCAAGGCCCCGCAGCGAGACCTTCCGTTCGCCGGCCTTGATACCCCGGAGCGTCCAGAGCCCGTACAGGGCCAGCAGCGGTTTGACGACCGTCCACTCGCCGGGGCGGTAGTCGTCCGCGCGTACGAGCCTCCTGGCCAGATCAGGACGCTGCCGCCGCAGGTACGCGCGGGCCTTGAGCGCGTGAGCCGGCTGGGAGACGATCTTGATGCGGTCGGCGCCCTCAAGCAGTGGGATCACGTTCGTGATGTTCTCCCACGTCGTGGCGCTTTGCTCCTCAAGGAGCAGTGTGCCGTCGAACCCGAGCACCGACTTCGCGTAGTCGGCCATCAGCCGGGCCTCCGGGACGGCACCGCCGACGGCGCCGCCGCTGAAGATCACGCGAGTGTCGCGTGCGCGGTCGGCGGAGACGGAACGGATGCCGGCACGGACCCGCCAGCGGTTGACGAGGTTCACCGTCGCCTGGGGGTTCCGATAGCCCAGCACGACCACGGCCTCGGAGTCGCCCTCGCCGTCTCCCACGAGGGCCCGGGACCAGCGCCGGTTCAGCCACTCGCCCCAGACCAGGATCGCAGCGCCGGCCATCGCCGGCCCCGTCCTTCGTCGCATGCGGCAACCCTAGGACACCCCCGGTGCCGGGCGGTGAGGACACACGCCGCGCCGGATCCCCCGCCTTCCAGGCGGGAGGAGACGTCAGTAGATGACGCCGCCGAGCGCCTCCTCGTAGCGGTCGACGACCACGTCGGCCAGGCCCTCGCAGTCGCCGATGACGTCGGCGCACCGGACGTCGAGGTCGGGGTGGCCCGCGGCGTACGCCATGGCCTGGGCCCAGACACGGTCGAGCACCCCGCCGCCGAACAGCAGGTAGGGGACGACGATAACGCGCTTGGCCCCGAGCCGGCGGCAGCGCTCGATGCCGCCGGGGACACCGGGCGGGGTGAGGGAGACGAACGCCGTCTCCACGGTCATGTACTCGTGGGCGTGCGTCTCCCAGAACAGGCGGGAGACCCGGTGGACGTCGGCGTTGGCGGCGGGGCTGGTGGAGCCGTCGCCGACCAGGACCACGGCGGTCTCGCCGATCTCGATGCGTTCGGGCTCGTCGTCGAACGGACCGGCGGCCGCGGGGACCAGGCGGAGGCTGGCGACCTCTGCGGCGGCGTCGGCCAGGCGCTCGGCCAGCAGCGTCAGCACGCGGGGGTCGGGGCCGAGCGGGCGGCCGTAGTCGCAGGAGAGCGTCGGATGGCGCTTCTGTTCCAGGGCCATCACGGAGAGGAGGTCGGCGTCGGCGCGCATGTCCTCGATGAGGCTCAGCGGCAGCGCCACCATCCGGTGATGTCCCCGGGCGACCAGCGAGGCGATCGAGTCGCTGAGGCGGGGCCTGGCCATGCTGGTGTATCCACCGGAGACGTCGGCCGCCGTCCGGTCCAGACGGCAGCGGAGCCGGTGGACGAACCTGCCGAATTCCGCGGAACCCGCATCATCGTGCGAGCCCTGCCCGACGAGCAGCAGCGGCGGTTTCATCAAGGAGGGGCTCCAATGACCTTGACCTGGCAGTACGCGGTGGATCTCGACCCGGGGACACTCGGTCGCGAGTGGCGAGGATATCCGATGGCGCGGCGGCGTGAGCAGGTAACGGACTGTCCAAAAGCGGCACGGCGCCTCTTCGCCCCTCCCGGCGACGATCCGGGCCGATCCCTCCGGACCGGGGCCGACCAGGCAGGACGTCCGGGATTCCATGGACCGGAACGGCCGGCCGGGCCGCACGCCGCCTCACCGTGACACCCCGGCGCGACGCCTCACCGCAACGCCTCACCGCGACGCCTCACCCGACGCCGGGCCGTACCGTCGCCGCGCCGGAACGGGACAGGACAGGACAGGACGGGACGGTCAGCGGATGACGATCACTTCCAGCACGCGCGGGCCGTGCACGCCCTCGACCCGGTTCAGCTCGATGTCGCTGGTCGCCGAGGGGCCGCTGATCCACGTCAGAGGCCGGGCCGGATCGAGCCGCCCGACGGCGTCGGGCACGTCGGCCACGATCTGATCGGCCCGCACCACGCACAGGTGGTAGTCCGGGACCAGGGTCAGCGCCCGCCGTCCCTGCCCGGGGCCGGCGTCCAGCACGATCGTGCCGGTCTCGGCGATCGCCACCGCGCATCCGGTGATCACACCGTCCACTGCGTCCAGTTCGGCGGCGCTCAGCGGCGGATCGTCGGCGACCGGCTCGGGGGGCGTCCACTCCGGGGGCAGGCCCGCGGGGACGACCATCCGGGCGGCGCCGCGTCCGGCCAGCGCCGCGGTGATCGTCGCGGTCGTCTCCTCCTCGGCCACCACGTGCACGGCGGCGCGGTAGTCGGCCACCCGCTCGGCGAACAGCTCCACCGCGCCGGGCAGGTCGCGTGTCCCGCGGTAGGCGCGGGTGATCTCCACGTCGGGCGCCCCGGCCACGGCCGCGCGGATCCTGGCCAGGATCAGCTCCCTGCTCCCGCTCATCGGGTGCCTCCGTCCGTACGGTTCCACCAGTCGCGGAAGGACTCGGCGGGGATGTCGGGAAGGTCGCGGGTGTCGGTCCAGGCGGCCATCGGACCGGGCAGCCGTCCGGGGACGAAACGGCGCAGCCGCCCGGCGAGCCGCTGGGCCCCCGCCAGACGCGCCGGGCGGTCGAACACCCATCCGGCGGCGCGCATGCCGAGACGTTCGGCGCGCGGGTGGCGGGCCCTTCCCCGCAGGTGGACCAGGACCTCGGGGATGTCGATCGCCACCGGGCAGGCGTCGAAGCAGGCGCCGCACAGGCTGGAGGCGTACGGCAGCGAGGCGTCGAGTTCGGAGGTCATACCGCGCATCTGCGGGGTGAGGATCGCGCCGATCGGGCCCGGGTAGACCGAGCCGTAGGCGTGGCCGCCGGCGCGCTCGTAGACGGGGCAGACGTTCAGGCAGGCCGAGCAGCGGATGCAGCGCAGCGCCTGCCGCCCCACCTCGTCGGCGAGGACCCGGGTGCGGCCGTTGTCCAGCAGGACCAGGTGGAACTCCTGCCCCTCGACGGCGCCGGTCCAGGTGGAGGTGTAGGGGTTCATCCGCTCGCCGGTGGAGCTGCGGGGCAACAGCTGGAGGAAGACCTCCAGGTCGCGCCAGGTCGGCAGGAGCTTCTCGATGCCGACCACGCTGATCAGCGTCTCGGGCAGGGTCAGGCACATCCGGCCGTTGCCCTCGGACTCCAGGACCACCAGCGTGCCGGTCTCGGCGATCATGAAGTTGGCGCCGGAGATCGCGACCTTGGTGGACAGGAAGCGCTCCCGCAGGTGGAGGCGGGCCGCCTCGGCCAGGGCGCGGGGGTCGTCGGTCAGCCCGCCGGGCGCCGGGCGGCCCCAGTCCGCCATCTTCGCGCGGAAGATCTCGCGGATCTCCGAGCGGTTGCGGTGGATGGCGGGGACCAGGATGTGCGAGGGCCGATCGTCGCCGAGCTGCACGATCAGCTCGGCGAGGTCGGTCTCGTAGGCGGTGATGCCCGCGCGGCCGAGCGCCTCGTTGAGCCCGATCTCCTGGGTGGCCATCGACTTGACCTTGACGACGCTGGTCTCGCCGGTCGCCCTGACCAGGCCGGTGACGATCCGGTTGGCCTCGGCGGCGTCGGCCGCCCAGTGGACGTGGCCGCCGGCCGCGGTGACGGCCTCCTCCAGCCGCAGGAGGTGACGGTCCAGGTTGCGCAGCGTGTGGTCCTTGATCTCCCGGCCCGCGGCGCGCAGCTCCGCCCAGTCGGGAAGCTCGGCGACGACGGAGGCCCGCCGGCCGCGGATCGTGCGCGTGGCCTTGCGGAGGTTGAACCTGAGCTGGGAGTCCTGTACGGCGGAGGCCGCGTTGCGCGGGAACGCGGGCATGCCGAGGAACGCGGCGTTCCCGTTCATCGGCCGCCCTCCGCGGGGTTCTCCACGGCGGCGAGGATCTCGGCGAGGTGCATGGTCCGCACCCCGGTGCGCTGCCGCCGCAGGGCGCCGCCGATGTGCATCAGGCAGGAGTTGTCGGCGGCGCAGACCACCTCCGCGCCGGTGTCCATGACGTTGCGCACCTTGTCGGCGCACATCGCCGCGGAGACCGCCGGGTTCTTCACCGCGAAGGTCCCGCCGAAGCCGCAGCACTCCTCGGCCTCGGGCAGCGGGACCAGCTCCAGGCCCCGCACCCGCTCCAGCAGGCGGAGCGGCCGGTCGCCCAGGCGCAGGCCGCGCAGCGAGTGGCAGGTCGGGTGGTAGGTCACCCGGTGCGGGAAGTACGCCCCGACGTCCTCGACGCCGAGGACGTCGAGGAGGAACTCCGACAGCTCGTGGACCTCCGGCCCGTCCGGGGCGGCGCGGACCAGTTTCGGGTACTGCTCCCGGACCATCGCGGCGCACGAGCCCGACGGCACCACGACCGCGTCGTAACCGGCGAAGACGTCCGCGAAGTGCCGCGCCAGCCGCCTGCCCTCCGCGAGGTAGCCGGTGTTGACGTGCATCTGGCCGCAGCACGTCTGCGCCACGGGGAAGTCCACGTCGCATCCCAGGCGGTGCAGCAGGGCCACGGTCGCCTGCCCGGTGCCGGGGAACAGCGTGTCGTTCACGCAGGTGACGAAAAGGGCGACGCGCAAGGCACTCCTTCCCGAGTGTGACGGGACACATTACCTGTCCGGCTTCCGCAGCCTCGGGAAGGGTGCGGGTCAGGGCCGCAGGGCCGCTCCCGGCGTGTCCCCTGAGGTTCCGGAGGTCACGGAGACCGGGACCGGGACGACCCCGGACGACGGGCCGGGGACCCCCAGGGAGACGGGCCCGAGTGAGGACGCCGGGGACGGGACGGTGCCGGTGATCGAAGGCGGCTTGACGGAGTCCGCCACCCGGCACGACGCGCCCGAGCACGTCGCCAGCGCGTCGAGCTGCCGGTCGAACGCGGAGATCACCGACGGCGGCACCCCGGCCGCGAGGTTGTGGAGCTGGTAGGGGTCGGTGACGAGGTCGTAGAGCTGGTACTCCCCGGTCGCGTAGCGGACGAAGGTGTAGCGGGCGGTCCGCATCCCCCGGTATTCCGGGACCGGCGTCTGGCGGGCCGAGCTCAGGTTGAACGGGCGGTTGAACTCCAGCAGCACGTTCTGCCGCCAGGACGGGGGCGTGCGGCCGCGCAGCAGCGGCACCAGGGACCGGCCCTCGGCGAAGGAGGGCAGCCGTGCCCCGCCAAGGTCGGCGAAGGTCGGGGCGAGATCGACGTTGGCGCCCATCTCCTCGACGACGCCGCCGGGTTGCACGCCCGGCCCGCGGACCACGAGCGGGACCCTGATCGCCTCGTCGAACGGGGTGGTCTTGCCGTGCTGGAGCCGGTGCTGGCCCAGATGGAACCCGTTATCGGAGCCGAAGAAGATGTAGGTGTCGTCCAGTTTCCCGGCGGCCCTGAGGGTCTCGACCAGGGCGCCGACCATGTCGTCCACGCCCAGCATGGCGCGGAGCCTCCGGCGGTAGCGCTCGTCGATCCGCTGGGTGGCGAGCGCGCCGAACCGCGGACGCATCCGCATCCAGAGGGGCTCGGCGGAGACGTCCTCCTGGTTGAACGACGGCGTCCGCGGCGCCGTCGCGTAGGGGAACGCCGCGGCGTGCCGGGGCGCGCAGTTGGCCGGGTTGTGCGGGGCGATGGGCGCGAGGTAGAGGAAGAAGGGCTGGTCGCCCGGCTGGGAGACGAACGTCTGGGCCTTCTCGCTCAGCACGTCGCCGAGGTAGTCCTCGGGCAGCGAGCCGTACGACCGTACGGTGCCGTTCTCGTTGAGCGCGTAGTCGTACTCCTTGTAGAGGTTGCGCACGGGGACGTCCCATTCGTCCCAGCCGGGCGGCACGTGGTCCGGTGGGGCGATTCCGCCGGGGTAGTGGTTGAGGTATTTGCCCATCAGCCCGGTGCGGTACCCGGCGTCCTGCATCCAGGTCCCGATAGTGGAACGTTCCAGACCTGAGGTGAAGAACTTCTCGAAACCCCCTTCGGGACCGGTGTTGGTCAGCACGCCGTGGCTGTGGACGTACTGGGAGCGCAGGATCGACGAGCGGGAGGGGCAGCACCAGGAGTTCGACACGAAGAAGCGCTCGAAGCCGGTCCCGGCGAGGACGAGCTGGTTCCAGATGTTCGGGAAGAGGTGGAGGTTCCCGGCCTCCAGGTCGTCGGTGAGGATGAACACGATGTTCGGCCGCCGGACGGCCTGCGCCGCCGTGGGGGCCAGTCCGGACGCCGCCGCGAGGACGGACAGCAACGTCAGGCACAGGAGCTTGCGGGCGGTGTTCAGCACAAACTCACGTTTCCCACCTGCCACGACGCCGACACCTCCCCCTCGACCACCACCACTGGAACGTGTTCTCATCGGGTAGGCGCACGACTTCTCGCGGGAGGCCCCCATGACCGCCGATCTGCGGCTCGGACTGAACCTCGGCTACTGGCAGCGCGAACCCTCCGACGCCACGCCGCTCGTCCAGGCCGCCGAGCGGCTGGGCTACGACTCCGTGTGGACCGCCGAGGCGTACGGCAGCGACGCCTTCACTCCTCTGGCCTGGTACGGCGCCCGTACGTCCCGGATCAGGCTGGGCACCTCGGTGGTCCAGCTCTCGGCCCGGACCCCGGCGGCGACCGCGATGACCGCGATGACGCTGGACCACCTGACCGGCGGGCGGCTGCTGCTCGGGATCGGCGCCTCCGGCCCGCAGGTGGTCGAGGGCTGGTACGGCGTGCCGTTCCCCCGGCCGCTGGCCCGCACCCGCGAGTACGTCGAGATCATGCGGAAGGTCTGGCGGCGCGAGGAGCCGGTGACGCACGACGGCGAGCACTACCCGCTCCCCTACCCGGGCGGCGCCGGACTCGGCAAGCCGCTGAAGCTGATCACCCGTCCGCTGCGCCCCGACATCCCCGTCTACCTGGGCGCCGAGGGCCCCCGGAACGTCGCGCTCGCCGCGGAGATCTCCGACGGCTGGCTGCCGCTGTTCACGCTCCCGGAGCGGATCGGCGAGATGTACGGCCCGTCGCTCGCCGGGGCGGCTCCGGACTTCGACATCGCGGCGATGGTCATGACGCTGCTCACCGACGACGTCCGGGGCGCCCTGGACACGGTGAAGGCGATGCTGACCCTCTACATCGGCGGCATGGGGGCCAAGGGCCGCAACTTCCACTCCGACATCGTCGCCAGGATGGGGTACGGCGAGGCGGCCGAGCGGATCCAGGCGCTCTACCTGGCCGGGCGCAGGCAGGAGGCGTTCGCGGCGGTCCCGGACGAGCTGGCCGACGGCATCTCCCTGGTCGGCCCGGCCGGGCGGATCCGCGAGCGCCTCGCCGTATGGCGGGCGAGCCCGGTCACCAGCCTGCTGGTGATGGGCCCGCGCGACGAGGACGCCCTGCGGACGATCCGCGACCTGGTCCTGGGCTGACGTCCCGCGCCGATGTCCCGGCCCGGCGCGGGGTCAGTCCGGCCGCGGCGCGGGATCGGCGGTGACCGACCGCAGCAGCGGAGCGCTGGCCGCCCCCGCCCCCGCCACCCCGGCGAAGCCGAGGACCACGCAGGTCAGCAGGACCATCAGCCCGCTCGTGTTCATCGCGGCGTACACGAACGGCAGGGCGCAGAGCATGCCCGCCGCGATGGTGCCGCCGCCCATGACCGTCAGCGGGATGAGCGTCTCGGACCGGCGGGCCGCGTTCAGCACCGAGAGCGGGGTGCCCGCCAGCCTGAGCAGCGCGTAGGTCTGCCGCCGGTCCAGGACCGAGGAGGCGGCGGTGATCCCGGCGCTGGCGATCGCCACCAGGAAGGACACCGCGAGCACGGCGACCACTCCGGTGCGGATGTCGCCGATCACCCGGTTGCTGGCCCGCTGGTCGTCGGCCGCCGTGGTGGCCACGCCGCCCGGCACCAGGCCGGACAGCGCGGTGCGGGCCCGGTCGAGCGTCGCGGCGTCGTGCGCGCGGGGCGTGACGGCGACGACCTTCAGTCTGCCTTCGCGGCCCTCGCCTCCGCCGGTCGTCCGCACCGCCGCCGGGACGCCGGCCGCCGACAGCCGCTCGCGGGCCTGGCCCGCGACCTCGGAGAGACGCGCGGGAGGCGCCGAGACGCGCAGGACGGCGGCGTCGGGAGAGCCGAGCAGGCCACTGTCCGGGACGAGCAGGCCGATGAACCCGGCGATGAATCCGATCATGGCGACGCCGCTCACCGTCCGCCAGGCGGACCTGGGGTCGTCGATCAGACGGCTGCCGGCCAGCAGCCGGGCCGGGCCGCGCGCGGTGCGCGCGACGATCCGGCCGATCCGGCCGACCACCCAGGGACCGGCGAGGTTGACGGCGCCGAAGGCCAGCCCCAGGGAGAGGGCGAAGATCCCCACGCCCGCCCCCATGCCGCCGACGACGGGCACCGTGGCGAGGGCCGCGAGCAGCGCGACGACCCGGACGAAGCGCATCGCCGGGGGCGTCTCCCGCCGCGCGACGCCCAGCGGGCTGACCACGACGCGGCGCAGCCCGGCCACCGCCGACAGGCCGACGAGCAGCGGCACGGCCGCCAGTACCCCCGCCACCGCCGGTGCGCCCGGCCACAGGTCGGCCAGGAACCAGGAGCCGCCGGCCACCTCGATCCCGGTGAGCAGCGGGGAGCAGGCCCCGTACAGGGCCAGGCCGAGCAGCGCGCCGCAGAACGCGGTGATCACCGCCTCCGCGACGGTCATCGTGACGACCTGCCCCGGGGTCGCGCCGACCAGCCGGAGCGCGGCCAGGCGCTGGTCGCGGCGGGCCACGGTGAGCCGGGCCGCGGCACCACCGAACACCAGCAGCGGCACGACCATCAGGACGCTGGCGATCACCCCGAGGATCTGGTAGCCGATCGCCTCGTCGGTGCGCTGCCCGGTGAAGGAGGAGATCCGTACCGGCCCGAGACCGCGGTCCCGGTCGTCGTGGCCCGGCGCCTTGGCGGTCATCTCCGGGGAGTCCGCCGACTGCCCGCGGACGACCAGGAGTTCGCCGGGGTGGACCAGCGTCCCCTCCTCGACGGTCCCGGCGCGCCGGCCCGGGAACCGGTCGGCGAGCTGGTCCGCGGAAAGACTCCCGGCGAGTTCGGCGAGCGCCGGGGAGAACCAGACCTCTCCGGGGGCGGGGAAGCGGGTCAGGCCGGGCGGAGCGGGCGCGTCCGGCTTCAGCGCCGTCAGGTTCACGACGGTGATCCGCCGGCCGCGCACGTGGTCGGTGCGCACCGACTCGGCCGCCACCGCCGTCGTCCCGTCCGCGGCGGCCACCGGGTTGCGCCACGCCTCCCGGTCGGCCCGGCCCTGGAAGGCGAAGTTGACGGCCACGGTGAACAGCAGGAGCGCGGTGCTGATCGCCACCGCCGCCGCGGTCAGCCCGGCGCCCAGCAGGCCGCGGCGGCCCCCGCCGCGCAGCAGCCGCCAGGCCAGTCCGACCAGGTTGCCCATCGCGCTCACCGGTCCCCCCCGGGCGGCACCGGAGCACCGGGCAGGACGCGGCCGTCGCGGACCTCGACCACGCGGTCGCACCAGCGGGCCACCTCGGGGTCGTGGGTGACGACCACCAGCGACGCCCCGTTGTGCTTGGTGGCCTCCACCAGCAGGCGCATCGTCTCCTGTCCCGTGACCTGGTCGAGCGCGCCGGTCGGCTCGTCGGCGAAGATCACCGCGGGCCGGGTGACGAGCGCCCTGGCGATCGCCACCCGCTGCGCCTGACCGCCGGAGAGCTCACCCGGGCGCCGTCCCTCCATCCCGGCCAGGCCGAGCGGGGCGAACCACTCGCGGGCCCGCCGTACGGCGTCGGCCCGGGAGACGTCGCCGAGCATGAGCGGCAGCGCCACGTTCTCGTCGGCGGGCAGTTCGGGCAGGAGCTGGCCGAACTGGAACACGAACCCGAACCGGGTGCGGCGCAGGGCGCTGCGCTCGCGCTCACCCAGCGCGTCGATCCGCCGGTCCAGCAGGCGCACCTCTCCCTCGTCCGGCTTCATGATCCCGGCCAGGCAGTGCAGCAGGGTCGACTTGCCCGACCCGCTCGGTCCCATGATCGCTACGGCCTCGCCGCCCCGGACGGCCAGCCCGACGCCGCCCAGCGCCACGGTCGGGCCGAACCGCTTGACCAGGCCGGCCCCTTCAAGCACAACATTCATGGCGACGACTCTTCCGCCCGCGGGCGCCGCGGCGGATCGGCCGGGAGTCCGATCCGGGCCCGCCGGCCTCGGCCGAAAGTCGGGGTCCGCGCCTCCCTGCGGCCGGCGGCGCGGATCCCGGGGAACAGGCGGCGCTGGTTCCGGGGCCGGCGTCCGGAGGCGTCCCGTGGCCGGTGTCCGGGGTGTTCCGATGCGAGGGTCCGAGCCCCCGGTACGGCTGGCAGAATCCATCGGGTGACGATTCGGGTGCTCATCGCTGACGATCAGGAACTGGTACGGACCGGGTTCAAGATGATCCTGGACGCCCAGCAGGACATGGAGGTCGTGGCGACCGTCGCGAACGGCGCCGAGGCGGTCGAGCACGCGCGCAGGCTGCGGCCCGACGTGTGCCTGCTCGACATCCGGATGCCCCTGCTGGACGGCCTGGAGGCCACCCGCGCCCTGGCCGGGCCCGGCGTCGCCGACCCGATGCGGGTGGTCATCGTCACGACGTTCGACCTGGACGAGTACGTCTACGGGGCGCTTCGGGCCGGGGCCACCGGGTTCCTCCTCAAGGACAGCGGGCCGACGCTGCTGATCGAGGCGATCCGGGCGGCGGCGGCCGGGGACGCCCTGGTGTCGCCGTCGGTCACCGTGCGGCTGCTGGCGCACCTGGCCCGGCCCAGGTCCGGCGGCGGCCGGCCGCCCGCCGAGCCGCTCACCGAGCGCGAGCTGGACGTCGTCCGCCTGGTGGCCAGGGGTCGGACCAACCAGGAGGTGGCCGCGGAGCTGTTCGTCTCGCTGTCGACGGTCAAGACGCACCTCGGCAGCATCCAGGCGAAGCTCGGGGCCAGGAACCGGGTGGAGACCGCGGCCTGGGCCTGGGAGTCGGGCGTGGTCGGCTGACGGCGGGGACGGGCGTCCCCTTCCGGCGGCGTCCCCTTCCGGCGGCGACTCGGCCGGAAGGGGACGCCGCCGGAGCGCGTCCCAGCCGGAGCGCGTCCCGGCGGTCGCGCGGGTCGCTCGGGGCGTCCCTCCCGGCGGCGGGCACGCCGTAGCGGGAGCGGATGAGCGGCGGGCGCCGCGGAACCGTTTCTGACCTGCGGTGGGCGCGGTTGACGAAGAGCCCTGCTGGATAGGAAAAGGGCAGACACTTCAGCGCATGCCGGGGGGAGATGACCATGCGCTCTGTCCCGCTGGCGCCGAGGAGGCCCGCCATGGTCGTCTACGTGCTCCTCGCCGCCCAGGTGCTCGCGGTCGCCTGCCTGACCGCGTTCGAGGAGACGCGCGGGCGATGGCTGGCCCGCCGGCTGGCGACACTCGGCGGCGACCACCACGCTCCCGCGGCGCAGGCCGTCGCCGGGGCCGCCAGCGCCTTCGCCCTGCTGCTGATCCTCGTGGTGGCGACCACGGTCGCGGCGGCCGTCGCCTACCTGTCGTGGCTGGTGCGGGCCCGGCAGAGCGTCGCCCCCTCCCGGTCTCCGGTCGCCCCGGTGCTGGCGGCGTGGTTCGTGCCGGTGGTCAACCTCGTCGCCCCGCCGCTGATGCTGCACCGCCTGTGGCGGGACTCACGTCCGGCGCCCGGCGGGGGCGGCCACTGGCCGGTGCTGCTCACCGCCTGGTGGCTGAGCTGGCTGGCCGTACTGGCCGTGGTCACCGTACGGCTGATCGGCGGGCGCGGGGACGGGGGCCTGACCGGGCTCGGCCCGGCCGAGCTGGCCGCGGTCGCCGCCTGCGCCGCGCTGTGCGCCGCGACCGTCCGGGAGGTCACCCGGGCGCAGGACCCGGACGCCCGCCGCCGCCTCGCGGGGACGCGGGCCGGGGCGGGGCGTCAGTCCCAGGCCCTGATCAGCAACCAGCCCTCGGCGGCGGTGTCGAAGCGGAGCTCGTAGGTGCCGAGCCGGTCACCGGGATCGGCCTCGACCCGCCAGAAACGGCGCTCCCCGGGGTCGCTGTCGGAGATCTTCCACCACTCCCGGGCGACGACCCAGTGGTCCAGCACCCTCTGCACGGTGTGGAGCCGGTCGCGCCAGACGAACCGGACCGGCAGCCCGTCGCGGGTCCACACGTCGATCGGGTCACCGTAAAGTCTGCTCAAGGCGATCTTCTCCCGCGGCCGTCGAACTGATCACCCGGGGGAAGACGGGCCTGGGCGTCGAACATACGTTCTTGTCCGGTGCGGTGCAAGCCGCAGGCCGTCACAACTGCCGATCATCGTGAAGATCTCGGTAGTGTGAGCCACCCAACGGATGGCATGCGGTTAGGTATGACGGTGAACAACCTCGAATCCGGCGACTCTCCACACATCGGCCGCTATCGCGTGCTCCGGCCGCTGGGCCGGGGCGGGATGGGCACGGTCTATCTCGGCGAGTCGCCCGAGGGACGGCAGGTCGCCATCAAGGTGATCAACCCGGAGTACACCCGTCACGAGCAGTTCAGGATGCGTTTCCGCAGGGAGGCCGAGGCCGCCCGGCGGGTCCGCCGGTTCTGCACCGCCGCCGTGATCGAGGCCGACCTGGACGGCGACCAGCTCTACGTCGTCACCGAGTACGTGGCCGGCCCGAATCTGGAGGAGGCCGTGCGGGCACAGGGGCCGCTGTTCGGCTCCAGCCTCGACGCGCTGGCGGTCGGCGTGGCGACCGCGCTCACCTCGATCCACGGCGCCGGGATCGTGCACCGCGACCTGAAGCCCTCCAACGTGCTGCTCTCCTCCCTCGGCCCCCGGGTGATCGACTTCGGCATCGCCCGGGCGCTGGACACCCTCAGTGGGATCACCGGGACGGGCGAGATCATCGGAACCCCCCGTTACATGGCGCCGGAGGTGCTGCGCGGCGAGCGCGTCTCCCCCGCCTGCGACGTGTTCTCCTGGGGATGTCTGATGGCCTTCGCCGCGAGCGGCCGGCCGCCGTTCGGCGGGGACTCGCTGCCCTCGGTGATGTACCAGGTGCTGAACACCGACCCCGCGCTGGAGGGCATGGAGCCCGCGCTGCGCGAGCTGGTGGCCCGCGCCCTGGTCAAGGACCCGGAGCGCCGGCCCACCGCCCAGCAGATCCTCGACCACCTCATCGGCCGTTCGGCCGAGCCGGAGCAGGCCGCCCGCTCGGTCCGGACGGTCTGGCAGCAGGACCCGCAGGTCACGGCGCCGGGCGCCCCACGGGAGCACGAGGGCTCGCCGCCCCTCCCGTGGAACGGCCCCGCTCCCGCGCAGACCGCGCGGTGGCCGGAGGGCACCGCTCCCCAGCCGACCGCACCGTGGTCTGGAGCCGCCGCCCCGCGGACCGCCCCCTGGCCCGGCGCCGCACCGAGCGCACCGGGCGGGCCGGGCGGGCCAGGCAGGCCGGGAGGGGCCTCGCCGACGGACCCGGCCGGCCCGCCCGCGGCGCGCGGCGGCCGGACGGGAGGGCGGCTCCGCCTGGCCGTCGCGGCGACGGCGGCCCTCGTCGTGGCCGGCGGGGCGGGCCTGTACCTCCTGCTGTCCCCGAGCGGCCCGCCGGACGACCTGCCCCTGCTCTACCAGGACGACTTCACCCAGAGCACCAACTGGGACAGCTCCGAATACGGCCCGCCCACGCAGAAGTGGGGCTACTCCCACGAGGGCTACATCGCCATCGACGTCGACGGAGAGGACGCCGGCCACCGGATGGACGCGCCCATACCGTTCGTGACCGCGCCACCGGCCACCCCCGCCCCCTCGGCGAGCCCCACGCCCGTCGTCCCGACGCGACTGCTCGTCGGCGTGGACGTCAGGATCCGCGGCGGCTCCGGGCCCGGCGACTACGGCGTGTTCTGCCGCGGCGACAAGGACAACGTCAACGCCACCCGGTACGAGTTCCTGCTCGACACCTCGGGCAAGGCCCGCATCCGCAAGACCATCGACAACGCCGGAGGAGAGCTCGCCGCGCCCGCCGAGGTGGACCTGCCGAAGGGCGAGGCCGCCCGCGTCCAGGCCGAGTGCGCCGACGAGGGCGAGAGCGGCGTGCGGCTGACCATGTGGGTCAACGGCAAGCGGGTGCAGACCGCCCGCGACGGCACCCCGCTGCCCAACGGCTCGGTCGGCGTGTTCGCCAGGGTCGCCGAGAAGGGCCGCGCCACGCTCAAGACGTCCTTCGACAACTTCACCCTGAACGGCCCGCTCCCGCCCAAGGGCTCCGCCGGGAAGGGCGGGTGACCCCGCCGGAGCGCTCCCGCAGGGAAGAGTGAGCGGCCCCGCGCGGTTGGGGACGAAAGGATCACACACCGAATCCGAGGAGTCGAGCGCGATGCATGCCATAGTCGTCCGTGCCACCGGCGGCCCCGAGGCCCTGACCTACACCGAGCACCCCGACCCCGTGCCGAACCCCGGGGAGGTGCTGGTCGACGTCACCGCCGCGGGCGTGAACTTCATCGACGTCTACCACCGCACGGGCCGCTATCCGCTCTCCCTTCCGTTCGTCATCGGAGGCGAGGGCGCGGGCACGGTCATCGCGGCGGGCGAGGACGTCGAGGGCGTCTCGGCCGGTGACACCGTGGCGTGGACCAACGTGATGGGAAGTTACGCCGAGAAGGTCGCGGTGCCGGTCTCCCGCCTGGTCCGGGTGCCGGAGGGGGTCTCCGCCGAGACCGCGGCGGCCGTCACCCTGCAGGGGCTGACCGCGCACTACCTGACCCACTCGGTCCACGAGGTCAAGCCCGGTGACGACGTTCTCGTGCACGCCGCGGCCGGGGGCGTGGGCCTGCTGCTCGTCCAGATCGCCAAGCTGCGCGGCGCCCGGGTGATCGGGACCGTCTCCACCGAGGAGAAGGAGAAGCTGGCCCGCCAGGCCGGCGCCGACGAGGTGCTCCGCTACGAGGGCTTCTCCGAGGCGGTCCGCGACCTGACCGGCTCCGGCGTGCACGTGGTCTACGACGGCGTCGGCGCGGCCACCTTCGACGGCAGCCTCGCCTCGCTGCGCCCGCGCGGCATGATGGCCCTGTACGGCCAGGCCAGCGGCCCGGTCCCGCCGATCGACCCGCAGGTCCTCGGGCAGCACGGGTCCCTCTTCCTGACCCGGCCCTCCCTCGCCCACTACGTCGCCACCCGCGAGGAGCTCGCCTGGCGGGCTTCCGACCTGTTCGGCTGGGTGGCCGAGGGCAGGCTGAAGGTGCACGTCTCCGGCCGCTACCCGCTCGCCGAGGCGGCCAGGGCCCACGAGGACCTGGAGGCCCGCCGCACCACCGGCAAGCTCCTGCTGCTGCCCTGAGCGCCGTTACACCGCCGTCGCGCGGGCCGCACGCGAGACGTCGTGCGGCCCGCACGACGGGGCGCCCCGGGATCGGGTCAGAGGAGAGGCATCGGCTCGTAGTCCGCGGCAAACTCCTTCGCGCCGATGAGATACCTGTCCGAGGTCAGGGCGCGGACATCCTTGGGATCGACGGCCATCGCGAACTGGACGTCGGGTCCGCCGCGCATGCGTTCGCCCCAGGGCGCGTCGATCGAGACGTGCCTTCCCGTCGGGTTCTGGAAGGCGCGGACCATCCCCTTGGCCCGTGCCTCGCCGCCGCCGATGTCGTCGTAGCGCTTGGCGTAGTTCTCTGGGGTGACGATGTACTCCTCCCCCCGGGGATTGGTGATGATCCGGTCACCGGCCGCGGCCCGGTTGACGGTCTCCTTCGTCCCGTCGGCGAGGACGGTGCTGACCTCCTCGCCCTCCCGCGCGTTCCGCACCCTCACGACGGCCTTCTTGCGGTAGACGGGCGCGTCGGCGAACCGGTGCGTCATGGCCTTTCCATTCATGTCGACGTATCGCCGGCCCGCGATTCGCTCCAGCAGGGAGCGGAAGAGCCGCTGGAAGGCTGCGCGGAGGTTCCGCAGGACCTTCCCGATCATCGCGAGCGCCCGGGCGAGGGTCGCGGGTAGCGACACCCCGGCGCCGAGGAGGAGCGCGGCCCCCACCGCGACGCCGACCGCCGCGGCGAACAACGCGATGGCCGTCCAGGTGGCGGTGCTGGCGATCTTGACGATCCGTAACGCGAGCGCGGTCGCGTGGCAGTCGGCGGCCATCCGCTCACCACCGCGGAGCGGTCCGTCGTCCGCGGTCAGTCGCGCCGCGCAGGCCGAGACGGCGGGCCCCTCGTTGCGGGACGTCATGCGCCACAGGACCTGCTCGGCGTCGGTGGTGAGTGTGCGCAGCCGCGCGACGGCCCGGTCCCAACTGTCGATGTGCTCGTCGAAGGCCGCAGGGAACGGCGGGGGCGGGCTGATCCCGAGGAGACCGAAGCCGAACTGGACCGCCGGTGCGGCGAGCAGGGCCGTCATACGGCGAACCCCTTCCCGGCGGCGCCGCCCCCGGTCTCCGCGCCTCGCTGACGGACCGCCCCCGTCTCCGCGCCGACCGGGCGGGCCGTCGCGGCGTCCGCCCCGATCCGGTGGACCGCCGCGATCCCGGCGCCCTCCGCCGCGGCGTAGTTGACGGCCATGGTGACCTGGCCCTCTCCCGCGACGCCGATGTCGCGCCCCAGCGCCGCACCACGGTCCAGCAGGCCGTTCATCACCTCGGCGTACAGCGACGCCACCACCGTCGTCTCACCCGGCCACGGAAAGCTCGACCCGTGGAGGTGGTTGCGGAGCTCCGTCATGTAGTCCCCGAAGTCGGCCCCCAAATCCTCGAACCGGGTGCCCGAGGTGTGCTGATCGGTGGCACTGACCCGTATCCGGTTCCTGTCACCCGTCTCCATACGCAACCGCCTCTCCATCTGATCGATCCCGAAAGTCGATCTCTGCCGTCGGGGCGGATCGTAACAGCGCCCGACCCGGCGGCGCCCCCCTTCCGAACACGGGCGAAGCCCTCTGCGAGGGCAGGCTTTCCGAGCGGGCGCGTGGAGTCCGCGCACCTCCGGTTCCGCCGTGCGACACCGGACCCGGCCTCCTCGGTGGGCGCCGTGACGCCCACCTCATCGGGAGGGTCGCCGCATTCGACGATCATCGGCGGAGAGTGCCCATCCCGGTTCCCGGTCTATGGTGAGGAACATGAACGTGGACACGGCCTTCGTGCTGGGTGGCGGGGGCGTGCTCGGCGCGCATGAGGTCGGCATGCTGCGGGCCCTGGACGAGGCGGGCGTCAAACCCGACGTGGTCGTCGGCACCTCCGTCGGCGCGCTGAACGGCGTCGTGCTCGCCGCCGACCCCGCCGCGGCCGTCTCCCGGCTGACCTCCCTGTGGGAGACGGAGGCGGTCCGCACCGCCTTCGGCGGGTCGTGGATGACCCGGCTTTCCACCCTCGCCAGGAGCGGCACCCACCTGCACTCCGCCGCGCCGCTGCGCGGCATGCTGGCCGGGATGCTCCCGGTGACCCGCATCGAGGACCTGGCCGTGCCGTTCCAGTGCGTGGCCGCCTGCGTCGAGCGGGCCACCGCCCACTGGTTCACCGAGGGGCCGGTCGTCGAGGCGGTCCTGGCCTCCTGCGCCGTCCCGGGGCTGCTGCCGCCGGTCCGCATCGGCGACGACCACTTCCTCGACGGGGGGCTGGTCCACAGCATCCCGGTGGGCCGCGCCGTCGCCCTCGGCGCGCGCCGCGTCTACGTCCTGCACGTCGGCCGGATCGAGCGGCCCCTGGCCCCCCCGCGCCGGCCGTGGGAGGTCGGCCTGACCGCCTTCGAGATCGCCCGGCGGCACCGTTTCACCGAGGAGATGGCCGCGCTGCCCACCGGCGTGGAGGTGCACGTCATGCCCGCCGGCGCCGAGGCCAGGCCCGGTGTGGACCTCTCCCAGCTCCGCTACCGCGATTCATCGCGTATATCTGGGTACATCGAGCGTGCGTACCGGGCGTCGTCGGAGTATCTCGCCCGTCGGTCGCCCGCCTGAGCCGCGCGCCCGCCCGAGCCGGGGCGGTGCCGCCGGCCGTACGGCGCGGCGGCCCCGGAAGACGCGGGCCGGTGCCGTACGGCGAGCCGCGAAGGAAGGAGGGACCGGTGCTCCCTCCCCGCATCGTCCGCCGCCTGGTCCTCGCGCCCCTGGTGGTGGTGCTCGCCGTGGCCGCGCTGGTCACGCTCCCGATCTGGTTGCTGGTGGTCGCCGCGGCCTCGCTGCGCCTGCCGCCCCCGCAGCGGCGGGGCACCCGCCTGGTGTGGTTCGCGGTGGCGTGGCTGACGCTGGAGACGATGGCGCTGCTGGCCTGCTTCGGCATCTGGGTGGTCTCCGGGTTCGGCGGACGGCTCAGCCGCGACGAGTACGAGGACCGCCACTACGCCCTGATCAAATGGTTCCTGGGGCAGGTGTACGGCGCGGCCGAACGGATCTTCCGCCTGCGCGTCCTCATGGAGGCCCCCTCACCCACTCCGGACGAGCTGTCCCGGCGGCTGACCCGCCCGGTCATCGTGCTCGCCCGCCACGCGGGCCCCGGCGACTCGGTCCTGCTGGTGCACCACCTGCTCAGCGTGTACGGCCGGCGCCCCAGGATCGTGATGAAGGCGGCCCTGCGGCTCGACCCCTCCCTGGACGTGCTGATCGGCCGGGTGCCCAGCGCCTTCGTCCCCCGGGGCGCCGGAGCGGGCGGCGTCGTCGCCGAGATCCGCAGGCTGGCCGCCGGCATGGACCCGGACGACGCTCTGTTGATCTTCCCGGAGGGCGGGAACTTCACCCCCAGGCGGCAGGCGAGGGCCATCCGGCGCCTGGAGAACAAGGGGCTGGCCGAGGAGGCCGCCCGCGCCCGCCGCCTGGAACACGTACTCCCCCCGCACCCCGGCGGGGCCTTCGCCGCCATCGACGCCTGTCCCTCCGCCGACGTGGTGTTCGTCGCCCACACCGGCCTGGACGACCTGGTCACCCTCCACGACCTCTGGGCCAAGCTGCCCACGCACGCGGAGGTGCGGGCGACGTGGTGGCGGGTCGACGCGGAGGACGTCCCCCGGGACCGCGAGGAGCAGGTCCGCTGGCTTTACGACAACTGGGCGCGGATCGACGCCTGGATCGACGTGAACCACCGGACTCCGGCGGCCGGGGCGTGAGGGCGGTCCGGGCCAGTCCGGTCATCAGGCACCCGCCAGGCGTGTGACCTTCGCGGTCGGGTGGAGCAGATGAACATTGCGGATCTCCTGGTTCGAGCCGACGATTATCTGCAAGCTCGGTCTGTCCGCGAGCGGCGCCAGGTCGAGCACGGGGGCCGTCCCGTCCAGAACGAGTTCACGCAGATTCTCCAGACCTGCGAGCGGGGAGAGGTCCGTCACCCGCCGCGCCCCTTGAAGGTAGAAGTAACGGAGTTGCGGAAGACCTGCCAGCGGGTCGAGATCGGCGACCTCGGACTCTTCGAGACTGAGCGTTTGCAGGCAGGAAAGATCCGACAAGAACGTGACGCTCTTCAGGTGGCGTGCGCCACGGAGCCTCAGGTCCTGGAGCGTGGTCTGCCGGGCGACCGGGCCGAAGTCCCGGACCGAACCCACGTCGCCGAGCTGGAGCGTGTCGAGTCGAGGGAGTTCGTCGAGGAACGCGAGGCTCCCCGCGAAGTCGAAGTTCTCCAGGATCAGACTTCGCAGCCCGGGCAGGCGGGTCAGGTAGTCAAGGTCACTCCGGCGGCGCGACGTCATCCTGACGTACAGCAACGTCAGCGTCGGCTGGGACTCCAGGTCGTTCAGATCGGTGGCGTCCACAGAACGCAGGAAGAGCCAGTGCAGCGGCGGCGTGGAGCGAAGGAACCGCAGGCTCTCAGAGTCACGGCAGCCCACCAAAAGCCTTTTCAAGTTCTTCAGGTGACGAAGGCTGCCCAGCATGCGCGGTTTCCCGATGGTGAGGATGCCTCTGGGAAAAGTTGCGTCAGCTAAGACTCGGGCGGCGTACTCGTCGGCGTCGAAGTACTCCCACCCGATCACGAGTTCCCGCTGGACCGCCTCGCGGGAGTCCACCGCGTACCCGGCGAGTCTGCGCAGCGACTCCTCCCCGTTGATCAGCCAGCAGGTCCGCACCGTCGCCGCCGCCCGCGCCTTCGGCAGGCCGCGCACGTCGTCGGGAAGGCGGCGCAGCACCTCCTCACCGGCGAGCGCGAGCGTCCTGGCCTCGGCCTCGTTGCGCGGCGGGATCACCTCGGCGAGGCGGCCCTCCAGGCGGTCGCGCAGATCGCCGGGGAGCTCCTGGATCGTCTCCAGGCAGCCGGCGACCAGCAGCCGCAGCCGCCTGCCGTACCGGTCCTCGGCGTCGATCCGATCGAGCAGCCCGCGCAACAGGTCCCGCCGTACGGGCGCGTTGGCGTGCCCGGCTGCCATCACCACCGTCTCGCGCCACTGGTCCAGGTGTGCGCGCTCCACCAGGGGTTCCACGTCGGCGTCGTCGGCGGCCTGCTTGGCGGCGAGATACTCCTGCACGGTGCGGTGCACGAAGTCGATCCGGCCCGGCACCGGCTCCCGGATCACCCCGCTGCGCTGGAGCAGGTGGTCGAGCACCGCCTCGGCGGTGGCCTCCACCCGGGGCATGGTCCGGATCTTCTCCTCGACCCGCCGCAGCGCCGTGGTCTTCGCCAGCTCCGAGCGGCCCCACACGGCGAGCTGCCAGGCGAGGTCCTGGAGGATACGGATCTTCTGCTCGGCTTCGAGGGCGACCTCGGCGGCGATGCCGCGCTCGGCGTCCCGGCGTTCCAGCAGCAGCTCCAGCGCCGCCGCGTACAGGCCCATCCGGTTGCGCGGCAACTGCCTGCCGCGGTCGAGGTTCAGCGCGCACAGCATCGCCGCGAGCAGCGGCGTCGCGGCGAGCGCCCGCAGGTGCGGGCCGCTCTCGAAGCGGGCCAGCAGCGCGCCCTCGTACTCGTCCAGCCGCTCCGGCGCACACGGCAGGCTCGGTGACCCGCGCATCGCCGCGTGCCACTGCCGCACCGGTTCCCGCAGATCGGACGGGGTCATCGGCTCCAGCGTGACCGGGGAGAAGCCCTCCTCGGTCAGCCAGCGGGCGTCGGCCGCCGCGGGACGGGAGGTGACGACGGTCCGGGTGCCGGGGTAGGCGGCCAGCAGCCCGGCGAGCCACTTGCGGACCGCGGGGCGGTGCCGTACGGCCAGCTCGTCCACCCCGTCTACGAGCAGCAGCGCCCGTCCCGCGTCGAGCACCCGGTGCGCCCATCCGGCGGGCATCCGCCCGGCCACCGGCCCGGCGACGTCCTTGAGGAGGTCCTCGGGCATGGGCAGATCGCCGGAGGGGTGGCTGCGGAGCTTGACGACGAACGGGACCGAGCCGTTCCAGGTCTCCAGGTCGCCTGCGAAGCCGCCGCGCGCCGCGGTCACCGACAGCCAGCGCAGCAGCGTGCTCTTGCCGGATCCGGCGTCGCCGCGCAGGAGGGTGCGCCGGGACCGGCCGAGGGCGCTCTCCACGCGCAGGGTCGCCGGCTCCGCCTCGCCGGCCGTCTCGGCCAGCTCGGCCAGGCGCATCCGTTCCGGGACGCGGTGGCGAGCCCTGCCCTCCGCCGAGACGCCGAGGCTGATGTAGGCGACGCTCAGGGTGGCGCGGGGCCGGTAGTTCTCCACGCGGACGCCGAACAGCTCGACCTCGTCGAGGGTGCGGCTGAGGTGTTCGAGGTAGCGGCGCTCGAACTCCGCGTCGTCCTGGGTGCCGCCGGGCGCGTCGAGGGAACGGGCGGGAACCGGCCTCAGGCCCCGTCCCGCTGGTGCTCCTCAAGCGCCGCGCGCAGAGTGGCGAGCGTCGCGGCGGTCCGGGTGAGGTCGGCGGCCGGGACGGCGGCCGTGCGGGCGGTCAGCTCGTCCTCGACGGTGGGGCGGGCGGCGGCCAGGATCCGGGCGCCCTCCGGGGTGAGGCTGAGGACGGAGGACCGCCGGTCCTCGGGATGCGCCGCGCGCACGCACAGGCCCGCGCTCTCCAGCCGGTCCACGCCCTTGCTCACGGCTCCGACGGTGATCCCGATCTCGCGCACGATGTCGAGCACCCGGCATCCGGGACGGTCGTCGATGATCTCCAGGAACTCGAACTGTCCCAGGCCGATGCCGTGCTCGGCGCGCAGCCGGTCGCTCACCGCGTTGTACAACCGGGTCTCGGCACGGACGAGGTCGGTGAACAGGCGAGTGATGTGCGTCACAGTTTCCGCTCCAATAGATTCCCAGGAATCATCTTCCTTGGAATCTGGTTGAGGATCGCAAGCGCATTCCAAGGAATGCATCCTCTCATCCTCGACACCACGGAGGCCCGGATGACCCGCTCGCAGCGCGAGGCCGTCGACGCCCTGCACCGCAACGCACCCGCCCACCCGAACCCGGCCCTGGAGGAGCAGCGCGCCGGATTCGCCGGCGCCTTCTCCCGGCCCCTGCCCGACGACGTCACGGCGCACGAGACGGTGCTCGGCGGCCGTCCCGCGCTCGACCTGACCCCGGCCGCCGCCACCGGCCGCGGGCGGCTGCTCTACCTCCACGGCGGCGGCTACGTCCTGGGGTCGCCCGGCACGCACGCGGGGCTCGCCGCCCGGCTGGGGCTCCGCGCCGGGCTGCGCGTGACGTCCCTGGACTACCGGCTGGCCCCCGAGCACCCCTTCCCCGCCGCGGTGGACGACGGCCTCGCCTCCTACCGGGCGCTGCTCGACGAGGGAGTGCGCCCGGAGGAACTGGTGCTCGCCGGAGACTCCGCCGGCGGCGGGCTGGCCGTCGCCACCCTGGTCGCGGCCCGTGACGCCGGACTGCCGCAGCCGGCGGGCGTCGCCGTCCTCTCCCCGTGGACCGACCTGACGCTCGGCGGGCGGAGCATGCGCACGAAGGAGGGCATCGACCCGATCTTCACCCGGAAGGCGGTCCAGGCGTTCGCCACCCCCTACCTGGCCGGTCAGGACCCCGCCCACCCGCTCGCGAGCCCGGTCTTCGCCGACCTGCGGGGCCTGCCCCCGCTACTGGTGCAGGCCGGCTCGAACGAGCTCCTGCTGGACGACGCCGTCCGGCTCGCCGGGCGCGCGGCCGCGGACGACGTGGAGGTCACGCTGCGGGTCTGGCCGCAGGTGCCGCACGTCTTCCAGAACCACTCCGGGCACCTCGACGAAGCCGACGAGGCACTCGGCGAGGCCGCCCGCTTCCTGTCCGCCCGGGTCCGGGCCGGGCACGAGGCGCCGGTGAGCTGACGCCGCCGCGGCGGGATCGCCGGACGCGCAGGCCGGCGGTCCCGCGGGGTTCGGCGGTCCCGCGGGGTCCGGACGCGTGGGCTGCCGGGCGCGCGGGCCGGCGGTCCCGCCCCGGCGCTCCCGGCACCGTCCGGCGGCAGGGGGGCACCGTACCCGCTACGGCGCTCCCCCGGCGCCGCCCGGCGGCAGGACCGGCAGGCCCTCGGGGACCCCGCCCTCCAGGAGCCGGAGCAGGGCTCCGGTGTCCAGGTGGTGTTCGACCAGGTCGCCCAGGGCGTCCAGCCGCTCCTCGCGCAGCGCGGCGAAGGAGACGTCCGGGGCGGGCACGAAGTCGCGGCCGGTCACCGCCGCCACGTCGGCCAGGAACGCCCGGCGGAAACCGTCGTTCTCCAGGGCCCCGTGCCAGGTGGTGCCCCAGACGGTGCCCGAGCGGCAGCCGTCGAGGAACGGCTCGCCGCCCTCGGGCGTCACGACCCCGTGGTGGATCTCGTAGGCCGCGACGGGACAGCCGTACGCCGTGCCGACCGGCCGGCCCAGCGTCTTGTCCGGGGCGAACACCACCGTCGCGGGCAGCAGGCCCAGCCCCTCCACCCGGCCTGCGCCCGACTCGACGTCATCGTGGATGGTCCGGGCGAGCATCTGGTAGCCGCCGCAGACGCCCAGCACGGCCCGGCCGGGCAGCGCGGCGGCCAGGCCGGTCGCGCGCAGCCAGGCCAGGTCGGAGACCGTGGCGCGGGAGCCGGGCAGCACCACCAGGTCGGCGTCGTCCAGTTCGGCCGGGGAGGTCACGAAGCGGACCGTCACCCCGGGCTCGGCGGCCAGGGCGTCGACGTCGGTGAAGTTGGAGACGCGCGGCAGCCTGACCACCGCGACCCGCAGGGTCTGCCTGCCGTACGGCGGACGCGTCCCGATCGCGGGACGGTTGTCCAGGGCGAGGGAGTCCTCGGCGTCCAGCCACGCGCCCTCCAGCCACGGCAGCACGCCGTAGACCTCCCGGCCGGTCAACCCCCGGATCATGCCGAGGGCCGGTTCGAGGAGCTCGCGGGCCCCGCGGAACTTGTTGACCACGAACCCCGCGATCAGCGCCTGGTCGGCGGGCTCCAGCAGGGCCACCGTCCCGTACAGCGCGGCGAAGACCCCGCCGCGGTCGATGTCGCCGACCACGACGACCGGCAGGCCGGCGGCGCGGGCCAGGCCCATGTTGGCGATGTCGCCCTCGCGCAGGTTGATCTCCGCCGGGCTGCCCGCGCCCTCGCAGACCACGACGTCGTAGCGGGCGCGCAGCCGTTCCAGCGCGTCGACGGCGACCGTGCGGAGGTGGTCCTTGAGATCCCGGTACTCCAACGCGTCGACGTCGGTCAGCGGCCGTCCCATGACCACGACCTGGCTGCGCCGGTCACTGCCCGGTTTGAGGAGGATCGGGTTCATGTCGGCCGCGGGTTCCAGGCCGCACGCGGCGGCCTGCATCGCCTGCGCGCGGCCGATCTCGGCGCCGTCGGCGGTGACGAAGGAGTTGAGGGACATGTTCTGCGCCTTGTACGGCGCGACCTTGACCCCCTGGCGGGCCAGCCAGCGGCAGATCCCGGCGGTGACGACGCTCTTGCCCGCGTCGGAGGTGGTCCCGGCGACCAGCAGCGCGCCCCTCAACGGTGCACCTTCCCGTCTTTTCCGTCCGTTCCCGTCCATACCGTCCGGCTCATCGCCTGACCGCCCGGCGCGCGGGCCGTCCGTCCACCGGTCCGGTACGGCGGGCGAGCAGCGCGGCGGCGGCCAGGCCCGCGGCGGCGAGGTTCACCGCCCGTGCCAGCCGTACGGACCTGCGGATGTCCGCGACCGACGGTTTGGCCCCGTCGCCCATCTCCGGGCGGTGCTCCACGCGCTCGCCGTAGACGTTCACGCCGCCGAGCGTGAGGTCCAGCGCCCCGGCGAAGGCCGCCTCGCACCGGCCCGAGTTGGGGCTCGGGTGGCGGTGACCGTCCCGGCGCAGCACGGCCGCCGCCCGCCGGGCGGAGCCGCCGGCCAGCGGGGCGGCGAGGACCGTCAGCAGCCCGGTGATCCGGGCCGGGACGTAGCCGGCCACGTCGTCGAGCCGGGCCGCGGCCCAGCCGAACCGCTCGTAGCGCGCACTGCGGTGGCCCACCATCGCGTCGAGGGTGTTGACCGCCCGGTAGGCCAGCAGGCCCGGGATCCCGGCGACCGCGCCCCAGAACAGTGGCGCCACGACCGCGTCGGAGGTGTTCTCCGCGATCGACTCGACGGTGGCCCGGGCCAGTTCGGGCGCCTCCAGCCGGGACGGGTCGCGCCCGCACAGGTGCGGCAGCCGCCGCCGGGCCCCGGCGAGGTCGCCGGACTCCAGCAGCCCGGCCATGGCGGCCCCCTCCCGTCCCAGGGTGGTGCCGCCCAGCACCGCCCAGGTCGCCGCCGCGGTCAGCGCGCCCCGGACCCGCGGGTCCGCCGTCCGGGCCGCGGCGAGCCCGAGCAGCGCCACCGGGCCGACGCAGGCGGCGACGTGACGGATCCCGGCGGGGCGGGCGTCGCCGTACAGGCGCCTCTCCAGCGCGGCGGCGGCCCGGCCGAACAGCGCCACCGGGTGGCCGCGCCGGGGGTCGGCGAGCAGCGCGTCGAGGGCGACGCCGGCGAGCACGCCGAACGCCTCGGCCCGGCCGGGCCTCACTCCGAGGGCTCCCCGCGAGGAGACCCGCCGGGTCCTTCCTCCGGCGCGGGTCCGCCGGAGGAAGGACCGGGCGGAGAGACCCGCGGAGAGACCGGCGGAGAGACCGGCGGAGGTGCCTGCGGAGGTGCCTGCGGAGAGGCCGGTGGTGCCTGCGGAGAGGCTCGCGGAGAGGCCCCAGGAGGAGAAGGAAGGACGGTCAGAGGAGATGGGCATGAAGCTCATCATGATGGGTGTCGAGCCAGGCGAGCGCCCGGCGGATACGCTCCCCCGCGCCCGACTCCCACATGCGGGCCCAGCCGCCGCCGGCGGTGACGGCCCTGGTCCGCATGACGTGGTAGGAGCGGCCGAAGCGCAGGCGGGCGAGGTCGAGCAGGCGGCGGCGGTCGCGGGGGGCCAGGCCGTACGCGTCGCAGAACAGCCGCAGCCGCGGCCCGGCCGGCAGGGAGCGCTGGAGCGGCTCCAGGTCCAGCGGGTCGGCGAGCGGCGCCCAGTGGCGCAGGGTGGTCACCACGTCGAACAGCCGGGTCGTCGGCCGGGCCAGGTCGAAGTCGATCAGCGCCGCGGGCAGGCCGTCACGGAAGATCACGTTGTCGAGGTTGACGTCGCAGTGCCCGACCAGCTCCGGCGCCGCGTCGTCGTTGGACCCCGCCTCCCACACGGCGCGCGGCGGCGGGGTGAAACCCGCCGCCGCGTCGTGGAACCGGCGCAGCAGGACCGCCAGCGCGGCCAGCGCCTCGTCGGTGAGCGCGTAACCGGGCAGCGGCCTGGGAGCGGAGCGGCCCTCGACGTAGGAGAGGATCTCCCGGCCCCGCTCGTCCGTTCCCAGCGCCCGGGGCGCGCCGTCGAACCCGGACGCCTCCAGGTGCCGCAGCAGAGCGTGGACCGCGGGCGTGGACGGCCGGACGGGCCTGCGGACGGTCTCCCCGACCCGGACCACCCCGCAGGTCACGTCACCGCCCAGCAAGGGGATCTCCTCGTGGGCCGTGACAGCGGACATGGCATACGAGGGTAGACCCGCGCGAGGGCGGCCGGGAACGCGTCCGTGCGAACCCATCCGGCCGAGCGGGAACGCGTCCGTGCGAACCCGTCCGGCCGCCCGGCCCCCGTCGCGCCCTCGGCCCGACCCGCACCGGACCTCGGCCCGGCTCGCGCGGGACCCGGGTTCGGTCCTCGCCTGAACCCGGGTCCGGCGCACCCCGGATCCCATCGGATCGGGGTTCATCCCCGGAGGACTCCCGCCTTCCGGGGCGCGCCGCCGGCCTGCTGACGCTCACCGCACCGGACGGCCCCCGGATCCCCTACAGTGATCCTCACAACACAGCCTGATAACTGATGCGTGACCGCTTCCTGAATCATGCACAATTAGGCGGGAGCGCCCTTAGCTCAGCTGGATAGAGCATCGGACTTCTAATCCGACGGTCGCAGGTTCGAATCCTGCAGGGCGCGCTTTGATCATGGCTTGACCTGCGGCGATGCGGGACCGGATGCGTTCTGGAATTCTCGTCCAGCGCTCGCCCGCACCGGCCCCGCACGCCGTGATCCATTCGCCGTGGAGTCCGGCCCGCTGTCGCTCGCAGAGCGACGCCCCCGGCTCCGGCTCCGGCGACCGTGCCACCCTCCGGGGACCGCGCCGCCCCCGGGGATCGCGCCACCCCCGGGGACCGCGCCGCCCCCGGGGATCGCGCGTCACACCTTCGCGTCAGGCGTGGCGCGCGAAATCCCGAGCGGGCAGCTCGCCGGCGGCGACCACGTCGCGGTACCAGTGGGCGCTGTCCTTCCAGGTGCGCTCCATCGTCTCGCGGTCCACGCGCACGATGCCGAAGCGCTTGGCGTACCCGTGCGCCCACTCGAAGTTGTCCATCAGCGACCACACGAAGTACCCGCGCACGTCGGCGCCGCCCGCGATGGCCTCGCTGACGGCGGCCAGGTGGCGGTGCAGGTAGTCGATGCGGTCCGCGTCGTGGACGCGGCCGTCGGCGGCCACCGGGTCGGGGAACGCCGCGCCGTTCTCGGTGATCATCGTGGGCATGTCCGGGTAGTCGCGGTGCAGGCGCAGCAGCAGTTCGGTCAGGCCGGTCTCGTCGATGTTCCAGCCCATCTCGGTGTACGGGCCGGGCTGCTTGACGAACTCGACGTCCTCGCATGCGATCCACGGCGAGGCGGCACCGTCCTGGTGCCCGTCGGCGGTCTCCCGGGGGCCGTCACCGTCCCACCGGCGTACCAGGGTGGGGTTGTAGTAGTTGACCCCGAGCACGTCCAGCGGCTGGCGGGCCGTCGCCTCGTCGCCGTCCCGCACGAACGACCAGTCCGTCACCGAGGCGGTGTCGGCGATGAGGTCGCGCGGGTAGGCGCCCTCCAGCATCGGGCCGAGGAAGGCCCGGTTGGCCAGCGCGTCCGCGCGCCGCACCGCGTCGGCGTCCCGTTCCGACACCCCGCGCACGTGGTGCAGGTTGAGCGTGACGGACATCTGCGCATCCTTGGCGGCGGTCGAGCGCAGCGCCTGCACGGCCAGGCCGTGACCCAGGTTGAGGTGGTGCACGGCGGCCAGCGCGGCGGCCGGCTCGGCCCGCGCCGGGGCGTGTACGCCGGAGGCGTAGCCCAGGTACGCCGAGCACCACGGCTCGTTCAGCGTGATCCAGGTGCGCACGCGGTCGCCGAGCGCCTCGCCCGCCAGCCGCGCGTAGTCCGCGAAGCGCGAGGCGGTGTCCCGGTGCGGCCAGCCGCCCGCGTCCTCCAGCTCCTGCGGCAGGTCCCAGTGGTAGAGGGTGGCCACCGGGGAGATGTTCCTGGCCAGCAGGCCGTCCACCAGGCGGGAGTAGAAGTCCACGCCCGCCCGGTTCACCGGTCCCGTGCCGCCCGGCTGCACCCGCGGCCAGGAGATTGAGAACCGGTAGGCGCCCACGCCCAGCGCGGCCAGGAGATCGAGATCCTCCTCGAGGCGGTGGTAGTGGTCGCACGCCACATCACCCGTGTCACCGCCCGCCACCAGGCCGGGCGTGTGGGAGAAGGTGTCCCAGATGGACGGGCCGCGGCCGTCCTCGTTCCACGCGCCCTCCACCTGGTAGGCGGCGGTGGCGGTGCCCCACAGGAAATGCTCGGGGAAAGTCGTCATGCGTGCTGCTCCTCAGCTGCCGTGCCGGTCCGCCGGACGGGGTCATGGAGGGTGATCTCGATCTCTCCCGCGCCGGGATCGGCGGTGACCCGCACCCCGTCCGGCGTCGGCTGGGCCTGCGGATGACGGGCGTCGTGCACCCCGGCGAGCAGCAGGCTCCACGCGGCGGGCGCCCCCTCCAGGCGGCGTGCGCGCACCCGGTCGCCGGTGCGGGACACCTCGAACACCGCCGCGGCGGTGCCGTCCCGGCCCGGCACGGTGACCTCGCGGCGGTCGCCGTCGGCCGGCCGGTAGGCGTTCAGGGTGACGCCGTCGGCGTAGTCGTAGTCGGGGCGGTCCTCACGGGCGCCGGTCGCGATCACCGCGCCCGGCCGTACCAGCAGCGGCAGGCTCTCGAACCCGTGCCGCTCGGTACGCCAGCCCGGTCCGGACACGGTCTCCCCGTCGAGCAGCCGCGTCCACACGCCCTCGGGAACGTAGTACGAGACATCGCCCTCGGCCGACAACACCGGTGCCACCAGCAGGTCCGGTCCCAGCATGTACTGGGCGTCCAGGTGGTCGCAGGCCCGGTCCGCGGGGAACTCCAGCTGCATCGCCCGCATCACCGGGATGCCCTCGGCCGCGGCCTGCACGGCCGCCCCGTACAGGTACGGCATCAGCCGCGCCTTCAGCCGCGTGAACGAGCGCAGCACGTCCACCGACTCCTCGTCGAACAACCACGGCACCCGGTACGACCGGCTGCCGTGCAAACGGCTGTGCGACGACAACAGCCCGAACGCCACCCACCGCTTGAACACCGCCGGGTCGGGCCGCCCCTCGAACCCGCCGATGTCGTGGCTCCAGAACCCGAACCCGGCCATGCCCAGCGAGAGCCCGCCCCGCAGCGACTCGGCCATCGCCTCGAACGTCGACTCGCAGTCGCCGCCCCAGTGCACCGGCAGCCGCTGCCCGCCGACCGTGGCCGAGCGCGCGAACAGCACCGTGTCGCCGGCTCCGCGCCGCTCGGCGAGCACGTCGTGGACGGTCTGGTTGTAGATCAGGCTGTAGTAGTTGTGCATGCGCTCAGGGTCGGAGCCGTCGGCGTACAGGACGTCGGTCGGGATGCGCTCGCCGAAGTCGGTCTTGAACGCGTCCACCCCCATGTCGAGCAGCCCGCGCAGCTTGCCCGCGTACCACTCGCGGGCGGCCGGGGAGGTGAAGTCCACCAGCGCCCGGCCCGCCTGCCAGTGGTCGTCCTGCCAGACCGTGCCGTCCGGGCGGCGTAGCAGGTGGCCGGCCGCCGCACCCTCCTCGAACAGCGCCGACGCCTGCCCGATGTACGGGTTGATCCACAGGCAGACCTTCAGCCCCCGCTCCTTGAGCCGCCGCAGCATGCCCTCGGGGTCGGGGAACACCTCCGGATCCCACTCGAAGTCGCACCAGCGGAACCGCCGCATCCAGAAGCAGTCGAAATGGAACACGCTCAGCGGCAGGTCCCGCTCGGCCATCCCGTCCACGAACGAGGTCACCGTCGCCTCGTCGTAGTCCGTGGTGAACGAGGTGGACAACCACAACCCGAACGACCAGGCCGGCGGCAGCGCCGGACGGCCGGTCAGCGCGGTGTAGCGGCGCAGGATGTCGGCCGGCGCCGGCCCGTGGATGATCAGGTATTCCAGGTCGTGGCTCTCGACGCTGAACTGCACCCGTGAGACCGTCTCCGAGCCCACCTCGAACGACACCCGCCCGGGATGGTTGACGAACACCCCGTAGCCGCGGTTGGTGAGGTAGAACGGCACGTTCTTGTAGGCGATCTCGCTGCTGGTGCCGCCGTCCTCGTTCCAGATGTCGACGGACTGGCCGTTGCGGACCAGGGCGCCGAAGCGCTCGCCGAGGCCGTAGACCAGCTCGCCGGCGCTCAGGCGCAGCTGCTCCACCATGAAGTGGCGGGCGTCGGGGTCGTGCATGACGCCCAGGCTCTTGCCGCCGCTGCGGGTCAGCTCGCGCCCGTCCGCGCTGAACGTCATCTCCCACGGGGCGTCCCTGCGCACCCGTACGGTGAGCCCGCCGCTGGTCAGAGCGGCTTCCTCGCCGTCCACGGCGATCTTCACCTCGGGGTCGTCGTCGCGTACCGCGAAAGCGGGCGCGGTGGGCACGGACCCGGCGAAGTGCACCGCGCGGACGCGGATCACGTCCGGCATCGGGGAGGACAGGTCCACACGCAGGACCGGCCCGTCGATGGTGTTGCCTCGCCGGGTGATCTCCCGCGTGGGGGCGAGGACGCGCAGCGAGCCGGCGTCCGCGGTCACGTCGTAGGCCGCGGTGGCGTAGTCGCCCCGCACCCCTGGACGCATCCGCCAGTAGCCGTCTTTGAACTTCATGTCGATCCGTTCTTGAGGAGGTCAGCCCTTGACGCTGCCGGCCACGAGGTCGAGCCGCCAGAAGCGCTGCAGGAACAGGAACAGCGCGACGATCGGAATGATCGACAGCAGCGAGCCGCTGATCACCAGCGTGTACAGCGCGGGCTGGGAGGCGCCGCGGTTGAGCAGCGAGTAGAGCCCCACGGTGAGCGGGAAGAGGTCGTCGTTCGCCAGCATGATGTACGGCAGCAGGAAGTTGTTCCAGATGCCGATGAACTGCAGCAGGAACACCGTCACCAGCCCCGGCGTCATGATCGGCACGCCGACCGACCACAGCAGCCGGAACTCCCCGGCCCCGTCCACCCGCCCGGCCTCCAGGATCTCGTCCGGCACGGCCGCCTCGGCGTAGATGCGGCACAGGTAGATGCTGTACGGGCTGATCACGCTGGGCAGGATGACCGACCAGTAGGTGCCGACCAGGTTCATCTCCGACAGCAGCAGGTACTGCGGGATGGCCAGGGTGATGCCGGGCACCAGCACGCCGGCCAGCAGCGAGGCGAAGATCAGCCGCTGCCCGGTGAAGCGGTACTTGGCCAGCGCGTACCCGCACGCGGCCGAGATGACCACGGTCAGGAACGCGCCGCCGCCGGCGTAGATGAGGCTGTTGAGCATCCACAGCCAGAACCGGCCGTCGCCGTACGAGCCGAGCGCCGCGATGTTCTCCGTGAACCCGCCGTTGAAGCTGGGCCAGCCCGAGAACGTGGTGAACAGCTCGTCGGAGGACTTCGTCGAGGCGAAGATCACCCACAGCAGGGGCAGCACCGCGTACACGCCGCCGAGGGCGAGGATCAGCGTAGGAACGATCTTCGTACGCGCTCTCACCGCTCGCTCCTCGCGCTCCGGGACCTGAAGACGACCAGCGCGCCCAGCGACAGCAGCACCGTCGCGCCCGCCAGGAGCACCGAGCTGGCCGCGCCCAGGTAGGTGTCGTTGTCCACGAACGCCTGCTGGTAGATCCGCATCAACGGCACCCAGTCCTGGGTGATGGTGTTGCTCATCGGCCGTAGCGTGGCCGGCTCGCTGAACACCTGCAGCATGCCGATCAGCGTGAACACCGACGTCATGACGAGCGCCGGGCGCAGCAGCGGCACCTTGATCCGCAACGCGATCCGCCACTCGCTGGCGCCGTCGAGGCGGGCGGCCTCGTACAGCTCCTTGGGAATGGCCCGCAGCGTCGTGTAGAGCACCACCATGTTGAACCCGACCGAGCCCCACACGGCGATGTTGGCCACCGAGAAGAAGACCGACACGTCGCCGAAGAAGTCCGGCGCGTCCAGCCCGACCGCCTCGAAGGCCGCGCCGACCGGGCTGACCGCGGGCAGGTAGATGAAGCCCCACAGGAGGCTGGCGATCACGCCCGGCACCGCGTACGGCAGGAAGATCGTGATCCGCGACGCGCGCTTGCCGCCCACCCTGGGGGCGTCCAGCAGCAGCGCGAACAGCAGGGCCAGGCCCATGGTGGCGGGCACCATGATCACGCCATAGGCGAGCATGTGCTGCATGGCCTCGTACAGCGCCGTGTCCTGGACGGCCTCCAGATAGTTCTCCAGGCCGACGAACACCTCGGCCCGGATGCCGAACCCGGTGCCGCGCACGCGCATGGCGTGCAGGCTGAGCCAGACCGCGTACCCGATCGGCACCAGGATGAAGACCACGAACATGATGACGGCCGGGGCCGCCATCAGGTACGGCGCGCGGCTTCTCCTCCCGGTCATCCGCCGACGACCTGGTAGCCCTGCTTCTTCAGGTCAGCGACGCTGGCCTGCTGCACCTGGGTGGCCACGGCCGCGAGGTCGGCCTTGTTCTTCACCGCGGTCGGGAGCAGGTCCTCGAACCGGCCGTAGGTGACATTGGTGTTCGGGCCCCAGCTGCTGAAGCCGCGGGCGGTCTGGGAGATCTTCGAGGCGGACTCGTAGTAGTCCGGCTGGCTCGTCATGTACTCGGGCGCGGTGTCGAGCCCGCCGGAGGTCTGGCCGAGCGTGGCGGCCGGGTAGAGGCCGATCTCGACCAGCACCTTCAGGGCCTCGGGGTCGGTGCTCAGCCAGCGGGCGAACTTGGCGGCCTGCGGCTTCTGCTTCGACGTCGCGCTGACGGCGGTGGACGAGCCGCCCCAGAAGCCGGTGACGTTCTCGCCCGCGCTCCACTGCGGCAGCGGGGCCATCTTCCACTTGCCCTTGCCCTTGGGGGCGACGCCCGCCAGGACGCCGGTGCCCCAGACGGCGCTGGGCCAGGCGATGATCGTGCCGTCGTTCATCTGGGCGTTCCACTGCGGGGTGTACATCGGGTCGCCGAGCACCGCACCCGAGTCGACCAGGTCGCCCCAGAAGCCCAGCACCTTGCGGGTGGCCTCGTCGTCGATGGCGACCTTCCAGGCGCCGTTCTCGTTGGTCCACCAGTCGGCGCCGGCCTGCTGGGCGAACCCGGCCACCCAGCCGGCGTCGCCGGGGGAGAACGTGGTCAGGTAGCGCTTGGCGTTCTTCTCACGCACGGTCTCGGCCAGCGCGCCGAACTCCTCCCAGGTCTTCGGCACCTCCAGACCCATCTCCTCGAACAGGTCCGCGCGGTAGAAGAGCATCATCGGGCCGACGTCGGCGGGTATCGCGTACGTGGTGCCGCCGAACGAGGTCAGGTTCCAGGTGCCGTCGGGGAAGGCCGACCTGACCGGCGCGATCGCACCGGTCAGGTCCTGCAGGGCGTTGTTCGTGATCAGCGTCGGCAGCGACTGGTACTCCGCCTGCAGCACGTCGGGCGCGTTGCCCGCCTTGACCGCGGTCAGGAACTTGGCGATCAGCTCGTCGCTGGCGGCCTGGCCGCTCAGGGTGACCTTCTGCGTGGGGTTCTTCTGGTTCCACAGGTCCACCACACGCTGGATGTTCTCCGCCCAGCTCCAGAAGACCAGGTTGGCCGGGGCGTTCTCGTCGCCGGCGATGGGAGAGGCGGCCGGGGCGGCGTCGCCGGGGTCGTCGGCACCGCAGCCGGCCAGGAACAGCGTGGCCGCCGACGAGACGAGGAACGTTCTTCTACGCATGGTGATCTCCAGGTTCTGCGTGAACACGTGGGCGCACCGCGGCGACCGCGCGGGGGGTCAGGGTGACGTGACCCTCGGTGGGGGACCCGGTCAGCAGGTCGTCGGCCGGGCCGGGAACGGGCACCCGCACGGTGGCGGCGCCGTGATTGAGCAGGAACAGGACATCGCCGCGGCGCACGGCCTCGACGCCGGCCGGCAGGCCGGGCAGGACGCCCTCGACGCCGGCGTCGGCCAGCACCCGGCCGGCCAGCGCGGCGAGCGCGCTCTCGTCGGGCATGGTCGCGACGTACCAGGCGGAGCCGTCGCCGAAGGCGTGCCGCAGTACGGCGGGCCGTCCGGCCAGGTCGCCATCGGCGAACTCGGCCACGGTCTCGGCGCCCTCGGCGGCGACCAGCTCGGTCCAGGTGCGCGCGGAGAACTCGGAGCCGCCGCTCCACCGGCAGCGCACGGGACCGTCGGGGGCGGGCCGCCACTCCTCGCCGGCCGCGCCGAGCACCTCACGCAGCGGCGCGGGGAAGCGCCCGGTACGGATCTGCGCCCGCGGGTCCACGACCCCGGAGAACGGCCCGACCACCAGCACTCCCCCGCCCCGCGCGTACGCGGTCAGCGCGGCGGCGTCCTCGTCGGCGACCAGGAACAGGTTCGGCACCACGACCAGCGCGTACGCCGACAGGTCCGCGCCCGGCGGCACCACGTCCACGGCGACCCCGCGCTCCCAGAACGGCACGTAGTAGCTCAGCAGCTGGTCCACGGCGTCGATCCGGTCGCTGGGCAGGCCGCGCTCCTCCAGCGCCCACCAGCTTTCCCAGCCGAAGACCATCGCCACCCGCGCGGGCACCGGCGTGCCCGCCACGGAGGCGAGCCGGCGCAGTTCCCGCCCGTGGGCGCGCACCTCGGCGTGCAGCCGGGTGTCGGCGCCCGCGTGCGGCACCATCGCCGAGTGGAAGCGCTCCGCGCCGAAGCGGGAGGCCCGCCACTGGAAGTAGCACAGGCCGTCCGCGCCGCGCGCCAGCGCCTGCAGCGACTCCAGGCGCAGCAGTCCGGGCGGCTTGGGCAGGTTGTGCGGCCGCCAGTTGACGGCTCCGGTGGCCTGCTCCATCAGCAGCCACGGCCGGCCTCCTGCCAGGCCGCGCATGAGGTCGTGCGTCAGCGCCGTCCGCGCGGGGGAGAGCGGGTCGCCCGGGTCGGGGTACCAGTCGTTGGAGACGACGTCCTCCTCCCGCGCCCAGGCCCAGGAGTCGACCGGCTTGAACAGGCCCATGAAGTTCGTCGTCACCGGCGTGCCCGGGGTGCGCTCGCGCAGCACGTCGCGCTCGGCGCGGAAGTGGTCGAGCAGCGCGTCGGAGCAGAAGCGCCGCCAGTCCAGCAGCTGGGCGGGGTTGTGGAGGTAGGGGGCGCGGCGCGGGGTGACGATCTCGGCCCAGTCGGAGTAGCGCTGGCTCCAGAACGTGGTGCCCCACGCCTCGTTCAGAGTGGCCAGGTCTCCGTAGCGGGCCTGGAGCCAGGTCCTGAACGCGGCCGCGGACTCGTCGCAGTGGCAGATCTGGCCGTACTCGTTGCCGACGTGCCACAGGGCCAGCGCCGGATGGCTCGCGTAGCGGTCGGCGAGGTCGGTGACCAGGGCCAGGGCACGCTCGCGGTAGATCGGCGAGGACGGGCAGAACTGGTTGCGGGAGCCGTACCAGAGGCGGTGGCCCGACTCGTCGACCGGCAGCGTCTGCGGCCAGCGGTGGCCCAGCCACGGCGGGGGCGAGGCGGTCGGGGTGGCCAGGTCCACCCCGATGCCGTTCGCGGCCATGAGGTCGAGGACCTTGTCGAGCCAGGCGAAGTCGCGCGCGTCCGGCTCAGGCTCGATCCGCGCCCAGCTGAACACGCCGACCGTGACCAGGTTGACCCCGGCCGCCCGCATCAGCTCGGCGTCCTCGGCCCACACGTGCTCCGGCCACTGCTCGGGGTTGTAGTCCCCGCCGAACAGCAGGCCGCGGCCCTCGGTGAGCGTGTGCATGCCCGGTTCCATGTCAGACCTCCGCACGCGGCGGCGCGGAGCTGTCCCCGGCCACCAGCCGGCAGGGCACCAGCCGTTGCCGCGGCGGGCCGTCACCCCGCAACCGGTCGATGAGCATCTGCGCCCCGAGCCGTCCCAGCTCGGTGCTGGGCGGCTCCAGCACCGTCAGCCTGGGGTGGAACATCTCCGCCACGCGCTCCGAGGAGAGCACCAGCATCAGCGTCAGGTCATCGGGGATCCGCCATCCGCGCCGGGCCACAGCGGCGATCACGCCGACGGCCGCGTGGTCGTCCATCACGGCCAGGGCCGTCACGTCGGGATGCGCGGCGAGGAGCCGCTCGAACGCCTCACCGCCCTCCTCGGCGGAGCCGGCGCGGTGGTCGTCCACGTAGACGATGCCGGCCTCCCGGGCGGCCGCCGCGAACTCCTCGCCGGCCCGGATGGTGGGGCCGTACTGGGCGGCGTACGCGCCGGTCGAATGGTTGAAGAAGGCCAGCTTGCGATGGCCGAGCCCGGCCACGTGCGCCACGGCCTCGCGCGCGGTGGCGGCGAAGTCGATGTCGGCGTAGTCGATCGTGCCCGGGTCGCGGGTGCGCCCCACCATGCTGAACGGCACCCCGGCCTCGGACAGGAAGTCCGGCCGCTCGTCGTCCAGCCGCACCTCCATCAGCAGCACGCCGTCCACCAGCCCCAGACCGGTGATGTGCCGCAGTTCCTCGACCGGGTCGGCGCTCTCGGGCGACAGCAGCAGGTGGTAGCCCAGCTCGCTGGCCGCCTCGGCGGCACCGGTGGCGAACTGCATCTCGGTCACGCCGAGGCCGCCCCGCGGAGCGGGGTAGAACAGCGCCAGGATCTTGGTTCGCTTGCTCTGCAGGCCGCGGGCCAGCAGGTTGGGCCGATAGCCGAGATCGACGGCTGCCTGCTCGATGCGCCGCTTGGTCGCCGCCGCGACCGGGCGGGTGCCGTTCAGCGCGGCGGACACGGTGCTGATGGCGACCTGTGCGCGCTCGGCGACATCACGTAGCGAGGTCATAGAACTCCGGCCCTGGACACGATCGGCCCGAACCGGGCCGATACGGTTGTCGAAACGTTTCGCAAAACCTAGGGTGGGTTTTGCGTAGATGTCAATGGTGTTAATTCGGATGTCCTAAATGCCCGTCGGCCGAGGCGACCGGGTCTCAGGACCCGATGCTCCTCAAGGAAGATCGGACAGCGATCGGCCCGGGGGCGCCGGGAGGATCGTTCGGGCGCGCGAGCCTGACCATCGACCCCACCCGCGACCGCCGGCCCCAGGCGGACCCCGACACGACGAAACCCCCGAACCCGTAGGTTCGGGGGTTTCCCATGTCCTGAAACACCGCGCTGCGGGGCGCGCCGCCCAGACCAGGCCACCCGCCGTACGGCCTGGGCTTTCGCGGGTGGCCGGCCCCGTCGCCGTATGCGGTCTCCGCGGACGGCGCCCGGAGCTTTCAGCCGGTGGCTCCCCGGACGAGGGCGGCGCGCAGGGGTTCGACCTCCGCCAGCAGCGATCGGCCGCCGTCGGCCTCCTCCCACAGCTCCCAGAGCTCGGAGTCCTCGCCGAGGGCGCGGTCCAGCGCGCGCAGCGCGAGCGGCACGAGGTCGCCGGGGAGCCCGATCCCGCCGCCCTCCCGCAGGAAGCCCGGCGCGTACGCCGAGGTGACCGGCGGACCGCCGCAGCACTCGGCCGCGACGACGGCCGCCGCCGCCACCGCCGCGGACCCCTCGTCCACCTCCAGGTAGTCCGCGGACTCCGCGGCGCCGAGCAACGCCCGCCGGACCACTTCCGCCCGGTCCTCCGGCGCGGCGTCGCCCAGTTCACCGCACCAGTCGGCGGCCGAGTCGTTGTCGAAAGGACCGCTGTCCCAAGCACCCACGCCGTTCCACTCCCATCCGAAGGATCACGTGCTGACGAGGGCATCAACGTACAGACCGGGACCGACATATCCGGCCGGGGCGTCCCCCGCCCGTCCGGCCCCCTGACCGGTCCCATGACCGGTCTCCTCGACGGCGGGCGCGTGATCACGGGGCCGCGTCACGGATCGGGACGCCGCCCTGTCTATCTTCGAGACGACCGTACGTCGCGGAACGACAGGAGCGAGACCTTGCCCTCAGAAGGCACCACGATCCGGATCCGGGTCCGGATGAACGCCCGTGCCGTGGACGAGCCGCACCGCGTTTCGAGCCCGCTGGAACTGCTGTTCGACCTGACCTTCGTGGTCGCGGTCGCGGCCGCCACCGCGCAGTTCGCGCACGGCATCGCCGGCGGTCACGGCCTGGCCGGGCTGGTGCCGTTCCTCCAGGTGTTCTTCGCGATCTGGTGGGCGTGGATGAACTTCACGTGGTTCGCCTCGTCCTACGACACCGACGACGTCGCCTACCGGCTGCTGACCATGGTGCAGATGGCCGGTGTGCTGGTCCTCGCCGCCGGTGTGCCCGCGGCGGCGGACCACTCCGACTACGGGATCATCACGCTGGGCTACTTCGTCATGAGGATCGGGCTCGTCGTCCAGTGGCTGCGGGCCGGCCTGGAGGATCCCGAGGGGCGGCGCACCGCGTTCCGCTACGCCGGCGGCATCGCCTTCCTTCAGGTGGGCTGGCTGGCCAGGCTCGCCCTCATCGAGACGGGGGTCCTGTCCTCGCCCTTCGGCCTGCCGTCCTTCGTCCTCCTGGTCGCCTTCGAGCTCGCGGTGCCGTGGTGGGCGGAGCGGATCAGGACCACCAGCTGGCACCCGCACCACATCGCCGAGCGCTACGGCCTGTTCACGATCATCCTGCTCGGGGAGAGCGTCCTGGCCGCGAGCCGGGGGGTCGGAGGAGCGCTTGAGACGGGCGGGGCCGGCGGTCGCCTCGTCGTGATCGCCGGCGCCGGCCTCGTCCTGCTGTTCGCTCTCTGGTGGCTGTACTTCCTCGCACCGGCGGGGGACGGTCTCAGTGACCGCCGCAGGCGTTCCTACCTGTGGGGATACGGCCACTACGGCATCTTCGCGGCCCTTGCGGCCCTCGGCGCCGGGCTGGAGGTCGCGGTGGAGCGGAGCGGGCACGACGTCGCGGTGTCGCCGCTGGCGCTCGGCTACGCGGTCGCCGTACCGGTGGGTGTGTACCTCGCCCTGCTGTGGGCGGTGCACGTGCTCGTCAGCGCGGAGCCCCTCCTCCTCACCGGCGCGACCGCGGGATGCGTCGTCGCCGTCCTGGCCCTGCCGCTCGCGGCGCCCTGGATCGGCGTGGCCGCCGTGGTCGGCGCGATCGCGGCCGTCTGCGTTCTGCTGGTCGCCGTCACGATGTGGACGGCCGCCGCCGGGGCCCGCGCCGGAGCGCGGTGAGGCGACCGTCCTCCGCCGCGGGTCATCTGACGGAGATTCTCCGAGGGAGGTCCTCCGGCGTGGGTTCTCCGCCGTACCAGGGCGAACGGGCGGCAAAGGTTCGGCTCGCCGCCGCTGACACGCCGGTGGCCCGGGAAGAATTCCGCGGCGGCCGTCACAAACCCGGAGGCTGCCCGGTCCTAGCTGGCGACCGGGTGGCGAAGAGGCGGCCCGGCGGACGGAGAGGGAACGCGATGAAGATCGTGGTAATCGGCGGAACCGGCCTGATCGGGTCGAAGCTGGTGAGGAAGCTGGGCGAGCACGGCCACGAGGCGGTTGCGGCGGCGCCGAGCACCGGCGTCGACACGCTGACCGGTGAGGGGCTGGCCGAGGTGATGGCGGGCGCGCAGGTGGTGGTCGACGTGTCGAACTCGCCGTCGTTCGAGAGGGAGGCGGTGATGAGGTTCTTCGAGACCTCCACCGGCAACCTCCTCGCGGCGGAGGCGGCGGCGGGCGTGGGTCACCACGTCGCGGTGTCGATCGTGGGCACGGAGCGCATGCCCGACAACGGCTACTTCGCGGCGAAGATCGCCCAGGAGCGGCTGATCGAGAAGTCGGGGATCCCGTTCTCGCTCGTGCACTCGACCCAGTTCTTCGAGTTCGCCCGCGGCATCGCCGACGAGGCCACGGTGGACGGTCAGGTGCACATCGCGCCCGTGCTCTTCCAGCCCATCGCGGGCGACGACGTCGCCCAGGCGGTCGGCCGGACCGCGGTGGGGTCGCCGCTGAACGGCAGGACCGAGATCGCCGGGCCCGAGTCGTTCCGGATGGACGAGTTCTTCCGTCAGGCGCTGGCCGCCTGGGGCGACCCGCGTGAGGTGGTCACCGACCCGCACGCGCGTTACTTCGGCAGCGAGCTGAGCGAGCGGTCACTGGTCCCGGAGGGCGGCGCCACCCTCGGCACGATCAGCTACCACGACTGGCTCGGCGGCCCCGCCTCCGGCAGATAGGCAGACAGGAGGAACGATGAGCGCTCCGAGCGACCGGAACGACTTTCTGCACGAACTCGAGGCCGAGGTGGAGATCGAGGTGACCCGGGTCGAGTCCAGCCATCCGGAGGCCGCCTTCGGGCTGCCGGTCACCGAGTGGCTGTTCGACCCGATGGACGCCGAACGCGAGGAGACGGGCCTGCGAGGTCTGCTCGGCGCGATCGAGGCCCTGGAGGGCGCGCCCCGGCCCGGCGCCGACGACCGTACGGCCTAGCGGACGGCGCCGGAGGTGGGGACCGGACCCGGTTCCCACCTCCCCCGTCTCCGGCTCCGGCGTTTTTCAGCGCGCGGCGGACGGGGACGTGGGTCCCCGCATCGCCTGTCCGGCGGTCACGAGCGTGGCGCGCGGCGGTCCCGCCGCGCTTCCAGTTCCTCCGGCTCGACCAGGGTCAGCATCGGCTGGCCGGGCGCGCAGAACATCGTCACCACGAACACCGTCTCCTCGTCGGTGAGATGGTTGCCGTCCCGGTAGTGGATCACGTCCCCGCCGGGCTCCCAGAACGTCTCACCGGCCCGGACGACCCGCGCGGGCTCGCCTTCGATCTCGAAGTCGACGGCCCCCTTGATCACGAAGCCGAACGCGGGGCCGGAGTGCCGGTGAGGCGGCAGTCCCGGGCTGTTCGGCGGCGAGGTGACCAGGATCGTCATCACCTCGGCCCCTTCCGGCACGGGCGGCGCCCCCGGCACGGTGCCGACCATGTCGATCTTCGGTGGCGGCCCGCTCCCGTCGGGGTTCTCAAGCTGGTGGGCGCGCTCCTGGTCGGTGCTCATCGGGTCTCCTTCGCGCTGGCGGCGGCCGGCGGGCCCGGCCGTGTGCGGGCTCGGACAGGACGGCGCCCCGCTACGTGACGGCACCCTGGACGGAGCACCCGCCGGAAGCCTCGTCGACGCGGTCCGGGTGGCATGTCACCCCGGGCCGCCCTGTCCTCTCGCGACCGGCGGCGTCTTCGAAAAATATCGCCGCCGCGAACTCATTGACACCAGGAAAACGCCGTGGTTGCGCCATGAAACTTTCATTGTCCGGCAAATTCGCGACAGAACCGTTATTTGTATCGTTCCATCGAATCTCCGCACGTCAGGCTCTTCCTCGCCAGTCTTCGGCGGGGCATCCCGGCGGTCTCTTCCACGGTTCCGCGCGCCGCCCGGATCGAGCGGAACGGATTTCCGTCACCCGCCCTTGCCATTCCGGCGGGCACCGCTCTATTCTCGCCGGAAAGCGCTTTCCCCAATAAGAGCCACTCTGGCGGAAACGGCGCCTGCGCGCCCGAGCCCGGACCGACCGGCGGCCTGCCCGGCGACGGGCCGCCGACGTCCACCGGCCCGCCGGAACACCCCGATATGCGGCGGCAGCATCCAGCGTTCAGCAACGGAAGGGACATCCATCATGAAACGACCAGTCGCGCTGCGACTCTGTGCGGCACTGGCCACGACGGCCGTCGCGGCCGCGACCGGCACGGTCCTGTCCTCACCCGGCGCCTCGGCGGCGGCCGGCGGCGCCACCGGCTACGCGACCCAGAACGGCGGGACCACCGGCGGCGCGGGCGGGCGGACGGTACGGGCCACCACGGGGACCGCGATCCACCAGGCCCTGTGCAGCCGGGCCAGCAGCAGCACCCCGATCATCATCGAGGTCGAGGGGACCATCAACCACGGCAACACCGCCAAGGTGTCGGGCGACAGCTGCAACACCGCCGCCGGCCTGATCGAGCTCAAGCAGATCAGCAACGTCACGATCATCGGGGTCGGCGGCGGGGCCGTCTTCGACCAGCTGGGCATCCACATCCGCGACTCCAGCAACATCATCATCCAGAACGTGACGGTCAAGAACGTCAAGAAGTCGGGCTCCCCCACGTCCAACGGCGGCGACGCCATCGGCATGGAGAGCACCGTCCGCAACGTCTGGGTCGACCACGTCACCCTGGAGGCGTCGGGCGGGGAGGCGCAGGGCTTCGACGGCCTCTTCGACATGAAGGACAACACCCAGTACGTGACCCTGTCCTACAGCGTCCTGCGCAACTCCGGCCGCGGCGGCCTCGTCGGGTCCAGCGAGAGCGACCGCTCGAACGGCTTCATCACCTACCACCACAACCTGTACGAGAACATCGACTCCCGTACACCCCTGCTGCGCGGCGGCGTCGCCCACATCTACAACAACCACTACATGCGTCTCAACGAGTCCGGCATCAACTCCCGGGCCGGGGCCCGCGCCAAGGTGGACAACAACTACTTCAAGGACTCCCGCGACGTCCTGGGCACCTTCTACACCAGCGAGGCCGGCTACTGGCAGGCCGCCGGGAACATCCTCGACAACGTGACGTGGTCGGCCCCCGGCAGCGAGACGAACCCCGCCGGCCCCGACATGCGGTCCACCACCACCGTCAGCGTCCCCTACTCCTACAGCCTCGACGCGGCGAGCTGCGTGCCCGGCGTCGTGAGCCAGACGGCGGGCGCGAACAAGGGGCTGAAGGTGTCGGACGGCAGCTGCTCGCCGCAGACCCCCACCCCGACCGCCACGCCCACCTCCGGACCGACCTCCACCCCCACCCCGACCGCCACGCCCACCACCGGGCCGACCCAGCCCGGCGGCACCAACCTCAGTCTCGGAGCCGGCTCCGACGGATCCAGCAAGGCGAGCGGGACGAGTTACGGCGACGTGCGGGACGGCGACATGGGCACCTACTGGTCGCCGGCCGGCTCCACCGGCTCCATCTCGATCAAGTGGGGCTCCGCCACCGCGGTTTCCAGGATCAACATCCGGGAGGCCGCGGGCTCCGTAGGCGCCATCAGGACCTGGAGGGTCCTCAACGGCGACACCGGAGCCGTGCTGACCTCCGGCAGCGGGGCGGGCGTCATCACCTTCCCCCGGACCTCGCTGCGCAAGCTCACCTTCGAGATCACCGGCTCGACCGGGACGCCGAAGGTCGCCGAGTACGAGACCTACGCCGGCTGACGGCACAGGCCCCGCCGTACGCCTGGGTCCGGAGCCACCGGTCCCGGGCGTACGGCGGGCACGCACCCGCATCGGCCGTGACCGCCTCCCCACCGCCGATCACAGGGGAGGCCGCCGCGGCGGGTTCAGGAGACGAGCTGGCGGGTGATGGTCGGGTCGGTGATGGAGGTGTCGTCGGCCAGCAGGAACGCCTTGGACAGGATGACCGACAGCATGCCGCCGTCCTCCTCGAAGGGCAGGAAGACCGCCCGCGCGGCCCCGTCGGCGCCGGGGACGATGCACAGGTAGGCGTCGTTGGGCTCCATCAGGATGTTGCCCGACCCGAGATGGATCTTGTATGTCCGCAGGTCGCCGCGCACGCGCAGGAACCGGTCGGTCAGCTCCACCCGGCCGGCGATCCTCAGCCGGGGCAGGAGGCGGGCCAGCGCGTCGCGGCGGGTCCGGGCGGCCTCGGTGAGCTCGCCGAAGCCGTAGGAGTGCCAGTAGTCCTCGTGCCCGCCGGTCGCCCGCTCGTCGAGGCCGACCGAGGTGACGCCCACGGCGAGGTCGGCGTCGCGCAGCACCTCCGACAGCACCAGCGGTGGCACCTCGGTCAGCGGCACGCCCTCGCGGTGGCCGTCGTCGTAGCGGCCGGGCGCGCCCTCGACGCGGTGGAAGGCGATCTCCCCGGTGGCGCAGAACGAGGCGGTGCCCCAGCCGTCGGCCTCCGCTCCCCCGGCGACGTGCATGCCCCAGTACGCCCGCCAGCCGGACAGCTCCTTGACCGCCTCTCCCTGGTCACCGCCGCACTCGTAGTCCCAGTGGCCGATCGCCAGATCGGTCCAGCCGCGCTGGTTCAGCAGCGCCTTGGCCTGGCCGTAGCGGAGGACGTGCCCGGCGAAGCGGCGCGAGTGGACGCGGGTGCGCTCCTCGGCGGGGGTCAGCAGGTAGACCTCGCGGAACGCCTGCTTGTACGGCTGGCGGATCCCGTGCTCCAGCAGGTGGTCGCGCCAGGCCCGCACCTCGTCGGCGCTCTCCCGGATCGGGTGCCACAGCAGGACCGGGGTGTCGGGGTTCGGCCGGATCCTGCGGCCCCGGGGGTCGGTGAGCTCCCAGCCCGAGTCGGTCCGGACGGGGACGCCGGCCGGGCCCTGGAGGATCTGCCAGATGAGGTGGCGGGCGTACCGGCCGGTGAGCGGGTGGTCGAGGAAGAGTTCGGTCACCTGATGCCAGCGCCACATCCGTTCCTCGACCAGCGCCCGCTCCAGCCGGAACCGTTCGGCGGGCAGGGCCTGCCTCAGCTCCTTGAGGGTGCCCTTGAGCTCGGCCAGCACGGGGTTCCTGCGGATGGCCTGCGGGGCGGACTTGACGGTCCTTCCCGCGGCGTTGACGAAGCGGAGCGCGGGGCCGTCGGAGCAGAGCCGTACGAGGTGGTCACCGATCCTCACCTCGCGCACCCCGTCCGGGCCGAGGCCGAAGGTCGGCACGGTGCGGTCGAGCAATTGCTCGCGGCTCAGGCCCGCCTGGACGGCGACCGCGTCCAGGGTGCGCGCCACGTTGTTCAGCACGGTCTTCTTGCGGACCTTGACCTGGAGGCGGGCCAGCGGCGCGACCGTCTCCAGCCCTCCGCGGCGGGCCAGGACGTTCACCGCGGCGTTGGCGAGCATCTCGCTGCGGCAGTTGGCGCCCGACCCTCCGACGCCGGTGCCGCAGGTCAGCGCGACGTCACCGAGCAGCGAAGGCACCCACGGCTCGTCGATGAGCGCGCACGTCCACACCATGCCGCGTACGGACACGGTGGTGCGCTGGTACAGGAAGCCGGTCGCCGTCCACTCGTAGCCGTTGGCCACCTGATCGTCCGCGCGCTTCTCCCGGCGCGCCGCGACCCGGGCGAGGATCTCGCGGACGAGGCCGACGGCCTCGGGGGTCAGCAACTTCCGGGCCGTCGCCAGCCACCTGTCGCCGGGCTTGGAGGAGCCGGCGGTGCTCCAGTGGCGCAGCAGCGGCAGGACCTCGGGGGCGGCGAGGCGCGAGCCGTACTCCTCGGCCAGCATCACGGCGAAGTCGTCGTAGTCCCAGATGATGTTGCGCACCGCACCGGCCGGGCCGTGTCCTGCGGGTTCGGTCAGCACGTCGTCCAGTCGCTCGTGCAGGAAGTCCCAGGCCGGCCGGTGGTACCGGCGGAGCCAGTCCTGCGTGGACCCCAGGACACGGCGCCGGTCGGCGTGGTTCAGCCGCAGGGTCGCGGCGAGCGGGATGCGGTACAGCTCCGCGTAGTCGGTGTGCCGCCAGATCATCAGCGCGTGCGCGGCCGACCAGAGGAACCCGGCGTCCTCCACCGTCCAGAGAATATCGGCCTCGGCGACGGAGCGGGTCAGCCGCAGGACACGCTCGTCGTGGTCGTGGCCGCCCTCCAGCCCCAGGCTGAGCCGCAGCTGCGCCCAGCGGCCGAACGTCCGCAGGTCGCTCTCCTCGCCGGGCAGTTCGCTCCCGGCGTCGAAAGCGGCGTCGAAGCGGTCGAAGGTCGAGCGGGTCGAGTCGTCCAGCCCGCGGACGACGTAGTCGTGTGAGGAAGGGAAATCGGCGATGACGCCCATGTCAGCCTCCGACCAGCGGGACGAGCTTGACGAACGACACCACCGGGTCGGCGGTCAGGTCGATCGTCTCGGACAGGTCCTCGATCTGGCGGTCCCCCACCAGCAGCAGGAACCCGTTGCGCAGGAAGGCCCGCTCGGCGGCGTCGGCCTGCCGTTCCCAATCGATCCGCCGCCGGGCGCCCATCCGGTAGCCGTTGAGCTCCGCCTCGGCGTCCACCGGGCGGACCAGGCCGTTGAACCGGACCGAGGGCGCGGCGTTGTGGCGGGCGACCTCCTCGCGGACGCGGAGCCGTACCAGTTCTCGTGCCGAGATGCTTTCGGGCAGGTCGGGAAGGGTGAATTCCTCCACCGTCTTCCCCGTGGCCGTCTCGTCCCGGAAGGTGACCGTTGTCATAACACGGCTCCGCACGTCATCGGAAACATTGTGTAGATCATCGGTATCAGCCGGTACCGACAGGAACGGGGCGACCGCCCGTTCGAAACACCTTTCACCGGATATGACCGCACCGTCGTCCCGCATGTGGAAGGCCCGAGCGGGTAGGGAGGATCCGCGGCCGGTCGTGAGCCGCCCGGTGCGGCCCGTCCGCGTCCGGGAGTGGTACGGCGGGCCGCTCGCGATGTCCGGTGGCGGCTGGACCCTAGGGGGACGGGTGGGACACGGGTTTCGGGTTTGGGCGCCGGCGCGTGAGCGGGTCGACCTGGTGCTCGGCGAGCGCAGGCTGCCGATGCGGCGCTCCGGGGGCGGCTGGTGGGAGCGCGCCGTCGAGGAGGCCGGGCCGGGCACCGACTACGCCTACTCGCTGGACGGCGGCCCGCCCCGGCCCGACCCGCGCTCGCCGTACCAGCCGTACGGCCCGCACGGCCCCTCCCGGCTGGTCGACCACGCCGCCTTCCGCTGGACCGACGACCGCTGGCGCGGGACGCCGCTGCCGGGGGCGGTGCTGTACGAGCTGCACGTGGGCACCTTCTCCCCCGCCGGGACCTTCGACGGGGTGATCGAGCGTCTCCCGCACCTGGTGGAGCTGGGCGTCGACGCGATCGAGCTGATGCCGGTGGCGGAGTTCTCCGGTGGCCGGGGCTGGGGGTACGACGGGGTGTCGCTGTTCGCCCCGCACCACGCCTACGGCGGGCCGGACGGCCTCAAACGGCTGGTGGACGCCTGCCACGCCCACGGGCTCGGCGTGGTGATGGACGTCGTCTACAACCACCTGGGGCCCTCGGGCAACTACCTGCCGGAGTTCGGCCCCTACTTCGCCGGCCGCCACACCACCAACTGGGGCGACGCGGTCAACTTCGACGGCCCCGGCAGCGACGAGACGCGCGCGTTCGTCATCGGCAACGCGCTGATGTGGCTGCGCGACTACCACGTGGACGGGCTGCGCCTGGACGCCGTCCACGCCATCGCCGACGACTCGGCCGTGCACGTCCTGGAACGGCTGGCCGAGGAGGTGGAGGCGCTGGCCGCGCACGTGCGCCGGCCGCTGTTCCTCATCGCCGAGAGCGACCTGAACGACCCCCGGTTCGTGCGGGCGCGGGAGGCCGGCGGGTACGGCCTCGACGCGGCCTGGGCCGACGAGTGGCACCACGCCCTGCACTCGGTGCTGACCGGGGAGCGAAGCGGCTACTACTCCGACTTCGGGCCGCTGTCCCTGCTCGCCAAGGGGCTGCGGCAGGCGTGGGTCTACGACGGCACGTGGTCGCCGCACCGCGGGCGGGTGCACGGCAGATCCCCGGCGGGGCTGTCCGGGCACCGGTTCGTGGTGTGCGCGCAGAACCACGACCAGGTGGGCAACAGGGCGCAGGGCGAGCGGAACCCGGCGCTGATGAGCGAGGGCCGGCTGCGGATCGCCGCCGCGCTGCTGCTCACCGCGCCCTTCGTCCCGATGCTCTTCCAGGGTGAGGAGTGGGGCGCGACGACCCCGTTCCAGTACTTCACCGACCACGAGGACCCCGAGCTCGGCCGGGCGGTCAGCGAGGGCCGCCGCCGGGAGTTCGCCGCGTTCGGCTGGGAGCCCGACCAGGTGCCCGACCCGCAGGACCCGGCCACCTTCGAACGGTCCCGGCTGGACTGGAGCGAGCGGGACAAGGAGGCCCAGGGACGGCTGCTCGACTGGCACCGGGAGCTGATCGCGCTGCGGCGGCGCGTACCGGCCCTCACCGACGGCCGGCCGGACCGGGTCCTGGCCGACTGCGACGAGGACGCCGGACTGCTGGTCGTCGAGCGGGGGCCGGTGCTGGTGGCGGTGAACCTCGGGGCGGAGACGCTGACCGTGCCGGCCCGGGGCCGCGGCGGCGTCCTGGCCTCCTCCGACCCGGGTGTCGCGCTGTCAGGGGCGGACCTGACGCTGCCGCCGGACACCGTGGCGATCCTGGAGGACTGAGACGCCGTCCGCCGCGGTCACCGTCGTGTTCTCACACAGCGGGCCGGCGCCACCGTGACGCGGCCACCAGGGCCAGAGCCAGGGCGGCGTGACCGCAGAGCACGCCCAGCCCCGCCCACCACGGCAGGGGGAAGTAGCCCTCCGACGGCACGTAGTGGGCGACCACCTGCGGGTAGCGGACGGCGGTCTGCTGTACGGCGAACCCGGCCGCCGGGGTGAGGCGCAGCGACCACCGGGCCACCTCGTCGGGCAGCAGCGGCAACGCTCCCAGGACGTACGGGAGGATGACCGCCGACATCGCGCCGAGGACCGCCGCCCACGTGCGCCGCAGCAGCGCGCCGAGGGCGAGCGCGAGGACCGCGGTGACCGCGAACAGGACGGCGACGCCGAGGACGACCCGCGACAGGGTGAGCCAGGACACCGGGAGGACGGCGTTGCCGTTGGCGCGCAGGATCTCCGCGCCGACCGGCATCGTGACCCCGGCCGCGACCAGTCCGGCCGAGAAGGCCGCCGCGCCGGCGACGACCGCCCTGGCGGCCAGATCCCGGCCGCCGGATGGCGGGACGCCGCCGCGCGCCGTACGGACCGCGGCGGTGGTGGAGCGTGTCATGCGGGGCTCGGTGGTGACGGAACGCGCCGTGCGGGGAGCCGCGACGGCGAAGCGCGCCGCCACCGCGATGACCACCGCCAGACCGGCGGCCAGCCCGACCAGGGTGTCTTCCATGTCGTGGCCGCCCTCCGCGCCGGCCGGGCCGATGTCCCCGGACCCGGTGACGGTGAACGTGCCGTCCGCCTCTACGAGCCCGGGGGCCCGGTGGTTCCGCTCCCAGTCGGTATGACCCATCTCGCCGACGGCGCCGTGCCGCCATCCGCCGGCCGGCGCGCCGTCGAGGCTGACGTCGTCGAAGACGGCGGTGGCCTGGGTGAAGCGCGTCTCCGTGGTACCGCCGCCCAGGCCGGTACGCCGTACCGTCAGATCTCCGGGGGAGGTGACGAAGAGCCCGGCCTCCACCGTGCGGGGCGCTCCGGTCAGGCGGGCCGTGCCGACCTTCGTCCACCGGCGGCCGTCGGCGGATTCGTACCCGGTGACGGTGTCACCGGCGCGGACCAGACGTAGCCAGCGCGGGGAGCGGGGGGAGACGCCTTCCGGGCGGCCGGCCGTGTCGTGGACGTAGTCGTGCTGCATCCGCACGCCGTGGTCCCCGGTGACCATGAGCGCCGCGTAGATGGAGCCCTGCCCGGTGCCGTCCTTGACGATGATCCCGGCCTTCGCCCAGGGCACCAGGCCCGGGACGATCTCGTCGTGGTCCGGGGGCGGATAGGTGATGACGCCCGTCATCGAGGTCACGCGCGCGGTGATGACGCCGTTCTCGCCCAGGGGCCGGTGCACGAAGAAGAACTGGTCGCTCACCGGTCGGCCGTCCGGCCCGGCCGGATCCGTGGGACAGGCGATCTCTACGCCCCCCGCGCCGCAGGAGGCACGATCGCCGTACGCGGTGAGCAGGCCGGGCACGATGACGGCCAGCGTCGCCGCGATCATGGCGATCACCCGGCCCCGGCTGCGGAATACGGCCCGCTCCCGGCGCACGGCGGACGTGACAGGTGACATGGCGGTGGTTTCGTCGGTTGACGGCATGCGGCCGGTTCTACGGCTCCGCGCCCGACACCGCGCGAACCGCCGCCGTCATGCCGTTGTTATGCGCGACGGGGCATCCTGGTGGTCCGCACGTCACCGGGGAGAAGGCCGATGGGCAAGCCGCGAGGTCTCACGCTGAGGGGCCGGACCGTACGGCAGCGCTTCACCGTCATGTACGCCGCGCTGTTCCTGGCCTCCGGGACCGTCCTGCTGGCCATGACGAATCTGCTCGCCGGAGGGTGGCGGGCGTCCCGGGCCGCCCCCGTGACGCCCGCTCCTCAGCCTGATCTCGCGGCCCTCCAGGGACACATCGAGCGGCTCCAGGCACAGCTGGCGGACGTCCACGTGACGCAGTCGCGGCAGCTCCTGGCGGGCTCCCTGATCGCGCTGGCGGTGATGGGGGCGGTCTCTCTCCTGCTCGGCGGGATCGTCGCCGGCCGGGTGCTGCGTCCACTGCGTACGATCACCTCGGCCACCCGGCGGATCTCCGCCGACAACCTGCACGAGCGGCTGGCGATACCGGGCCCCGTCGACGAGGTCAAGGACCTCGCGGACACCGTCGACGGGCTGCTGGAGCGCCTGGAGGCGTCCTTCGCCGCCCAGCGCCGGTTCGTGGCCGACGCCTCCCACGAGCTCCGCACGCCGCTGGCGACCATGCGGGCGTCGCTGGACGTGGCCGCGGCCAAGCCGTCGGCGACGTCCCAGACGCTCGCGCTGACCGATCGCCTCCGCACCGAGCTCGACCGGATCGACCACCTTCTGGAGGGTTTCCTCCTGCTCGCCCGCGCGCAGCACGGCGCGCTTCCCGGCCGGGCGCCGGTCTCGCTCGCCCGGCTGCTGTCCGAGGCGATGACCGGCCGCTCCGCGGCCATCGCGGCGAAGGACCTGACCGTCCACGCCGACACGGGGGACGGCGCGTGGACCCGGGGCAGCCCGGTTCTGCTGTCCCGGGTGGCGGAGAACCTGATCGACAATGCGGTGATCCACAACCGGCGCGGCGGCTGGATCCGGGTGGCGACCACGACGGCGGGCTCCTCGGCGCGGCTCGTCGTGGAGACGGGCGGAGCCGTCCTCGACCAGGAGCACGTCGCCCGGCTCACCGAGCCCTTCCGGCGGCTCGCCGCGGACCGGACCGGATCGGAGGCCGGCTCCGGCCTCGGCCTGTCGATCGTCGCGGCCGTCGTCGGCGCGTACGGCGGACGTCTGGAGTTGCTCGCCCGGCCGGAAGGCGGCCTGCGGGTCGCCGTCTCGGTGCCGTCCGCGCCCGCGCCGACGGGTGCCGCCGCATGAGGATCCTGGTCGTCGAGGACGCCCTCGCGCTGGCCGACGTCCTGGCGGAGGGTCTGCGCGACCGGGGCATGGCCGTGGACACGGCCCACGACGGTCTGGCCGCCGCCGCCAAACTCGATCTCAACGCCTACGACGTGGTCGTCCTCGACCGCGACCTGCCCGGCATCCACGGCGACACGCTCTGCCACATGATCACCGAACGCGACGACCGCCCCATGGTCCTGATGCTCACCGCGGCCGGCTCACCGGGTGACAGGGTCAGCGGCCTGACCCTGGGAGCCGACGACTACCTCGCCAAGCCGTTCCACTTCCCCGAACTCGTCCTGCGGATCCAGGCCCTGGCCCGGCGGCGCCCTTCCGCCCGCCCGCGGACGCTGCGCGCGGCCGGCATCGAACTCGACGCCGCACGCCACGTCGCCATCCGCGACGGCCGTCCCCTCGATCTCTCGCCCAAGGAGTTCGCCCTCCTCGAAGCCCTCCTGAGCGTCGCCCCCGCTTTCCTCAGCGCCGAGGCCCTCCTGGAGCGGGTCTGGGATGAGAACGCCGACCCCTTCACCAACACCGTGACCGTGACCGTCGGCCGTCTGCGCCGCAAGCTGGGTGACCCGTCACCCATCACCACGAGACCCGGCGTGGGCTACCGCATCACCGATCCGGCGGGTTAGCGCGGGCCGGCACCGCCCGGACCCGGAAGAGGACCGGGGAACGGGACCGGACGGCACGGCGTGGAGTCGGGCGGCGGACCACGGGACCGGGTGCCGGCCGTGCCGTGGGCGGAAGGGTCACCCATCGGTTCCGCCTGTCCGGCCCTTGCCAAGAATCGGCAGACCGGTCTATTTTTATCCCGTGGGCCAGAAAGGTGAGGAGACGCGCGGACGCCTGCTGGACGCCACCCGGGACCTGATCGAGACCGGGGGCTACTTCGGGACCGGGCTGAACCAGGTGATCGCGGCCAGCGGCACGCCCCGGGGCTCCCTGTACTTCCACTTCCCCGGCGGCAAGGACCAGCTGGTCGGCGAGTCCGTACGGCGGGCGGGCGAGGAGATCGGCCTGGCGCTGCGCGCGCTGGCGGAGTCGTCGTCCGGCACCCGCGGCATGGTCGCCGGGATGCTGGCGTTCCTGGGCGACCGGCTGGAGGAGTCGGGGTGGCGTAAGGGCTGCCCGGTGGCGACGGTGGCGCTGGAGACGGCGGCCACGAGCGACCCGCTCCAGCGGGTCTGCGCCGAGGTCTACGACTCCTGGGAGGAGGGGCTGCGCCGGCGCCTGGCCGCCGAGGGGCATCCCGAGCCCGCCGACACCGCCGTCACCGTCCTCGCCCTGATCGAGGGCGCGCTGCTGCTGGCCAGGGCCCACCGGAGCCGCGACCCGCTGGAGCGCGTCGCCCGCCGGATCGAGGCGCTGCTGTAGCCCGGACACCGTCCCGCGAGAGCCCGCTTTTCGGCGGGCCTTCTTTTCGGCCAAAAAATATGTAGACCGATCTATTTACAAGGAGTGCCATGACCTCTCATCCGCCCGACTCGGTCGTCTTCGGCGCCGCCGGCTTCATCGGCCGGTCCCTCGTCGCCGAGCTGCTGCGCCAGGGACGCCGGGTGGCCGCCGCGGTGCGCGGGCCGGGAGACCGGCTGACCTCCCGGCTGGCCGGGCAGGGGGTGGACACCGCGGGGCTGACCGTCGTCACCTGCGACATCACCGCGCCGGGGCTGGGAATCACCGGCCTTTCCGGGGTCCGCGACGTCTACAACACCGCCGCCCGCTTCGCCTTCGGCCTGGACGCGGCGGAGGCGCGGCTCGCCAACGTCACCGGCGCGGTCAACGTGACCGAGTGGGCCGCGGCCCGGACCGGCCTGCGCCGCCTGGTCCACGTCAGCGGCTACCGCGTCAGCGGGGTGGAGCCGGACTACCGGAGGCTGGGGGCGTACGAGGCGTCCAAGGCCGAGGGGGACGCGGCGGTGCGCCGCCGGGCCCGCGAGCTGGACGTCCCCCTGACGATCGTCAACCCCGCCACGGTGATCGGCCCCGGCCAGTTCATCGGCCTGGCCTCGCTGGTCCACGACCTGTGGCGGGGGCGGCTGCCGCTCCTGCCCGGCGGCTCCGGCGTCTTCGTCCCGGTCGTGGACGCCGGCCACCTCGCCCGTTTCATGGCCGCGGTTCCCGAGCACGAGGAGACGGCGGGCAGGGCGTACTGGGTGCTCGACGACGACACGCCCGAGCTGCCGGAGCTGGTCGCGCTGCTCGCCTCTCACCTGGGGGTGCGCGCCCCGCGCCGATCGATCCCGGTATGGCTGCTGCGGCGGCTGCCCCGGGCGCTGACCGGGGCCGACCCGGAGACGCTGTCGTTCCTGTCGGGCGACCGCTACGACACGGCCCCCGCGCGGGCCTTCGCCGAGCGGGCGGGGCTGCGCATGCCGCCGGTGGAGCAGGCGCTGCGGCGCTGGGCCGACGACCTGGTGGCCGCCCGCTTCGGCGCCGGTCCGGCCGGCGCTACCGGCGGGCGGCGCGCGGAGGGCGTTCGAGCAGGAGGACGGTGACGCCGCGCAGCGGCCAGGTCCGGGTCACGGTGAACCGCTCCTCGAGCAGCGCGTCGATCTTGGGGATCATCGCCGGGGCCACGCCGTTCCTGGACGGCAGCGCGGTCCCGGGGCGGACCGCCCGCCCGAAGTCGCTCCGGACGAGCCAGACCCGCTCCCCCGCCGCGTCACCGGAACGCCTCTCGGGCGGCATGGCCCCGTAGCGGGTCAGGCCCTGGCGTGCCCAGGGCACCACGTAGACGGTCCGGTCGCCGACCTCGCGCTGCGCGGCGACGATCCCGGCGGCGACGCGGTAGCTCACCTGGTGCCCCGGCTCGGTGCGCAGCAGGACCTGCTGCCGGGCCCCCAGCGCCACGGCCGCGCAGAGCCCGGCCACCAGTACGGCACGCGGCAGGCGGGCCGCCCCCAGCCCGGCGAGCAGCGCGAAGGCGGGCGCGGCGAACAGGACGTACCGGGAGCTGTACACCGGGGTGACCAGGTGGGACACCGCGACCAGGACCGGCATCGGCAGCACGCCCCACACCACCGCCCCCGCGGCGAAGGCCCGGAGCACGGGATCACCCGCGGGCGGCCCGGCGGCCTCCCGGTCGCCGTTCCCCCACCTTCCCCGCAGGAGCAGGACCGCCGCCGAGACCAGCCCGGCCAGGGCGACGGCCCAGCCGAGGAGCACGGCCGGCAGGTCCCCCGGCTCGGGCTGCGGCTGCCAGCCGGTGATCGCGCTGCGGACCAGGACGACGTTCTCCCACCCCGGCGCCTCCAGCCAGTTGACCTGCCCCACCTGCCCGGCCGAGATCGCCGCGACGGCGAGCGTGACCGGCGAGCCCAGCGCCAGCCACCGCAGGCAGCGCCGGGAGACGACCAGGTGGGCCGGGAGGGACAGCACAGCGAAGAGATGCGTGCAGGGCAGCAGCGCGACGGACAGGACATAGCGGCCCCAGCGACCGGTCTCCAGCGCCCGGTGCAGGCACCAGAAGGAGAAGACCGCGGCGGCGACGGCCAGCGTGTACGGCCTGGCCTCCTGCCCGAAGCGGGAGATCGCCGGCAGCACGAGCAGGGCGGCTCCCGCGACCACCCCGGCGCGGACGCCTCCGAGCCGGCGGCCCAGATCGGCGAGCAGCCCGGTGGCGGCGGCCACCGCCAGCGCGGAGGGCAGCCGCAGCCACCAGTCGGCCGTGCCCGCCCGGGACCAGACGTACATCAGCAGGTAGTACGGCAGGAACACAGCGTCCCGTTCGCGGAGCGTCTCCCACAGCGTGTCCCAGGAGGTCACGGTCTGCGCGGTCGCCAGCTCGTCGGCCCACATCGAGGGGGCCCAGGAGCCCGCGACCGTCAGCGCCAGCGCGACCGCCGCGAGGAGCAGCGGCAGCCACACCGGGGAGGCGGCCCGCCCGGCGCGGCCCCGGCGACCTCGGGGACCCCGGGGACCCACGCGATCCGCACTGTGCCCGCCGTCCGGACGGACCCGGTCTCCGGGGCGGGCGGGGTGACCCGTTCGGGGCTCGCCGTCCGGGCGAGGCTCCCGGCCGGCTATCCGAGCCACTGCCGGGTGGGCCAGGTCTCAAGCCGCCACGCGCTGTCCCAGAACATCCACTCGTACTCCGTCGCCCGGCGGAACGCCTCGTCCATGGCCCGGCGCGTCTCGGGGCCGGCGGCCCCGGCGAGCCGGTCGGTGATCGCCCTGATCTGCTCCACCGAGGCGGCGAAGGACTCGTCGGAGTAGGTGTCGATCCACGCCCGGTACGGGTGGCCGGCCATGCCCGCCGTACGGGTGAGGAGCGCGGTGCCGACGTCCTGGTACACCCAGAAGCACGGCAGCACCGCGGCGGCGAGCACGGGCAGGGGCTCCGCGAGGGCGGTCGCCTGGAGGAACGACGCGTAGGCCAGGCACGTCGGCGAGGTGGGGACCGCCGCCTCCTCCTCGGCGCTCACCCCGAACTCCTCCAGGTAGGAGGCGTGCAGGCCACGCTCGACGGCCAGCGCCGTGTGCGCGCTCCGCGCGAAGAACATCGCGTCGCCGGGGTCGGCGGACCGCACCGAGGCCGCCGCCAGCGCCTTGGAGAACGCCGCCAGGTAACGGGCGTCCTGGACCATGTAGAACGCGAAACGCTCCCGGTCGAGGGTGCCGTCGCCGAGGGCGGTGTTGAACGGGTGGTCATGGATCGCCTTGAGCAGCGTGGCGGTACGCGCCCAGATCTCCTCGCAGAACATCGTGTCCCCTCACTCACCGGGTCTCGGGGAGGGCGGGAGCCCGCGGGAGACCCGCGGGCGCCGCGCACCGCGGCCGGCCGCGCCCGGGGACACGACCGGCGGTGACGTCCCTCCGCTGGGTTCTGTTTGTGGATCTTCGCCGTGGCGAGGATCGTCCAGGCGGTCCCTCGCAAGGCGGAGGAGGAGCCCATAGCGGAGCCATGGGCGACGACGACAACGCGGCGAGGGGCCGCCTGGACGACCGCAGTAGGCGAAAAGATCCGCAAACAGAACCCAGTACGAACTAGGTCAGGTTCAACGGGTGTGATCTCAGCCCGGCGCACCGGGCACCCCGCGTCGCGGTAAACCGTAACAGAGCCTCAGGAGGCGGGCGGGACGGGAGGGAACGGCATCTCGGCCAGGACGGGGAGCAACGACTCCTCCTCATGGTCGAGGTGCGCGCTCAGCTCCTCCGACAGCCGGTCCAGCTCGGCGCGGAAACGGTCCGGGTCGTCGGCGGCGATGCCGTCCAGCAGGACGACCAGCTCGGCCTGGATGCGGGCGACCGTACGGTGCTCCTCTCGGAGCCGGTCGACGACATCGCGCAGACGGGGGTGCCGGGCGGCGAGCATGGGGAGCATGTGCGCGTCCTCGTGGCCGTGATGGGCCTCCAGGGACTGGCAGAACGCCAGGCAGTGCTGCCGCAGTTGCAGCCCCAGCCCCGGCGCGGGCGGCTCGCCCTGCCCCCGGTGGGCCGCCCGCGCGGCGAAGTGGGCGTCGGCCTCGGCACGCACGTGCCGCAGCTGCGAGCGCAGCCAGGCGTGGATCCGCAGGAGCACGGCGGCGAGGTCCGTGACGTCGTGCGGGTCCTCGTCGGGCCCGGAGCGCCGCAGCATGACGACCGGCAGGGACCGGTCGACGCGGGCCTGGTAGTCGGCGTAGCCGGGGGCCGCCCGCACGGCGTGCTCGAACAGCCGGTCCCGTTCCTCGCCCTCGGCGGGGACGGCGATCGCCCACTGCGTCTCGGTGCCGACCTCCACCCGCACCATGGGGTGGGCGAGCAGGTTGTGGTACCAGGCGGGGTGGCGGGGCGCGCCGCCGGCGGACGCGACGACCAGCAGCAGGTCGTCATGGCGGACGTAGCCGAGGGGGACGGTGTGCTCGGCGCCGGACCGCGCGCCGGTGGTGGTCAGCAGGAGGAGGTCGCCGCCCTCGAAGGGGCCGCCGACCTTCCCGCCGTTGGCCCGGAACTCCTCGATGATCGACTGGTTGAAGGACATGGGCATGCGGCGTGGAGGCCTTTCTCTCATGAGAACGCGAAGATCGGGAACGCTGGGGTACTGCTGGGGTACTGCTGGGGTGCTGAGGACGCGCGGGCGCGCGTCAGGAGACGCGCGGAACCACCCGGACGACGTGCGGAACCACCGCGGACGACGCGCGGAACCCCTCGGATGACGTGCGGAACCACCGCGGACGACGCGCGCTGCGATGGACGCGGCGACGGCGTACTGCGGAGGCCGGAGACGACGTGCGGGACCGCGGCGTACGGCGGAGACCGGGGGCAGCCGGAGTCACGGAGACCGGAGGAACCCGGCGCACGACAGGCGGCGCACGGGGACGTCCGGTACCGCGCGGCGACGCCCGGTACGGCGCGCGGCGACGGTTATGTCAGATGCGGGACGCGGAGTGTGACCTCATGGCGGTATCCCTTCTGGAAGGTGCTCACCCGGCAGCCGGCCGGCCCATTGCTCTTTGGCCGGCGCCACGTGGCACGCCGACCATTACAACCATCCGGCGGCCGCCTGTCAACGGGACGATCACCTGAGCCGACTCCGGGTTCCCCCGTGTCCGGGCGGCGGTCGTACGGAGTCAGGCTCCCGGTCCGGCGGCCGTGTCCGGGCGCGGCCGCACGGCGTCGGGCTCCCGATCCGGCGGCGGGACGGCCCGGTAGCCTCACCGCGTGACGACGACCAGGAACTCGCACTGCTCCTTCTGCGGCGCGGCCTACGCCCCCGGCCAGCCGTGGCCGCGGACCTGCCCGGCCTGCGGGAACACGAGCTACCTCAACCCGCTGCCGGTGGCGGTGATGCTGCTGCCGGTGGACGACGGACTCCTCGTGGTCCGCCGCGGCGTCGAGCCGCACCTCGGGAGCCTCGCGCTGCCCGGCGGCTTCATCGACCTGGGCGAGTCGTGGCAGCAGGCGGCCGTCCGGGAGCTGCGGGAGGAGACGGGCGTCGTCGTCGACGCGGCCGATGTCCGGCTGTTCGACGTGCGCAGCGCCCCGGACGGCACCGTGCTGGTCTTCGCCCTGGGGCCGCGGATCGGCGCGGCCGGGCTTCCCCCGGTCACGCCCACCGCCGAGACCACGGAGTGGCTGGTCGCCGACGGCCCCCGGGAGCTGGCGTTCCCCCTGCACACGAGGGTCATGGCCGAGTACTTCGCCGCCGGGTGACGCGCCGCCGGGCGATCCGGACAGGCACCGGGTGCGGTCCGGGCAGCCGCGGGCGTGAGGCACCATGAAGGGGTGACGTGGAAGGTGGACGAGGGCCCCGGCGTCCCGACCGGCGCCCTGCCCGGCACTCCGGGCGAGGCACCGGACGGCGACCGTAACCGCGGGCCGGCCGGTGCCCCGGACGGCGCGGCGAACCCCCGGTTCCACATGCTCGCCGACCTCGTCGCCGACGGCGACGTGGTGGTGCTGAGCGGGGCCGGCCTGTCGACGGAGTCCGGCATCCCCGACTACCGCGGGGAGACCGGCCGCAGACGCCGGGCCGAGCCGATGACGTACCAGACGTTCGTCGGCAGCGCCGCGGCCCGGAGGCGATACTGGGCGCGCAGCCACCTGGGCTGGCGGCACATCGCCGACGCCCGCCCCAACGCCGGCCACCGGGCGGTCGCCGGTCTGCAGGAGCGCGGGCTGGTCGGCGGGATCATCACCCAGAACGTCGACGGCCTGCACCGCTCCGCCGGAGCGCGGGACGTGATCGAGCTGCACGGCGGCCTCGACCGCGTGCGCTGCCTGTCCTGCGGCCGGCGGACGTCCCGCCACGAGCTCGAACGACGCCTGGAAGAGGCCAACCCCGGCTGGTACGCGCACACCCGGACCGCCGTGATCAACCCCGACGGCGACGCCGTGCTCGACGACGACCTGATCGACGCCTTCCGGATCGTCGACTGCCGTGACTGCGGCGGCGTCCTCAAGCCCGACGTGGTGTTCTTCGGGGAGAACGTCCCCGCTCCCCGCGTCCAGGAGTGCTACGAACTGGTCGAGCGGGCGGGTCTCCTGCTGGTCCTCGGGTCCTCGCTGACCGTGATGTCGGGCTACCGGTTCGTACGGCGCGCCGCCGGGCACGGCATCCCCGTCGCGATCGTCAACCAGGGTCCGACCCGGGGCGACGGCGACGCCCTCCTGACGCTCGACGCGCCGCTCGGCCCCACCCTCACCGCTCTGGCCGCCGGGCTGGGCCCGGCGCGGTGACACCCGGCCCGGCCCCCCGCACCGGGCCCGGCTCGATGACCCGGCCCCGGCCCGCCGTGTCCAAGCCCGGGTCGCCGTGTCTAGGCACGGGTCGCCGCGCGGCGGCCGGCCGTACTCTCCCGGACCACGAGCCGGTGGGCCGCCACGATCCTGCGCGCCGGCCGCGGCTCTTCGGGCGCCGCGCCGCGCGCCGGTCGCCGCAGCCGGTCGGCCAGGCAGGACAGGGCCTGTCCGGCGATCTCCGGCTTGTCGGGGGCGATGGTGGTGAGGGACGGGGTGGCGTACCGGCCGTCCTCGATGTCGTCGAACCCGCAGACCGCGAGATCCCCCGGTACGGCCAGGCCGTGCTCCAGCGCCTCCCGCAGCGCGCCCAGCGCGAGCTGGTCGCTGAAGCAGAACACCGCGTCCGGGGCGTGTCCCTCCTCCAGCAGCCACCGCATCGCCCGCGCGCCGTCGGCGCGGTGCAGGGCGGTCACCGGCACCTCCAACGCGGGGTCGCGGGGGATCCCGGCGGCGTCCAGCGCCTGCCGGTAGCCGGTCACCCGCTGCTCCGCCGTGCCGTTGACCAGGTGCGGCTGCACGCCGACGGCCGCGATCCGGCGGCGGCCCAGTTCGATCAGGTGCCGGGTGGCGTCGGCGGCGGCCGCGACGGAGTCCACGCTCACGTGGTCGATCAGCCCTGCGGCGTCCTGCTCGCCGAGCAGGACCAGCGGCACGGCGTCGGCGCGCCGCCGCAGGTCGGCCGGGGACAGGCTCCAGGGGCTCATGATCAGTCCGTCGACGATCTGCCCCTGCATGTCGTCGAGCAGCCGCCGCTCGCGGTCGGGGTCGCCGTCGGTCTGGTCCACGAGCAGCGTCCATGAGTGCTCCTGGGCCTCCTGGACCAGCAGGGACGCCAGCTCGCCGAAGTACGGCGAGTCGATCTCGGGGATGACCAGCCCGATCAGTCCCGACCGGCCGGCGCGCAACTGACGCGCCGCCGCGTTGGGGCGGTACTGCAGCTCCTCCAGCGCCTGCCGCACCCGGCGGCGGGTCTCCGGGGCGACCAGCGGGAAGTCGTTGACCACGTTCGACACCGTGCGCACGGACACCCCGGCCCGCGCCGCCACGTCCTTCAGGCTCGCACCCACGGCTCCGCCTCCCCTCTTGCTCACCGGCCGCGCCCGCGCCGCCGTGTCCGGCCCGGTCCGGAACGGGTCGGTCCCGCTCCCGCGCGGCGCCGTCCCGGCGGTCCACCGCCGTGCCGCTCCCGTCGCCGCACGGCGCCGCTCCACCGCCACGCACTTCCGGTACGGCGGGCCGCGACCGGGCGACCTTGATCCAGCTAATCACTCTTGCAACGTTGCAAACAACGGGAGAGGATGATCCGGAACCGGCCGAGGAGGAGGACCATGGCGGAGACGACGAACCCCGTGCCCGCGCGGGATCGGGCATCGGCGGCGGACCGGCGGCCGGAGGCCGTCCCGGAGGGATGGCGGAACGCCGGGGTGAGCGAGGCCGACGTCGCGACCGCGCTCGGCGACCTCCACCGCGACGGGATCACCGCCCGCGCGGGCGCCTTCACCGCCGAGTGGGCCGACCGGATGCGGGAGGACATCGACACGGCGTTCCGCGAGGCGCTCGCCCGTCCGGGCGGCGCGGTGGGACGCGGCCCCAACCGCTACTACGTCGAGATCCACCCCGAGCAGATGCGCGGCTTCGTCGACCTGGTCACCCACCCGTGGGTCACCGCGGTCTGCGAGGCGGTGCTCGGCCCACGGTACGAGATCGTCGAGCTGGGCTTCGACGTGCCCCTGCCCGGGGCGGTCGGCCAGCCCTGGCACCGCGACTTCCCGATGCCCGAGGAGACCAGGGCGCACCGGCGGCTCACCTCGCTGGCGTTCAACCTGACCGCCGTGGACACCGAACCGGATATGGGGCCGTTCGAGATCGCCCCGGGTACGCAGTGGGACCACGGCGAATCGTTCGAGCACGGCATGTTCCCGCCCCGCGACGCCTACCCCCGCTACCAGGAACGCGCGGTGCGGAAACATCCGCGGCGCGGCGACGTCTCGGCCCGCTCGGCGCTGACCGTCCACCGGGGCACGGCCAACCACTCGGCCGGGGACCGTCCGGTGCTCGTCCTGGGCGTCGACGCCCCCGGCGCGGGCAACGCCGAGCGCCACGACATGGCGGTCACCCGCGGCTACCGGGACGCCCTGCCCGCCCTGGTGCGCGACCATCTGCCCTGCCCCGCGGTGGACGAGCTGCGGCCGATCGTCCAGAAGCACACGATCGAGGGCCTGGTGATGGGCGAGGACTGAGCGCGGCCCCGGCCGGATCCGGCCCCGCCCGCGGAGCCGTACGGCGGCGGCGACCGCGTAGGCCCCACGGCCGCCGGATCCGGCGCACCCGACGGCCGCGTCCCGGGAGCCGCGTCCCGGTGGCCGGTCACGACCCCGGGCGTCTCCGGAGGAACCGGAGCAGGCCCGCCCCGGCGAGATAGGCCAGGAGCATCGGGACCGGCAGGCGGGTCGGGAGCGTCACGGCGGCGCCGAGCAGTCCCCCGGCCGCCAGCGCCGCGCCGGCGACCGCCGCGACGGCGCGCGGGACCCCGCTCGCGGGCCCGTCCGCGCCGGGGACCGGCCCGGCGCGCCGTTCGACCCGGCCGAACACCGCGACGAGGACCGCCAGGACCACGAGCAGGCACGCGATCCAGGGCAGGCGGAGCAGCAGCCACGACGCCGAACCGGCGGGCGGCTGCGGCATCAGGCCCGTCGGGTAGAGCGCGACGGCCGCGACCACGACGGCGGTCAGGTGCCAGAGGAAGACGGTCATGATCACGGAGTTGACCCCCACCACGACCGCCCACGGGCGGGCGCGCCGGAGCCGGCGGTCGGCGGGACCGTGCAGGAGCAGGGCGAGCCCGGTCTGCGCGGTCGCCAGGGCCAGCAGGGCCAGGGTCGGCGGAGAGGTGTTCTGCAGCCGCTCGCCGGGGACCGCCACCATGCTGACCGGGTACGGCCCCACCGTGGTGAGCAGCACCAGGACCGCGAGCCCCCCGGCCGCCATCGGCAGGGCCACCGTACGGCGGGCCGGCAGCGCCCCCTCCCGCCAGGCGATGCCGAGCTGGTGGATCGCCAGCCAGGCGAAGACGAAGCCGGCCTGGCCGAGCAGCGGCGGGCCGGACCGGAGGCGGACGGCGTCGCCCAGCCCGACCAGCGCGGCGAGCACGATCGGCACGGCGAGCCCCGCCCGGCGGTGCAGCGCGAGCATCACCGGCGTCAGGAGGACCACCATGAGGTAGGCGACGAGGAACCACAGCGGCATGACGGCGAGCCACACGCCCGTGGCGACCGTCCCCTCTCCGGCCCCGAGGAGGACGGCGAGGAGCGCCACGGCGCTCAGCGTGAGGAGGAACACCGTGGTGGGGCGGATCAGCCGGTCGGTACGGCCGAGGAACCAGCCCGTGGCGGTGCCGCCCCGCCGCCGGTAGGAGTCGAGGGAGGCGGCGTTCACGAAGCCGCCCACCAGGAAGAACACCGGCATGACCTGGAACGCCCAGGTCAGCGGGCGGGTCCAGGGGACGGCCGCCAGGACGGTGTCGCCGCCGAACCCGCCGTGGTAGGTCACCACGACGGCCAGCCAGTGGCCGAGAACCACCGCGAGGATCGCGACGGCGCGCAGCAGGTCGAGGTGGCGGTCGCGGTGCGGCGGCGTCCGCTCCGCGGCCAGTCGGATCGCCCGGACGACGGCCCGGGGGCCGCGCAGCAGCGCAACGCACACGGCCGGTCCTCCCGTCAGGTCGCCATCAGATCGCCGTCAGGTCACCCGGGAGCCTGGAGTATGTAGCAGTAGTTGGACTTGTTCTTGAACCGGTGGAACGCGTCCGGTTTCCGGTATCGCCATCGGCAGCCCTCATCGAGCCGGTCGCCGGTCAGGTACATGGTCCCGCCCTTCCTTTTGACGCAGTAGGCGCCCGGGCGGGGGGTCTCCCGGTACTCCACCCATTCCCAGCCCAGCTTGACGCAGTACTGCGTGAAGTGACCGGGGCCGAGTTCGGCGTAACGGCGCTCGGGCGGCCGGGACAGCGACGGCTTCGGCGACTTCGGCGACTCCGATTCCGGCGGGGAGGGCGGGACGGTGGTCTCGGGCGGCCTCGGCCGGTCCCGGTCGCCCGGTGCGCGGGTGGCCGTGGGGTGATCGCTCACCCGGGGCCGGGGGGCACGCGTCGGCGGGGGCGGTGAGGTCCGCGGGGACCTCTCCGGGGCGGCGGTCGCGGAAGTCGCCGTGCTGTGGAACTCCTCGGCGGGAGAACCCGTACCGAGGTCGGCGGGCGCCTCCGGCGTGACCTCCGCGGCCGCGGCCCGTGAGGTCCGGACCGCGCCGGAACCCGCCCCGGCGGAGTCTCCGTGGGGCAGCAGCACGACGCCCGCGGCCCCGGCCGCCGCCACCGCGGCCACCGCCGCGACGGCGACGGCCACGCGCGGCGCGCGCCGTCCTCCCCGCGCGGCCGGAGGTCGTGTGCCCGCCGTGCCCGCTGTGCCCGCCGTGCTCGCCGTCCCGCCGGACGCGGTCGCGCCGTACGGCGGGCCCGCCGGAACCGGCCCGCCCTGGAGAGGGAGGCCGCCGGAGGTCGTCCCGTGCCCTCCAGGTCCCCGGTGCCCTCCCTGCCCTACCGGTTCTCCGTGTCCTCCGCGCACGAGGCGGGCGAGGATCTGCTGGGCCGTCGGCCGCCGCGCCGGATCCTTGGCGAGGCATTCGCGGAGGAGATCGAGCAGGGGCTGCTCGATCCCGTCCAGGACGGGCTCCTCGTTCAGGATCCGGTTGATGATCGCGGGGATGGAGTCGTTGCCGAACGGCGGGCGGCCGGTGGCGGCGAAGGCCATGGTGGAGGCCCAGGCGAACACGTCCAGGGGCAGGCCCGGCTCGCTCGCGTCGAGTTGCTCGGGCGCCATGTAGGCGGGTGTTCCCACGATCCCGCTGGTCATCGTGCCGGTCGCGGCGAGGGAACGGGCGATGCCGAAGTCGATGACCCGCGGGCCGTCCGGGCCGAGGAGAACGTTCTGCGGTTTGAAGTCCCGGTGGACGACGCCCGCGTCGTGCAGGGCGACCAGCGCGGTGGCCGTGCCGACTGCGAGGCGTTCGAGGGCGCTGCCCGAGCGCGGTCCCTCGGTGACGACCACGTGCTGCAGCGACGGGCCCGGGACGTACTCGCTGACGAGGTAGGGGCGCATGCCGTACAGGCCGAAGTCCAGGACCTGCGCCGTGCAGAACCGGGCGACCCGCTTGGCGAGCTCCGCCTCGCGTACGAGATCGTCGTGCATGGAGGGTTCCCCACCCACCCGGGCGTGGTAGAGCTTGACCGCCACGCGGAGGCCGGAGCCCGTCCCCGGGGGCTCCGCGGGCTCCGCGAGGTAGACGGCGCCCTGCCCGCCTTCGCCGATCCTGCCTATGACGCGGTAGGGGCCGAGCACCGTGGGATCGCCCGGCTCCGGGGGATGGACATCCGACATCTGCCTCCGGCACCTTTCCGTCGACCGGCGAACGTACGAATGGTAAAACCCCCGGCGAGAAGGAACAGCTCTCCCGCCGGGGCGGGCTTCACCCGCTGCGACCGTGTTCGCCGGTCATAGCGGGTTTTTACGGATATGACGGCGACGCGATGTCCGGCGTGGCTTCGAGGGCCCGGCCCGGTGGACGCGGCCCCGGTGAACCGGCCCGGTTCTCCTTCCGGCCTTCCGGCCTTCCGACGCGACGCGGACGACACGACGCGGACAGCGCAACGCGGACAGCGCAACGCGGACAGCGCAACGCGGACGACACGACGCGGACAGCACCGCATGGACGGCACCGCATGGACGGCGCGCCACGGCGCGGGCGAACCGCCGGGCGACATATACCTTATTTGACCCATTTACTCTAAACACCTTAAATGCTATATAAGAAATAGGCCGGAAAAGTAATCGAGAATGCCTCCGAGCATCAGATCAATCGCCCTTCCGCAATACTCCCCCGAGTTTCTCTTCTCTGGCCGCACGGCCAGAATTCCCCCCCTGCACGGATGAAGAAATGACATCCGGATCACACAAGAATGTCAGAGCAATCACCTGGGGCAGGGGGTGCCCAGAAAAGAAGGAGAAACCGATGGAACTGAACGGCAACCAGCTCCTCAACCGCAAGATCGACGTCTGCTTCGGGCACGGCGACCAGAACGGCGACGGCATCCTGGAGCCGGCCGACGCCCTGGCCCTGGCGGCGCGCATCATCGCCTACCTGGGCGAGCCCTTCAATTCCCCCAAGGCGCAGGCGCTGCTGGACGCCTTCGAGAACTTCTGGAAGCACGTCTCCGCCCGCATGGACACCAACCAGGACGGCAAGGTCACTCCCCTGGAGTGGCGCACCGGGATGATCGGCGCGTTCGCCGGTGACTCCAAGGCGTTCGACGAGGGGTTCCGCCCCCTGGCCGAGGCCCTGTGGAGCATCTGCGACCGGGACGACGACGGGACGGTCGGCCCCAACGAGTTCGCGGCCTTCCAGCGAGCCTTCGGCACGTCGCCGGCCAACAGCAGGATCGCCTTCGACAAGCTCGACACGAACAAGAGCGGCACGCTCTCGGTGGAGGAGCTGCTGGCCGCGTGGCAGGAGTACTACACCAGCCCCGACCCCCAGGCCGCCGGCAACTGGCTCTTCGGTGACATCTGGGGCGACGAGGCCTAGAACGGCCCGCGCGTGAAGCTCTGACCGGACCGGGACGGGTCCCCGGCGCGGCGCGCCCGCGCCGGGGACCGCTCCCGCGTTTCCGTCGGATCTCCGCCCACGAGCGAACGCGAGCTTGGAGAACCCGGTGACTCCTCCGCTTCCTGAAGAAAGCGGCTTCTCGCTTCCCTCTGACGAGGTAGGCGACGGACAAGCCCTGCCCGTTTCGAACACAGAAATCACATCAAGGAAGCAATTTCCCCGCCGGGTGGACCCGGCGGTCCCCTCGCTGGATCCGGCGGAAAGCCGATGTGAGCCGATCGCGGTCATCGGGATGGGGTGCCGTTTCGCATCCGGCATAGACTCCCCCGACTCGCTGTGGCGTTTTCTCATCGAACGCGGTGACGCGTCGGGAACGGTTCCGGACGGCCGATGGTCCCCTTATTTCAACATAAGTCCGGAAAATTCCGCTGTGCTGAGGACGACCACCGCCCGTGGCTCCTTCATTCCCGACATCGCGGGGTTCGACGCGGAGTTCTTCGGGATATCCCCGCGCGAGGCCCGGCTGATGGACCCGCAGCAGCGGATGACGCTGGAGGTCGCCTGGGAGGCCCTGGAGCACGCCGGCATCCCGCCGCACTCCCTCGCCGGCTCCGACACGGGCGTCTTCACCGGCGTCAGCGCCGACGACTACGGCCGGCGGCTGCTTTCCGACCTGCCCCGGATCGAGGCGTGGACCGGCATCGGCGCCTCCCCCTGCGGGGTGGCCAACCGCGTCTCCCACGCCCTCGACCTGCGCGGTCCCAGTGTGGCCGTGGACACCGCCTGCTCGGCCTCGCTGGTGGCGATCCACCAGGCGTGCCAGAGCCTGCGGCTCGGCGAGATCCCGCTGGCGCTGGCCGGCGGCGTGATGCTGATGGCCGGCCCCGAGCTGAGCGTGGTGCTCGACGCCGCCGGCGCCATCTCCCCGGACGGGCGGTCGCGGGCCTTCGACGCCGCGGCCACGGGTTACGGGCGCGGCGAGGGCTGCGGCGTCGTCGTCCTCAAGCTCCTGCGCGACGCCGTCGCCGACCGCGACCGGGTGCTCGCGCTGATCATCGGGAGCGCGGTGCTGCAGGAGGGCAGGACCCCGGGCATCATGGCCCCCAGCCGCGAGGCCCAGGAGCACCTGCTGCGCAGGGCATACAGGACGGCGGGCGTCGAACCGGCCGACGTCGGCTACGTCGAGGCCCACGGCACCGGGACCCGCGTGGGCGACCCGGTGGAGGCCGGCGCCCTGGCGTCGGTGCTGGGCGCCGGGCGTCCCGCCGGCCGCCCCTGCCTCATCGGCTCGCTCAAGCCCAACATCGGCCATCTGGAGGCGGCGGCGGGCGTGGCGGGGCTGATCAAGGCCGTGCTGTGCCTGGGACACGGGCTCATCCCGCCGACGCCGACCACCGCCGGGCCCACCCCGGCGATCCCCTGGGAGAGCTCCGGCCTGCGGCTGGTCACCGAGGCGACCCGGTGGCCGGACGCCGGGCGTCCCCGGCGGGCCGGGGTCTCCGGCTTCGGGTACGGCGGCACGATCGCCCACCTCGTCCTCCAGGAGGCCCCGCCCGTCCCGGGTTCCGCACCCGGCCGATCCGGCCCTGTTTCCACGTCGGCCCCCGCCACGTCGGTCCCCACCCCAAGTCCCCCGGCCGCGCCACCCCGCCTCGGGGACCTCTCGGGCTCAACGTCGGCCCCCGCCCCGGATCTCCCGGCCGCGCCACCACGTCTCAGGGACCTCCCGGCCTCCGCCGGTTCCCCGGACGTCACGGGCGACGCGGGCGACGCGGGCGACGGGATGGTCCGGCCGTACCCGCTGTCCGGCGCCACCGGCGAGGCCCTGCGGGCCAACGCCGCCCGGCTGGCCGCCTGGCTGTCGGAACACGAGGACCCGCCGCTCGCCGCGGTGGCCTCCACCCTCGCCCGCCGCCGCACCCACCTGGCCCGCCGCGCCGTCGTCGTCGCGTCCGGGCGGGCCGAGCTGGTCGAGCGGCTGCGTTCCCTGGCGTCGGGTGACCCGGCCGCCCTGGCCGGCCGCACCCCGCCCGGACCCGCGCGACCCGGCCCCGTGGCCGGCCGCACCCCGCCCGAACCCGTACGGCCCGCCCTGGAACCCGCACGACCCGGCCCGCGCGCGAACGTCCGGCAGGTGCGGCGCGACCCGGTGTGGGTGTTCTCCGGGCACGGGGCGCAGTGGGCGGGCATGGGCGCGGACCTGCTCGCCGACGAGCCGGCCTTCGCCGCCACGCTGGACCGCCTGGAGCCGGTGTACCGCGAGGAGCTCGGTTTCTCCCCCGCCGACGCGCTGCGCACCGCCGACCTGGGCGGGACGGACCGGATCCAGGCGCTGACCTACGCGCTGCAGACCGGACTGGCCGCCGTCTGGCGTTCGTACGGCGTGCGGCCCGGCGCCGTCATCGGGCACTCCGTCGGCGAGATCGCGGCCGCGGTGGCCGCCGGGGTGCTGACCGAGTCCGACGGCGCGCGCCTGGCCTGCCGCCGTTCCCGGCTGCTGCGCCGGGTCGCGGGAGCCGGGGCGATGGTGATGGTCGGCCTGTCCTGCGAGGAGACGGCCGTCCTGCTCACCGGCGACGGGAGCCGGGGCAGGAACGGGGACGGGGAGCTGTGCCCGGCGGTGTGGGCCTCGCCGTACTCCACCGTCGTCGCCGGTGACCGGGAGGCGGTGGAGCGGGCGGCCCGCCGCTGGCGCGCCCGGGGGATCGCCGTCCGCGAGGTCGCCTCCGACGTGGCCTTCCACAGCCGCCACATGGACCCCCTGGTCGCCGACCTCGCCGCCGCGGTCAAGGACCTTCCGGCGGGCCCCGCCCCGGTCCCCCTCTACACGACCGCTCTGGCCGACCCGAGGGACCCGGCCGAGCGCGACGCGGCGTACTGGGCGCGCAACCTCCGCGACCCCGTCCGTTTCGCCGCGGCGGTGGGCGCCGCCGTGGAGGACGGCCACCGGACCTTCCTGGAGGTCTCGGCGCACCCGGTCGTGAGTCACTCGATCGGTGAGGTCCTCGCCGCGGCCGGGGCGACGGACGCCCTCGTCACGCACAGCCTGCGGCGTGGCCGGCCCGGACGGCGCGCCCTCCTCGGCGGCCTGGCCGACCTGCATTGCGACGGTGTGCCCGTCGACTGGCCGGTCCTCTGCCCGGGTGACGACCTGGTGGATCTGCCGCGATACGCCTGGCGGCACCGGACGCACTGGGCGGTCCCTCCGCCCGCGACGGCCGGCGGACCGGGCCACGACCCGGACCGCCACACGCTGCTGGGCGGCCGGGAGACGGTGCACGGCGCCTCCCCGGCGTACCTGTGGCGCACCCGGCTCCGGTACGGCAACCGTCCCTATCCCGGGGAGCACCCCGTGCGGGGGACCGAGGTGGTGCCGGCGGCCGTGCTGCTCAACACGCTGTTCGCGGCGGCCGGGGAGGTGTTCGGGGGGACGCCGGACCTGGCCGGGGTGTCGTTACGGGTGCCCCTGTCCCCCGCCGTTCCCCGGGAGGTCCAGGTGGTCTGCCAGGACGGGACGTTGAGGTTGTCCTCCCGGCTGCTCCGCGACGTCCCCGCCGGACCGCCGCCGTCCACCGGCGCAAACGGGACCGGCCGGGGCGCGGACGGGTCCCGTCAAGGATCGGACGGGCCGGGCGGACGCGGGGAGACGGCCGACGAGTGGCTCACCCACACGACGGCGGCCGTCGTCCCGCCGGGCGGCGAGGCCCTCGGGCCGTCGTCCCCGCCCGTCCGCCGGAAGGCATGCGGTGGGAAGACGCCCGGTGGGAAAGCGCCCGGTGGGAAGACACTCGGCGGGAAGACACTCAACCCGGGTCTCGTGGTCGACCGGCTCGCCTCGGTCGGGGTGGCGTCGATGGGCTTCCCCTGGCGGATCGAGGAACTGCGCCGGGCCGGCGGCACGCTCGTCGCGACGGTCACCGTCGTCCCCGAGAAGCCGGGCACCCCTGAGAAGCCGGACACACCCGGAAAGCCGGATATTTCCGAGAAGCCGGGTGTATCCGAGAAACCGGGACGGGCCGGGGACACCCGCGTCGCGGCGGTCACCGACGGCGCGCGCACCGACGCGGTCACCGCCGCTCCCGGAGAGACCCCGGACTCCCCCGCCTGGGCCGGTGTCCTGGACGCCGCGTTCTCCGTCGCCTCGGTGGCCCTTCCAGGCCCGGTGCGCCTGCGGATGCCCGCCCACGTGGACCACGCGGCTCTGACCGGCGAGCCGCCGTCCCGCGCGGTGATCGAGGTACGGCCGACCGGCACCGGCCGCACACCCGATGGGCAGCCGTCCGGCAGCGGCGTCACACCCGCCGCCGATACGGGCACCGGGTCCGGCAACGGCATCACGCCCGACACCGACACCGACACCGGTGTCGCGGCCGTCGGCGGCACGGGCACCGGATCCGGCGCCGTCGTGGACGTCGAGATCCTCGACGGGCGGGGCGTCCCCGTCGCCCGGCTGCTCGGGCTGCGGTTCGGCGAGCCGGACGCCGGCCCGTACCCCGGTTCCCACGGCGATGGTTCCCACCGTGACACGGAGGACGCGAAGGACACGAACGGCACAGACGGCACGGACGGCACCGGCGGCACCGGCGGCACGAGCGGCACGGCGGGCCTCGTCCATGAGGTGGCCTGGCACCCCCTTGAGGTCACCGACCGGGGTCTTCCGCGCACCGTGCTCCTGGCCGGCGCCGACCCCGCCCTCCGCGAGGCGCTGGACGCCTTCCTGTCCGGCGCCGGATCGTCCCTGGAGGTCGCCGCCGGCCCGGACGACCTCGTACGGCGCGCCGGACGGCTCTCCGCCGCCGACGCGGTGCTCCTCGCGCCGCCCCTGTCGCCGTCCGCGGCGCCGTACGACCTGGACGCGGTCCCGTCGCCGTACCGTCCCGGCCGGTCCGCGCCGCCGGGCGATCCCGATCCGTCCGCGTGGCCGGACGGCGCCGGTCGGTCCGCGCCGCCGGACGGCGCCGATCCGTTCGCGTCACCGGACGGCGTCCGTCGGTCCGCGTGGCCGGACGGCCTCGATCCGGCGGAGGCGGCGGCGCGTCATGCGATCCTCCTCACCGGGACGGCGCGGCTGCTGGCCGCGACGGTGCCCGTCGGCGGCCCGCGCCTGTGGTGCGTCACCCGTGGCGCGCGCGAGGCGCGGGACGAGGCGGCGCTGGCGCAGACGTCCCTGTGGGGCCTGGGCAGGGTGGTCGCGGGCGAGCACCCCGATCTGTGGGGCGGCCTCGCCGACCTGCCCCCGCGCCCCGGAAGGGACGACGTCGCGGCCCTCGCACGGCTACTGGGCGGCCGGTGGGACGAGGACGTCATCGGCGTCGACCGCGGCGCGGCCTCCACCACGCGGCTCGTCCCCGCTGCTCCGTCCGGCGCGGCCTCCGGCGTCCGGTGCCGGGCGGACGCCACCTACGTCGTCACCGGCGGGACGGGGGCGCTCGGGCTGCGGGTGGCCCGCCGGCTGGCCGAGCGGGGCGCCCGGCGGCTGGTCCTCATCGGCCGCACCCCCCTGCCTCCGCGCGCGCGGTGGAACGGCGACGGCCATCCCGCCGTCGCGGTGGTCCGCTCGCTGGAGGCGACGGGGGTGACGGTCCGGACGATCGCCGCCGACGTCGCCGACCACGACCGGATGTCCGACCTCCTCGCGCCCGACGCCCTCGGCATGCCTGCCGTACGGGGGGTCGTGCACGCCGCCGGGGTCGTCGACGACCGGTTGCTGCGCGACCTCGACGGCCCGGCGATCCGGGCGGCGATGCGGCCGAAGGTCGCCGGGGCGCTGACCCTGCACGATCTCTACCCGCCCGGCGACCTGGACTTCCTGGTGCTGTTCTCCTCCGCCGGGCAGTTGCTGCGGTTGCCGGGGCAGGGCGCGTACGCGGCGGCGAACGCCTTCCTCGACGGCCTCGCACGGCACCGGCGGTGCCGGGGGGACCGCGACACCGTCTCGGTGGCGTGGACGAGCTGGCACGGGCTCGGCATGTCCCTGTCGTCCGCGGTCACCGACGCCGAGCTACGCGTCCGGGGGACCGCGGGCATCACGGCCGAGGAGGCGCTGCGGGCGTGGGACCGCGCGGACCCACGCGCGGCGGGGAACCTTGCGGTGCTGCGCGTCCTGCCCGGCGGGGCGCGCGCCGGGCGTCCCCGCGTCCTGGCGGCGATCCCCGACGCCACCGCGTCCGGCGCCACCGGCCCCGCCGGCGAGGCGGCGAACGGCACCGGCGCCCGCACCGGCACCGGCACCGGAGACGGAGACGGGGACGGGGACGGGGCCGGAAGCGGGACCGGAGAGGGTGCCGGGGTCTCCTGGAGGGACCTCGACGGCCCCGAGCTGCACGCGTTCCTGCTGGCGGAGACGGGACGGGCCGCCGCCGAGACCCTGCGCGCCGAGCCCGGCGCGCTGGACCCGCACCGGCCGCTCGCCGAGATGGGCGTCGACTCCCTCCTGGCGACGCTGCTGCGGTCCAGGCTCCAGGAGCGTCTGGGGCTCACCCTGCCGGCCACGCTGCTGTGGAACCGGCCCGCGATCTCCGACATCGCCGACTACCTGGCCGAACTGCGCGCGGCCGGCTCTTCCCTCCCCTGAGACAGGTTCTAGGAGCACATCATGATCACCGGCCTCGACGTCCGCCTCTTCGCGGACGACCCGATGGAGTTCTTCGGCGGTTCACGCCACGCCATGCACGCCCTGCCCCCGCACGACCTCGCCGCCCTCCAGCTCGCGGCGCTGCGGCTGCGCTTCGCCGAGCTGCGCGACCGGCTGCCGGTGCTCCGCGCGATGGCCGACGAGCAGGGCATCGACGGGATCACCCGGCTCGACGACGCGGCCCCGCTGCTGTTCCCGCACACGATCTACAAGTCGTACCCGGCGTCGCTGCTGCTGGAGGGCAGGTTCGACCGGCTGACGACCTGGCTGTCGCGGCTCGTCACCGTCGACCTGTCCGGCCTCGACGTCTCCGGGTGCGACTCCATCGACGGATGGCTCGGCCTGCTGGACGACCGGACCGAGCTGCGCCTGGCCCACTCCTCCGGCACCTCGGGCACGATGTCGTTCATCCCGCACACGCGCGAGCAGTACACCGGGCTCTACGACATCGTGCGGCTGGAGGTCCTCCCCGGCCCGGAGCGGCGCGAGGAGCGCCTCGACGTCGTCTGGCCCGGGTTCCGCACCGGCCGCAGCGGCATCGACCGGCACGCCGCCGCCATGGCGGAGCGGATCGCGGGGTCGCCGGACCGGTTCCACAGCGCCCACCCGGGGCCGCTCAGCGCCGACGTGATGTTCCTCGCCGCCCGGCTGCGGGCCGCGGCCGCCCGGGGCGAGGCGGGACGCGTGGAGATCCCGGCGGCGCTCCGGGAGCGCCGCGCGGAGTTCGAGGAGGCGCAGCGGGCCGCCGCGGCCGGGATGGGCCGGTACGTCGAGGAGCTGGCCGGGCGTCTCGCGGGCCGGCGGGTCGTCTCGCTCGGCCTCTGGGCCACGTACCACGAGATGGCCGCGGCGGGCCTCGCCCGCGGCGTCGAGGGCGTCTTCGCGCCGGACTCGGTGATCTTCCCCGGCGGCGGAGCGAAGGGCACGGCCCTGCCCGCGGACTGGGCGGGGGACGTCGAGCGGTTCGCCGGGGTGCCGGCCCTGCGGTACTGCTACGCGATGGCGGAGGTCATCGCGCTCAACCTGATCTGCCCGCGCGGCCGCTACCACATCGAGCCGTGGGTGATCCTGTACGTCCTGGATCCGGACACCGGTGCCCCACTGCCCCGCGAGGGGACGCGGACCGGCCGGGCCGCGTTCTTCGACCTGCTGGCCGACGTCTGCTGGGGCGGTTTCGTCTCCGGCGACGAGGTCACCGTCGACTGGTCGCCGTGCGGCTGCGGGCGCACCACCCCCCACCTGTCCATGGACATCGGCCGCTACAGCGACCGGCGGGGGGACGACAAGATCACCTGCGCGGCGACCCCGGAGGCTCTCAACGACGCGCTGGACTTCCTCAACGGGGCGCTGCTCTGATGGGCGCGCCGACGATCCCGGCGTTCGTCCGGGGCGAGACGGTCTGGGACGACCCGGTCGGCTTCGGCGGGACCGGTGAGGCGTGCGCGTTCCGCGCGCCCGACCCGGTGGCCCTGCTGGACCGGCTGCCGCTGACCGACCCGCTGCGCATGCGCGACCTGGCCGGGGTCACCACCTCCGACGTCGTCGACTACCTCGCCGAGCTGGGGCCGCGGCTCCGCCTTTCGGTGAACGGTTTCCTGCGGGAGGCCCTGGAGCACTCGGCGGCGTGGTCCGACATGACGCCGCCGGTCCTCCTCGCCTGCTACGAGCAGCTCCCGTCGCTGTTCACACCCGAGGCCGTCCGGGCCGTCGCCGAGGGCACGGTCGGCTCCCGGTTCCTGGACGGCTGGCAGGAGGTGGCCTCACCCGGCGGCGGGACCGCGGCGGTGCGGGCCGTCGGGGCCCGCGCGGTGCACGTCATCGCGGGCAACAGCCCGATCATCGCGGCCGTCACGATCATCAGGAACGCCCTCGTGCGCGGCGACGCCGTGATCAAGACCCCGGCGAACGACCCGCTCACCGCGGTGGCCATCGCCCGGACGATGGCGGAGACGGCGCCCGGCCACCCGCTCACCCGGCACCTGGCCGTCGCCTACTGGAAGGGCGGCAGCACCGCCGTCGAGGACCGCCTCTACCAGCCGGGCAACATCGACAAGATCGTGGCGTGGGGCGGGCTCGCGTCCGTCCGGCACGTCACCCGCTACATCCAGCCCGGCGTGGAGCTGGTCACCCTCGATCCGAAGCTCAGCGCCACGATCGTCGGCGCGGAGGCGTTCGCCGACGAGGCGAGCATGGCCGAGACCGCCCGGCTGGCCGCCGTGGACGTCGGCGCGCTGAACCAGCTCGGCTGCTTCAACGCCCGCGTCGTCCACGTCGTCACCGGCCTCGACGCCGCGGGCCTGGAACGCGCCGAGCGCTGGGGAGAGCTGCTCCACCGGGAGATCCTGCGGCTGCCCGCCGCGGTGAGCACCCCGGCGCGGTGGTTCGACCCGGAGCTGCGGGCGTCGCTGCGGGCGCTGCGGACCAGCCCCGACTGGTACCGCGTCATCGGCGGCCGCGACGACGAGGGGGCGGTGGTCGTCTCCCGGGTGGCCGAGCCGGTCGACTTCCACACCGCGCTGTCGGGCCGGGTGGCCAACGTCGTGCCGGTGGCCTCGCCGCGGGACGCGCTGAAGGCCATGAACGCCTACACCCAGACGGTCGGCGTCTACCCCGAGTCGCTCAAGCGGCGGCTGCGCGACCTCCTCCCGCTGTACGGCGTGCAGCGCCTGGTCTCGCTCGGCTACGCCACCCGGTTCCGGCCGGACGTGCCCCAGGACGCCATGGAGCCGGTCCGCCGCATGGTCAAGTGGATCGTCGACGAGACCTGCTCCCCCGGCGACGTCCACCCCCTCGGTCACCTGGACCTGCGGGCGGAGCCCTGGGGGCGGTCATGACGGGCGCGCGCGGCGTCCGGGGCGCGGGAGACGGCCCGGTGAACGGAGCCGCGGAGAGCGGCGGCCCGACCGGCGGGAACACGGTGACCGGAGCTCCGGCCGGCGGCGGGACGACTGTCGGGGACGCGGCGAACGGGGCTCCGGCCGGCGGCGGGACGACTGTCGGGGACGCGGCGAACGGGGCTCCGGCGAACGGCGGGACGGTGGAGGGCCCGCGGCGGACCGTCGAGCGGCTGGCCGCCGACTTCGACCACCACGACCCCGAACTCACGCCCGACCTGGCGCTCCTGGTCCACCGGGAGATCCGGGAGACGACGCCGGTCGCCTACTCCCGCGCCCACGGCGGGATGTGGATCCTGTCCCGCTACGACGACGTCCGCGCCGCGCTCCGGGACCACGAGACGTTCAGCTCGGCCTCCGGGGTCTTCTTCCCGCGCGCCGAGGGCACCCCGCCGTTCGCGCCCCTGGAGTACGACCCGCCCGAGCACACCCGTTTCCGCGCCCTGATGAAGCCGCCGCTGCTGCTGCCCGAGGCCCGGCGGCTGGCGCCGGAGATCGCGGACCTGGTCGCCCGCGCCGTACGGCCCGTCGTCGAGCGGGGCGGCGGAGACCTGGTGCGTGATCTGGCCGTGCCGCTGCCGCTGGCGGTGGTGTCGCTCGCCGTCGGCTTCTCGGCGGACGCCCGCGACCGCATCCGCGACCTGACCAGCAACACCTGGGCGCGGATGCCGAGGGACGGCGACGCGGGCGGCTTCTGGCCGGCGTTCGCCGAGCTGTTCCAGTCGGAGATCCGCCGGGCCCGCGCCCGGTCCGGCGGCGACCACCTGTCCGTCCTGGTCCACGAGGAGATCGACGGCCGCCCGGTCACCGACGCCGAGCTGCACGTCATGCTGGTCGCCTACGCCATCGCCGGCCACGAGACCTCCATGAACACCCTGGCGCACCTGCTGCGGCACCTGGCGGAGCGCCCCGATCTGCAGGACCGGCTGCGCGCCGAGCCGTACCTGATGCCCGCGGCGGTGGAGGAGGCGCTGCGGCTGTGGACGCCGGTCGACCACGGCACCCGGCTGACCACGAGGGACGTCGAGGCCGGCGGGGTCGTCATCCCGCGCGGGTCGCGGGTCGTCCTGCTGACCGGCGCGGCCAACCGCGACCCGCGGGCCTTCCCCGAGCCGGAGGAGTTCCGGCTGGACCGGACGCCGAACCGGCACCTGACCTTCGGGCACGGCATCCACTTCTGCGTCGGCGCCCACCTGGCCCGCGTGGAGTTCCTCGCCGTCCTGCGCGAGCTCGCCCGGCACCCGGACTACGAGCTCGCGGGCGAGACCCGCCGCTACTACGAGAACGGCCGGCACATCTGCCTAGACCGGCTGCCGGTACGGTTCCGGGCCGCCCGGATCCACCCGGCCGAACGGGCGCCCGGGACGTCCGGGACGCCCGGGGCATCCCAGGCGTCTCGAACGTCCCGGACGTCCTGAGGCGGCGAGCGGGTGGGCGCCTCGGCGGCTACGACACGTCCACCCAGTCGAGGGTGCGGTTCACCGCCTTCTTCCAGCCGGTGTAGCCCTCGGCCCGCTGCTCGTCGGACCACCGCGGCTCCCAGCGCCGGTCCTCGTTCCAGTTCTGCTTCAGCTCCTCGGTGGACTTCCAGAAGCCGACGGCGAGCCCGGCGGCGTAGGCGGCGCCCAGGGCGGTGGTCTCGGCGACGACCGGCTTGGAGACGGGCACGCCCAGCACGTCGGCCTGGATCTGCATGCACAGGTCGTTGGCGGTGACGCCGCCGTCGACCCGCAGCACGTCCAGGGCGACGCCGGAGTCCTGCCGCATCGCCTCGACCACGTCGCGGCTCTGGTAGCAGATCGCCTCCAGGGTGGCGCGGGCCAGGTGGGCGTTGGTGTTGTAGCGCGACAGGCCCACGATCGCGCCCCGGGCGTCGGAGCGCCAGTAGGGGGCGAACAGGCCGGAGAACGCCGGCACGAAGTACACCCCGCCGTTGTCCTCGACCTGGCGGGCCAGCGCCTCGCTCTGCGCGGCCCCGGAGATGATGCCGAGCTGGTCGCGCAGCCACTGCACCGCCGAGCCGGTCACCGCGATCGACCCCTCCAGCGCGTACACCGGCGGCTCGTCGCCGAACCGGTAGCAGACGGTGGTCAGCAGGCCGTTCTGGGAGCGGACCGGTTCGTGGCCGGTGTTGAGCAGCAGGAAGTTGCCGGTGCCGTAGGTGTTCTTGGCCTCACCCGGGGCGAAGCAGACCTGCCCGACCGTCGCGGCCTGCTGGTCGCCCAGGTCACCGGAGAGCGGGACCTCCCCGCCGAACGGGCCGTCGGGCCGGGTCGTGCCGTACAGGCCCGGATGCGAGGAGGGGAGGATCTTCGGCAGCATGGCGCGGGGGATGCCGAAGAACGACAGCAGCTCGTCGTCCCACTCCAGCGTCTCGAGGTCCATCAGCATGGTGCGGCTGGCGTTGGTGGGGTCGGTGACGTGGACCCCACCGTCGACGCCGCCGGTGAGATGCCACAGCAGCCAGGTGTCGGTGTTGCCGAAGATCGCCTCGCCGTCCTCGGCGGCCTGCCGGACCCCGTCGACGTTCTCCAGGATCCACTGGATCTTCCCGCCGGAGAAGTAGGTGGCCGGCGGCAGGCCCGCCTTACGGCGGATGACGTCACCGCGGCCGTCGCGGTCCAGGGCCGAGGCGATGCGGTCGGTGCGGGTGTCCTGCCAGACGATCGCGTTGTGGTACGGCCTGCCGGTGCGGCGGTTCCACACCACCGCGGTCTCGCGCTGGTTGGTGATCCCGAGGGCGGCCAGGTCGGACGCGGACAGGTTCGCCCTGTTGAGGGCCGTCTGGACCACCGAGCGGGTGCGTTCCCAGATCTCCACGGGGTCGTGCTCGACCCAGCCGGCCCGGGGCAGGATCTGCTCGTGTTCGAGCTGGTGACGGGCGATCTCGTTGCCGCCGTGGTCGAAGATCATGAATCGGGTGCTCGTCGTTCCCTGGTCGACTGCTCCGACGAAGTCAGGCATGAGGGTGGTGTCTCCTTCGGCACTCGGTCGGTCCGCCGTGGCCTCTCCCGGTCCGGCGGCTTGCGGGGCGGCCTGCGCGCGGTCTCCCGGCCGTTCTCGTGTACGGTCCCCGGACGGACATGTCAGACGGACACTTCAGACGGGCTCGCTGCCGGCCCGCGCCCGGCCCGCCTCGGGCTCGTCGGCCGGCACCGGCACCCGGCCCGCCTCGGGCTCCTCGCCGGGCGGCAGGAACCGGGCCACCATGATCTGGTAGAGGCCCGCGCCGAGCAACCCTCCGATCAGCGGGCCCACGATCGGCACCCAGAAGTAGAGATGCCCGTGCTGATCCTGCCAGGCGGTCTCGTAGCCGGTGAGGAAGGACGCCAGTCGCGGCCCGAAGTCGCGGGCGGGGTTGATGGCGTAGCCGGCGTTCGTGCCCCAGGCCATGCCGATGGCCACCACGATCAGGCCCACCACGAAGGGCGCGAGGTTCGCCGCGGGCGCGGAGTTGCGCAGGTCGGAGACGGCGAGCACGAGCAGGAGCAGGATCGCGGTCCCGATCACCTGGTCGCGCAGCGCGCCCCAGGTGTCCACGGGCAGGGTGCCGTTGCCGGGCAGCGTGGAGAAGACGCCCTGCGTCTTGATCGTCAGTCCCGGGTCGGCGGCGTGCAGCACCTCGGTGTAGTTCCACCGCACGATCAGCGCGGCGACGAACGCGCCCGCGGTCTGCGCCAGCGAGTAGGGAAGCACCTTGCGCCAGGGGAAACCCTTGAACGCGGCGAGCGCGACGGTGACGGCGGGGTTGAGGTGCGCCCCGCTGATCCGGCCCGCCACGTAGACGCCGAGGGTGACGCCCAGGCCCCAGGCCCAGGCGATGCTGTCGTGATCGCCGATCCCGCCCGCGACGACCTGGGCGACGACCGCCGTTCCGAACAGGATAAGGACCAGGGTTCCCGCGAACTCGGCGGCCAGCTCGCCGAGCATGCCCCGGGCTCTCACAGATTCCGTCACTTCTCCTCCTCATCGTGCCGTGCTGCGGCGCGGGCCGTACCCGGCTCGATGCGGCTACCGGGGGGCCGGCGGACAGCCATGGAGGAAGGCCACCGAAATCCGGTGACCCTCGCACAATTCGGACGTTAAGGTCATGATGATCAACGGTCAACCGAAACAACAGAGAAATGTTCCGGTATTTCGGCTCGTCTCCGCCACGGCGGGACCGCCGATCGTGACGCGCGCACCGGGCCGTCACGCCCCCGGTGAACCGGGGCGCGGCCCTTGCCGTACCCGGCCGGACGTGTAACGGTCGAAGAAGGTCCGATCGCGAGTATCAGGGGGATACGTTTCGCATGGAGAAAAGGATGCCGTTCGAGCGGGAGAACCTGCTCGACCTGGCCGAGACGTACCGGGAGCTGCGCACGACCGAGCCGGTGGCGCGGGTCCGCACCTACGTGGGCGACCCCGCGTGGCTGGTCTCCGGTTATGAGGAGGCCAGGCAGGCCCTCTCCGACCCGCGCCTGGGCCGCTCGTCCCCCGATCCGGAGCGCTCCTCCCGGATCTCGGACTCGGTGCTGTTCGGCGGTCCGCGCGATGACATCGAGACCGAGAAGTCCCGGCACCAGCGGATGCGCCGGATGCTCACCCCGGCCTTCTCCGCGCGCCGGATGAGCGCCATGCGGCCGCGCGTCCAGGAGCTCGTCGACGACCTCCTCGGCCGCCTGGCCGAGATGCCGAAGCCGGCCGACCTGCACGAGGCGTTCTCCGTCCCGCTGCCCATCCTGGTGATCTGCGAGCTGCTCGGCGTGCCGTACGGGGACCGCGACCACTTCAGGAGACTGGCCGACGAGATGGGGATGCTGGGCGACCCCGTACGGGCCCAGGCGGCGATCGACGCCATGACCGACTACACCGGGAAGATCCTCGCCGAGAAGCGGGCGCACCCGGCCGAGGACGTCTTCTCCGACCTGGCCACCATGGACGCCTCCGACGACGAGGCCGCCAGGCTCGCGGGAGGGCTGCTGTTCGCGGGCCACGAGACCACGGTCAGCCGGATCGACTACGGCGTGCTCCTGCTGCTGTCCAACCCTGAGCAGCGGGACGCCCTGGTCGCCGACCCCTCGCTGGCGGACGCGGCGGTGGAGGAGATCCTGCGTCTGGCCGCGCCGAGCGACCACGGCCTGCCCCGTTACGCCCAGGAGCCGGTCACCGTCGGCGGCGTGGCCCTCGAACCCGGCGAGGCGGTGGTCGTCTCCATCCAGTCGGCGAACCGCGACGAACGGACCTTCCCGGACCCCGACCGGTTCGACCTGCGCCGCCCCGCCGGGGAACCGCACGTCGGGTTCGGCTACGGCTCGCACTTCTGCATCGGGGCGAGCCTGGCCCGGGTGGAGCTGCGGGCGGTGTTCGGCACGCTGTTCCGGCGCTTCCCCGGCCTGGCCCTGGCGGTGCCCATGGAGGAGATCCAGGCGCGCCCGAACGCCCTGACCGGCGGGCTCATCAGCCTGCCCGTCACCTGGTAGCCCGGCCGCCCCGAAAAGGGAGCGACCGGGACCGGGGACGGCTCAGGGCAGGGGGATGAAGGAGTCGCGGGCGTGGTCGGCGACGGCGGCGCCGACCACGGTCGCCTCGATCGGCAGCACGTCCATACAAAGGCGGATCGCGTCCACGAGCATCGGGCTGGGAACCCGCATGGACAGCGTGCAGTGCGGCACCCAGCGACCGGGCCGGTAGACGTCGAAGCCGCCGATCCCGGCCCGGCCGAGCCGCTCGTGCACCGCCGCGTGGTGGGCGAGCAGCTCCGGCGTCGGGATCGGGCCGAGCCAGAGCACCCGGCCCAGGAACTGCCCGACGAAGTCGAAGCGCAGCTCGAACGGCGCCGCCACCCGCATGTCCCGCAGCGCCGCGACGACCCCGGGGCCGTCGAGCCGGGGAGCGCCGATGAGCGAGACGTGGGGACGGTGCCGGCCGCTGAGCAGGTCGCGCATCGACGGCACCTCCGCCCGCGCCAGCGCGTCCCACAGCGTCCTGATGCGCTTCTCCGCGGCGGGATCGAGATAGAGCTCCAGGGCGGCGACCATGAGGGAAGGGTAGAGGCTTTCCCACCGGCCCCCACCCCGCCGGGTCGCCGACGAGCCCGACCACTTATACCCCGAGTGTATATACTTGGCGTATAGTCGCTCGGCATGAGTCAGATGAACGATCATCGGATCCAGGCCGAGCCCCGTGAACCGCGCAGGCCTCGGCGGCGAGGCCGGCCGGCCGCCGTCGCCGGGCTCGTCGCCGTCATGGCCGCCACCGGCCTCGGTCAGACCGGGCCCGCCTTCGCCGCCGGCGCCGCCGAGCCGTACCTGCCCGCGCCCACCGGCTCGCGACCGGTCGGCACCACGGCCCTATACCTCAAGGACACCTCGCGCCCGGATCCCTGGGTGCCCGGCGTCGAGGCCCGCGAGCTCATGGTCTCGCTGTGGTACCCGGCCAAGGCGCCGGGCCGTCATCGGGCGCGGTACATGACGCCCAAGGAGTCCGAACTGCTGCTCAAGGACGGGGACATCACCAGCGTCCCGGCCGACACGCTGAGCAAGGTGCGCACCAACGCCTTCACCGACGCCCGCCCCGCAGGAGGCGCGCACAGCCTGCCCCTCATCGTGCTCTCCCCCGGGCACGGCAAGCCCAGGTCCGAGCTCACGGCCCTGGCCGAGGAGCTGGCGAGCCGGGGATACGCGGTGGCCGCCATCGACCACACCTACGAGAACGTCGCCCAGACCTTTCCCGACGGGCGGGTCACGACCTGCGTCACGTGTGAGATGAAGAAAGACCCGGCCGTGTGGGAGAAGCTGGAGAAGGGCCGGGCCGCCGACGTCTCCTTCGTGCTCGACGAGCTGACCGGCGCGCACCCGGGGTGGAAGGGTGCGCGTCTGATCGACACCTCCAGGATCGCCATGTCCGGCCAGTCCGCCGGCGGCGCGAGCACGCTCGCGGCCATGGCCGCCGACCCCCGGCTGCGTGCCGGCGTCGACGTGGACGGCATCGTGGAGACCGCCCTCCCCGAGGCCGGGCTGTCCCGGCCGTTCCTCCTGCTGGGCAAACCCGCCACGTACACGCCGGGCCGGCTCGGCGGCGCCAACTGGGAGGACGTCTGGGCGGGGCTGCACGGCTGGAAGCGCTGGCTGCTCGTGACCGGGGCCGCGCACACATCCTTCACCGACCTCGGTGTGCTGGTGGACCAGCTCGGCATCGAGGACGGCGCCGACATCCCCGGCGCCCGCGCCATGGCCATCACCCGCAGGTACATCGCGGCCTTCTTCGACCAGCACCTGCGCGGGAAGCCGCAGCCCTTGCTGAACGGGCCGTCGGCGGACCACCCGGAGGTCAAGTTCTGCGCCCCGGAGAAGAAGACCTGCGCGTAGCGTCATCCCCCGGCCCGCCCGGCACGTCCGGTCGGCTGCGCGACCGGGCAAGCGTTGGGTGACCGACCGGCTTCGACATGTAGCGGCCGGGCGGTGATCCCTGCGGATCGCGGCTTCGCAAGGATCACCGGCGTGTGCACCCGTACATGTGAGCCCGCCTATGACGGCGACAGCGCGGTGACGCTTGAACCGGTTGACGCCGCACCCGACAGCGCGGCACCGCGGGTGGATCTCAGGGGCGGAGGCGGGTGGCCGCCCGCCCCTGGATCCCTCGGCCCGGCGGGGGACGTTCGCCTACATCCTCACCGTCAGAGCAGGAAGCCGGTCGCCCCGTAGGTGACCTCGGCCAGGACGGCCTGGCCACCGGTGTTGGGGTGGAAGTAGTCCCAGGTGCTCAGCTGCGACAGCGTGAAGGGGTAGGAGAAGACGGCGCCCCCGTCGTGCCGGCAGTTGACCTGCTCGGAGCAGACGCGCGTCAGGACGTCGTTGAAGTCGACGACGCGCTGCCGTACCCGGTCCCGCCGGTCGGCGTCGGCCTGGGCGGTGGACAGGGGGTTGGCCAGCATCGACTTGCAGATGCCGAAGGCCGACCACGCCGTCCGGGCGGACGAGCTGCCCTTGCCCGCCTCCCACAGCCGCTTGAGGTCGGGGATCGTGGCGACGAAGATCGACGCGTTGGGCAGGCCGGTGACGAGGGTCTGCATCGCCGTACGGAACCTCGCCTCGAAGTCGGCGACCGACGTCATCGTGGACTCCGACGACGTGCAGGCGTCGTTGGCCCCGATGAGGATCGTCACGTAGCCGGCGTTCTGGGAGACGGCCTTCTGGGCCTGCCCGGCCATGTCGGCGACCTTGGCTCCGGTCTTGGCGTCGTTGTAGGCGACGAGGGACGGGTTGGCGGCGCGCAGGCGCAGGTAGTGACTGTTGACGGACGTGCTGGAGCCGGTGGACCAGGATCTGGCCGTGCAGTCGAGGTAGTAGCCGCAGGCGTTGAAACCGCGGGTGATGGAGTCGCCCATCGAGGCCATGACGTCGGGGACCTGGGCGGCCTGCGAGGTGTTCGCGAGGGCCAGGGCCGGGACGAACGCGAACATCACGGCCGTGAGGAGGGTGAGGGCGCGACGGAGGGTGTTCATCTGCTCTCCTGGGGGGTGCTCCCCTGTCGGGGGTCGTGCTCAGAATGTCCGGCCGCCACCCCGCTTTGACAAGTGGATCTGACGGATCGGTTACCTTTTCTTGACTTTCACCTCCGCGTCGCCGTGAGACCTCCGCACCGCGATGGGATCGGACGGGGCGCGGGGGACCGGGCGGGGCGCGGGGGACCGGGCGGAACGCCGCGCCGCCCGGCCGGCGTCCGCTCCCGGGAGACCCAAGACACGCCCAAGCACGTTTCCGGAGTTATTGAGATTCCGGGGGCAACGCGGTGACCTGCGGCGGAGGAGAATGGGAACGGTCGTCCGGGAGCGAACGGGGCGCGAGCGCCCACACGCCGAGAGGACACGGCAATGATCACCATCGACACTCCCCTCTGGGCCGCCCGTCTGCGCGCGAGACGGCGGGCCAGCCTGTGGAGCCGGAGAGAGCTCGGGGAACGGGTCGCCGAGGCCGCGGGCGACGCCGGTCGCGACCGGCTGCCCCTCCCGGACGGGCCGGGCGGGCGGCCCGGGACGGCGGGGACGGCCGGGACGACGGACCTGGCCCGGATGGTCGCCTCCTGGGAGGCCGGGGAACGGCCGGACGAGATGTGCGCGGAATGGCTGTGCCGGGCGTTCGGCGCCGGCGAGACCGGCGAGCGGGGCCTGTTCGGCGGGGAGGCCGCCGGCACGACGCTCTGGCACCACCTGACGGGCGTGCCGCTGATGCCCGAGCGGTTCTCACCCGACGACGAGGAACGGACCGGCCGGGCGATCGAGGACCCGGCGCGGGCCGACGACCGTACGGTCGCCTACTTCGAGGCCGTTCTCGACGCCTACACCCGCACGGACACGCGCCCCGCGACCCTGGCCGGCGTCCTGGCCCCGGTCTTCGGCACGATCCAGGGGTTGCGCCGCGACGCCCGTCCGGCCGTCCACCGCTCCCTGCTGCGGCTCAGCTCCCAGGACGCCGACCTGATCAGCCGGATGTGCTGCGAGGCCGGCGATCCGGAGGCGGCGCTGGCCTGGTCGGACCGCGCCCTGCGCGCCGCCCGGGAGGCCGGTGACGAGCGGCTGGTGGCGTACGCGCTCGCCCACCGGGCCGGGCTGGCGGAGTCCCTCGGCGACCCCGGAGAGGTGATCGGCCTCGCCGTCGCCGTGTGCGAGCACGTCGCGCCGGCCGAGCCGCCGGCCGCGACGGCCCGCAGGCACGAGGCGCGGGGGCACGCCATGGCGGGCGAGGGGGACATGTGCCACCGCTGCCTGGAGGAGTGCGCGGAGGCGGCGGCCACGGGAACGCCGGAGGCACGGGAATCCCCGGGGACGGCCGGGGTGTCCGGGGCGGAGCTGGCCGCCGACTGCCTCATCGATCTGCACCGTCCCGCCGACGCGATCGAGATGCTGGAGCGGGAGCTGCCCGGCGCCCCGGCCGGGTACATGACGGCGTACGCCATGGCGCGCCTGGCCCACGCCTACGCCGACGCGCACGAGGACGAGCGGTCGGCCGCGACGGCCCGTGCGGCGCTCGCGCTGTCCCGGCGGACCGGCGCGGCCCGCGCGATGCGGGAGCTGCTCCTGATCCACGGCGACGCGCCCCGCTGGATGTTCGCGGGCTGACATCCGGGTCCTCCGGACGCCCGCGGACCGGACACCGCACCCCGGCGCGGCGGGCGGACCACTGCCGCTCCGCCCGCCGCGCCGGCCCCGAAGGCGCTCCGCGGCCGGGATCTCAGGCGGGGTCCCCCGGGTCCCTCGGGTCCCCCGGCCCCCGGACGCGGAGGGTCCCGGCACGGGCGGCGGCGAGGGCGGCGTCGGCCGCCCGGTCCGCGATCGCCTCGTCCACCGGCTCGCCGCTGACGAACAACCGGTAGTACAGCGGTGCGACGGCGATCCGCACCACCTCGGCGGGGTCGGTGCCGGCCGGCAGCTCGCCGCGCTCGACCGCCCGGGTGACGAGGACGGCCGACTGCTCGTGGCGGCCGGCGAAGAAGGCGTGCAGCGCCCGCGCCGTGGCCGTGTTGCGCATGGCGGCCGCGATGAACGCGGTCGAGACGGGGCCCAGCTCCGGATCGGCGAACCCGGCCGCCACCAGGCGGTTGAGGGCCCGCAGGTCGCCCTGGATCGAGCCGGTGTCGGGGACCGGCCAGGGCTCGCCGCCCGCGATGTCGAGGGCGTCAGCGGCGAGCCTCTCCACCCCGCCCCATCGCCGGTAGACCGTCGTCTTGTGGACGCCGGCGCGCGCGGCGACGCCCTCCACGGTCAACCCGTCGAACCCCTTCTCGCCCAGTTCGGCGAGGGTCGCCTGCCGTACGGCCTCGCGCACCCGCGCGCTGCGCCCGCCCGGCCGGGCCGTCCCACCGGAATCCACGGTTCCTCCCGTTATCCGTTTGCCTGTCCCGCGTCGCGTCGGGCATACTCCAGATTAACGCAACTAGTTGCGTTAAGACTCGCCACCGCGACCAGGGAGCGCAGCAGCCATGGGCATCTCACCGGATACCGCGACGACCCGTTCATCCCGTCCTCCGGAGGAAAACCCTGTCCACCCAGCTCTCCCTTCACGACGTTTCCAAGGCGTACGGCGACCGGCCGGTTCTTGACCACGTCTCCTTCACCGTCCGGCCCGGCGAGCGCGCCGGGCTCGTCGGGGAGAACGGCTCCGGCAAGTCCACCCTGCTGCGGCTGATCGCGGGCGCCGAGCCCCCCGACGACGGTGAGATCACCGTCGTCGCCGGCGGCGGGATCGGCCACCTCGCCCAGACCCTCGACCTGCCGGACGACCACACCGTCCAGGACGCCGTCGACGCCGCGCTCGCCGACCTGCGGGACATGGAGCGGCGGATGCGCGAGCTGGCCGCCGACCTCACCGAGGACCGGCTGGCCGAGTACGGTGACCTGCTCGACGCCTACGAGGCGCGCGGCGGCTACGAGGCCGACGCCCGCGTGGACAAGTCCCTGCACGGCCTCGGCCTCGGCCCCGTCGGGCGTGACCGGCGGCTGGGCGGCCTGTCCGGCGGCGAGCGGGCCCGCCTCGCCCTGGCCTGCCTGCTGGCGGCCTCCCCGGAGGTCCTGCTGCTCGACGAGCCGACCAACCACCTCGACGCCGCCGCCACGCACTGGCTGGAGGAGCGGCTGCGGTCCCACCGGGGCACGGTCGTCGCCGTGTCGCACGACCGTCTCTTCCTCGACCGGGTGGCCACCGCGATCCTGGAGGTCGAGGACGGCGGGGTGACCCGCTTCGGGAACGGATACACCGGGTTCCTGGCCGAACAGGCCGCGGCCCGGCGTCGCTGGGAGCAGGCGTACGCCGACTGGTGCGAGGAGGTACGGCGGACCGAGGAGTTCGCGTCCGTCACCGCCCACCGCGTCGCCCACGGCCGGGCCATGAAGGACAACAACAAGCCGGCCTACGACCGCGACGCCGGACGGGTGCAGAGCTCGATCGCCGGCCGGGTCCGGCAGGGCGCCGAGCGTCTGCGGCGGCTCCACGAGAACGCGGTGCCCAGGCCGCCCGAGCCCCTGCGCTTCGGGGGCGTCCCCACCCCGGGCGCGGCGACGGGTGCGACGGGCGGCGCGGCGGAAGGCTCGTCGGCCGGTCCCGTCACCGACGCGGCGGGCGACGCGATCGCCGAGCTGCGGGCCGTACGGGTGGCCGACCGGCTCCACGTCGGCTCCCTGACCGTCGAGCCGGGACGGCGGCTGCTGGTCCACGGCCCGAACGGCGCGGGCAAGTCCACGCTCCTGCGGGTGCTGGCCGGCGTCACCGAACCCGACGAGGGCACCGTACGGCGCCGCGGCCGGATCGGCCACCTGCCGCAGGAGTCGTCCTTCGACAGGCCGGAGCGCCCGCTCCTCGCCGCTTTCGCCGAGGGACGGCCCGGCCACCCCGAGGAGCACCGGGCGAGGCTGCTGTCGATGGGGCTGTTCCGGCCCGAGCAGCTGCCGACACCGGTCGGGGCGCTCTCGGTCGGCCAGCGGCGCCGGCTCGGCCTGGCGCGCCTGCTGACGGAGGAGGCGGACCTGCTGCTGCTGGACGAGCCCACCAACCACCTGTCGCTCAGACTCGTCGAGGAGCTGGAGGAGGCGCTCGCCGCCTATCCCGGCGCCCTCGTCCTGGTCTCCCATGACCGGGCGCTGCGCGGCCGGTTCACCGGTGAGGAGATCGAGCTCCGCGACGGCCGCCTCCGTTGACCTCCGCGGCCCGCCGCTTCCCCGAGCCCACCCCCGTGACCTCCGCGGGTCCCTGCCCCGGGCCCACCCCCGTGACCTCCGCGGCCCGCCCCGCCCCAGAACCCACTTCCGAACGAGAGGAACCCCCATGTCATCCGCCCCGACCTTCTCCGTGACGGAGATCCGCGTGTCCGGCCCGGACGCCGGGCCGTACGGCATCACCGCCGGGCCCGACGGCGCGCTGTGGTTCACCCTGGTCCACCAGGGCCGGATCGGCCGGATCACCCCCGGCGGCGAGCTCACCTCCCACCCGCTCGACCCGGCGACGGGCGGGCCGACGACCATCACCGCCGGCCCTGACGGCGCGCTGTGGTTCACCGAGTACCGCGGTCACCGGATCGGGCGCCTCACCACCGATGGGGAGGCCACCGCGTTCCCGCTGCCCACCCCGGAGGCGGGGCCGTTCGGGATCGCGGCGGGACCCGACGGCGCGCTGTGGTTCACCGAGACCGGCGCCGACCGGGTCGGCCGCGTCACGACGGACGGGAAGATCACCGAGTTCCCGCTGCCGGAACGCGGAACCTTCCCGTCCGCCATCGCCGCCGGACCCGACGACGCGATGTGGTTCACGATGAACCAGGCGGACGCGATCGGCAGGATCGGCATGGACGGCGACGTCACCGTTCACCGGCTGCCGGCCGGGGGCTCGGCTCCGGTGGGCATCACCGCCGGAACGGACGGCGCGATGTGGTTCGTGGAGATCGGAGCGGGTCAGATCGGGCGGATCACCACGGACGGGCGGATCAAGGAGTTCCCGCTCCCCGACCGTGCCGCCCGCCCGCACGCCATCGTCGCCGGACCGGACGGAGACTGCTGGTTCACCGAGTGGGGCGCCGATCGGGTCGGCAGGATCACCCCCGGCGGGCGGATCGACGAGTACGGCCTGCCGACCCCGTCGTCGGAGCCGCACGGCATCGCGGCCGGGCCGGACGGCGCGCTGTGGGTGGCGTTGGAGATCGGCGCGCTGGCCCGCCTCGCCCCGGAGCCCGCGGGCTGACCACCCGGCCGGCCGGATCGCCCGGTCCCCCACGACGTATGGAGGGGGCCGGGAATTCAGTCCCGAAGCGCGGGTATGGACAGCGAATGAGCATCAACGACGAACTTCACGAGGTCGAAGAGGAAATCGCGCGACTGCGTTCCGAGGCGGCCGACCTTCGCGAGCAGTTGAACGACCTCGGCCCGACCGACGCGGTCGAGCGGTCGACGCTGATCACCATGGCCGAGCAGCAGGAGTCCCTGGCCGAGGACCTGGAGGTCAGACGCGAAGGGCTGAACCGGAAGCTCGGCGAGGCGGGCCAGGCGTAGACGCGGGAGTCCTGAACCGGCGCGGCACGTATCTCCACGGGCGCGGCGCGTCTCTCCGGGGCGTGGCACGGCACATCGCACGACGGTCGGTTACATGACACCTCGAAGGGTAACCATAAGAACGAACCGTCATCGGGGGGACGAAATGATCAAAATGCTGCACAAGATGGGCGTGAAGTCCGGCGCGATGTACACGGCCGGCCTCGCGTCCATCGGCCTGTCGTTCGCGGTCTGGTACATGTCGCTCTCGCAGGAGAAGGCCGGACTGGACCGGGCGGACCGCTGGGGCATCTTCATCGGCGAGTGGGCGCCCACCTTCTTCGCGATGGGTGTCGCGCTGCGGATCGAGGAGACCCACCAGGGCATGGAGCAGGGCCGGGGACACGGCATGGAGATGACCGAGGAGACCTACGCCGAAGGCATCATGCCCTCGCGCGCCGGGGTCTAGATTCCTCCCGGATCCCCGCACGGGGATCCGCACGGAGGTTCACGGCGACGACCGCGAGCGGGCCGCGTCCAGAGTGCGGCCCGCTCGCGGCCATGACCGTCCGCCCGGCCGGGCACCACGCGAACCACCGCCCTGCCGGGGATCGCGGACCGCCCGGGGTCCGTGAGGGCGGCCCGCCGCCCGGCCCGCCCTCACGGGTTCCGGGCTCACGACCGCTCGACCACCGCCGGATGCCGGGGGTCGTCGGCGCGTACGACGACGTCGGCGTTCTTCACCGGTCCGGCCTCGTCCTCGTAGCGCGCGTAGGCGGGCAGCGTCCACCGCAGTGCGGGGTCGGTCCGCCGGACCAGCGCGCCCGGCGACAGCCACAGGTGCACGGTCAGGTCGAACGGCAGGCCCCGGCCCAGCAGCAGCTCGCCGTCCAGCAGCAGCACCCCGCCCGGCGGCACGGTGACGTACGGCGCGCGGGTGGCCCGGTCGGTGACGCTGTCCCACAGCGTGGGGACGACCCGCCCCGAGGAGCCGGGACCGAGCGGACCGAGGACCTCGCGGACCAGGCCCTTCAGGTCGAGCCAGTCGTCGTAGTAGGCGTCCGGGTCGGTACGGCCGTGCTCCAGGCGCAGTGAGGCCGGGCGCAGGAAGTCTCGCGCCGACACCCTCATCACCTCCCGGCCGCGCAGGCGGAGCGGGCCGGCCAGCGCGTCCGCGAGATCCTCCGGCCGCGCGGCGGGGGCTCCGTCGAGCGCCACCCGGATCCAGGCGCCGGGGGGAGCCGCGGAGATCCGGTCGGCGAGTTCCTCCACCAGCAGCGACGGGGTGATGGGCCGTATCCTCACCGGGACATCCTCTCCCAGGCATACGCCCGGAAACTCCCGCTTCACCCGGAAACTCCTGTGCACCCGCCGGGACGCTCCGCCACCGGGGCGAAACCTGCACCCGCCGGGACGCTCCACCATCGGGGCGAAACCGCCGCCCACTCCCCGAGGCCCGGCCAACCGCCATCATCCAGTCAAAGTCGGACGTGATCCCGCTCAAAAATCAGCACGTCCGGGTTGTCGATCGGTCACTCGCGGTAACGATCCTGATGGATCGTACCGGCTCGGCCGTGACTGGGCGCCGGTCTCCCTGGCGGCGCCGCCCTCTGGCGGGGACGGCGACGGGAGGCCGACGTGACCTTCGTGTCTCACCGTCACCGCGCTCGCGGCCGGCTACTCATGGAGACCGCGAGTCAGGAGAACTTCAATGATCAAGCGTAGCAAGCCGACCAAGAACGGGCAGATCAAACTCACCTTCAGCGTGCCGGCCGACCATGCCGCAGGCGGCGTCTCGCTGGTCGGCGACTTCAACGGCTGGGATCCCTACGCCCACCCGATGCAGCGCAGGAACGGCACCTACCAGGTGAGCCTCACCGTGCCCTCGGAGAGGCCCATCCGCTTCCGCTACCTCGCCGACGGCGGCGTGTGGTTCGACGACGCCGACGCCGACCACTGCGACGAGCACGGCTGTCAGTTGAACCCGAGGGGCCACGAGGACTCCTCCACGGCCCCTTCCCCGGCCTGACGCCCGGCGCCCGGCCGTACCGGCACCACCCGGGGCGGGCCCCGGCCGTACGCTCCGGCCGTCCACCGGGACGGCCTACGCCTCGCGCTCCGGACCGCGGCGGAGACGGTTCAGCAGGACGGCGAGCACCGTGCCGTACACCACGTGGCCGGCGGCCATCACCGCCGGCCGACCGGGCCGGTCGCCGGAGGCCGGCGGCAGGATGCCGAAGCCCGGCACCCAGCCCTGGTAGCTGACGAGCCAGATGGCCAGGCCGTAGCCGGTGCCCAGCGTGACCGGCACGCGCCGTTCCCGGCGGAGCAGCGCGAGCAGGGAACCGCAGACGGCGCCGAACCCGAAGTGCGCGACCGTGCCGAGCGCCCTCTCCCCCGGCTTGGGACGGTGCCGGTGGCCCGGCAGGACGGCGCGGGCGATCCGCTTGGGAGGCTGGTCGGGCATCAGCCCCGCCCGTTGCCCGGTGAGCATCACCACGCTCATCATCACCGTCGCGCCCGCCCCGGCGACCGCGCCGCGTACGAGGTTCCTCATCGTCACCTGATCTCTCCCGTCTGCTTCCCGTCCGCACCGGGCGCCTGTTCCCCGTCCCCGCCGGACGCCCGCCTCTCGTTCCCGCCGGACGTCTCCTCCCCGTCTCCGCCGAGCGCGGCGAGGGTGTCGCGGGCGAGCTGGAGCTCCTCGCGCGGCTGGACCACCAGGACCGGTACGGCCGCGCCCGGCGCGCTCACCGCCCCGTCCTCCTCCACGGCGGCGCGGACCGGCGGTTCGACGCCCAGCAGGCCGAGCCGAGCGCAGACCGCCTCGCGGACCTCCGGCTGGTCCCAGCCGATCTCCCCGGTGAACACCAGCGCGTCCAGCCGGTCCAGGCTCGTCGCGACGGCGCCGATCTCCCTGGCCACCCGATGGGCGAACACCTCGAGGGCCAGCGCGGAGGCGGGGTCGGCGGCCTTCACCAGCTCCCGCGTGTCGCCGGACCTGCCTCCCGACAGCCCGAGCAGCCCGGAACGGTGCTCCAGGCCGTCGCGCAGCTCCTCCAGGGTCAGCCGGGAGTCCGACAGCAGCCACAGCAGCATGCCGGGATCGACGCTGCCCGACCGCTTGCTCATCGGGACGCCCTCCAGCGGCGTGAAGCCCATCGAGGTGTCCAGGCTGCGGCCCTCGCGGACCGCGCACACCGAGGAACCGCCGCCGAGGTGGGCGAGGACGAGCCGTGACGTCCCGGCGGGCCGCTCCAGCAGCTCCGCCGCCCGGCCCAGCGCCCAGGAGTAGGACAGGCCGTGGAAGCCGTAGCGGTGCAGGCCGTACTTCTCGCGCCACTCGGCGGGCAGCGGGTAGGTCGCGGCGCTCTCAGGCAGGCCGGAGTGGAAGGCGGTGTCGGGGCAGAGCACGTGCGGGACGCCGGGCAGCAGCCTGCGGCACGCCTCGACGAGCGCCAGCGCGGGCGGCACGTGCAGCGGGGCGAGGTCGGCGTACCCGCGCACCGCGGCCACCACGCCGTCGTCGGCCACCGTCGGACGCCGCACGGCCTCACCGCCGTGCACCAGGCGGTGCCCGACGGCCGTGATCTCGCAGTCACCGGCGGCGTCCAGGAAGTCCGCCACGGTCCGCTCGACCTCCGCCGGTTCCGGGCTCCGCTCGCTGTGCTCGACGCGCAGCACCTCGCCGTCACGGACCAGGTGGAGCTGGAGACTCGACGAGCCCGCGTTGACGGTGAGCACCGCCCGGTCTGTGGTGGCCATGGTCTCCGGGTGCCCGGCCCCGACTCGGGCAAACGCCGGCCCGGGGCGCGGCGGGTCGGGCGCCGGGAGCATTGAACTGTGCCCGGCCTGGGCGTACGGTGGTCGCAACGGTCAACCGTCCCCGCACGCTCCGTGCGGAGCCGTCAGGCGTGGTGAGAGAACACCGGGTCCGCCCGGCGGGAAGGCGCCTCGCTGATGTGGTTCCCGCGGTCGAAACGGGCAGGGATGTCCGTCGCCCACCTCGACCGGGGGAAGCGAGCAACCACTCTCTCTCCAGAGGGCGGAGGAATCGCAAGGGCACTGCCTCCAACAGCTGTGGACAGCGGGGCATATTGATGAACCGGCTCTCCATCGCCGTGAACGACCGGCCGCGGTTCACCGTGGTCTCACTGGCCGGCGATCTCGACAAACTGTCCGCCTCCGCCCTGGAGGAGACCCTCTCCACGCTACTGGCGCGAGGTCGGGTCCACATCATCGTCGACGTGCGTGAGCTGAGGTTCTGCGACTCCACCGGCGTCTGGGCGCTGCTCAGCGGCCTGCGCCGCGTCTACGAGCGCAACGGCTGGCTACGGCTGGCCGGGGTGCACGGCTTCCTGGGCCGTCTGCTCGACCTCACCCGGCTCAGGGACGCCTTCCCCATCGACGCGAGCGTGGACGAGTCCGTCCTGCGGGCCTTCGAAGGAAGCGTTCCGCTGTCCCTCTGACCCGGGCCTTCCCCCGAGACGATCGGATCTCCCGTGAGATGCCCGGGAGAGCGCCGGTTCCACCCGATCCGTGGCGCCAATCTCGACGACCCGAAGGTGGCCGAGGCCCTCGACTACGCCGACCGGCTGGTGGAGTCACAGGGCGGCTGGAAGAAGCTGTCCATCACGCTCGCGCTGGCGCTCATGCTCAACCGGATCACCGGACGGGCGGCGGGCGTGTTCCGCACGGTCTTCTACCTGCCGTCCATGACCCCGTACGTGGCCCTTCGTCTTCGAGCTCAAGGCGAGCTGGTTCGACCTGATGAAGCCGCTGATCTATCTCCAGGACCCGGCGCTCTACACGCTGCCCCGCGGCCTGAAGGCGGTCGTCGACCAGTTCTACCAGGGCGGTGATCCCAAGTGGGAGATCGTCCTGGCGGCGAGCGTCATCACCACGCTCCCCCTGATCGTGATCTTCTTCATCGGCCAGCGCCACTTCGTCCAGGGCATCGCCACCACCGGACGCCGCTGAGGGACCGGGGCGCCGCCGGGCCGCCGGGGGTGCCGCCGGGTCGCCGGGTCGCCGGGTCGCCGGGTCGGCGACCCGATCCGTCCGGCGGCCGGGCTTCCACCGTCGCTCTTCGCCATCGCTTTCGCCGCCGCCCGGACACCGGCGCCGTGGCGTCAGGCTCACGGACCCGGCGGCCCGGTCAGCCCGGCCACCGCTCCAGAGGCGTGCCGGGCCGGTACAGGACGGCGTCGATGCCGACCGCCGCCGCGGCCTCGACGTTGACCTCCCGGTCGTCGAAGAAGGTGACCTCGCCCGGCTCCGCGCCGAGCCCGTGCAGGACCTTCTCGAAGATCTCGGGATCGGGCTTGGCCAGGCCGAGACGGCAGCTGTAGAAGAGGTGGTCGAACGCCCGCGCCCACGGCGCCCGGTCGATGGCCGCGGCCAGCGGTTCGGGGGCGTTGGACAGCAGTGCGAGCCGGTGGCGGCCGGCGAGGGCCCGGAGGGCGTCCAGGCTCGCCGGGTTGAGGTGCGACCAGCTCGCGGTGTCGGCCGCGTCGAGCGCGGCCACCAGCGGGTCCCCCTCGGAGAACCTGCGGTCCAGCACGTCGCCCCAGTAGGCGTGGGAGGGCCTCCCCCTGTCGTAGAGGTCCCGGTGGCGCCAGTAGCGGTCGAGGAACGTCTCGGTGTCGAGATCGGCGAGGACCGCCATGGCCGTCACGTCCTCGGCGGGCTGCGGCAGCGAGATGACCTCGCCGTAGTCGAGCAGCGTCCAGGTGGTCACGCCTCTCCTCCGTCTCATGACGAACTTCGTCTCCGCGCCGGAGCCGGTTGCGGCGGCCCGCCGTACCCGGTCGGCCGCCAGGGCGGACCACCGGAGACCGCCCCGGCGGCTCGCCGTACGGAGGACCGCCGAAGCCGATACGCAAGCCTTGCCGGTTCATTTGAACATCTCGCATGTTCGAAGGCAAGTGCGGCCGGAGCATCCGGCACCGGGTAGGCAGGCTTTCGCGATGCCGGACGGTGGACGACACAAAACGGTGAACGGCACCGGACGGTGGACGGCGAGATGGTGGAGGGCGTCGGCACGACCCCGGACCGTGACGGCGGCGCGGTATGGGACCGTGAACGGCGGAGCGGCGCCGGACGGTGAACGGCGGAGCGGCGACGGCGGCGGTCAGTCGCGGCGCATGACGAGCCGGACCGTCGAACCGGCCGGCCCGGACACGATCTCCACCTCGTCGCACATCTGGCGCATCAGCCAGAGCCCGTAGCCACGGCGGGACCCGACCTCGGGCGCGATCATGCCGGCCAGGGGATCGGTGAGCGTCCCCGCCTCGTCGCTGACCTCGGCCACGACACGGTCGGCGCATCGCCGCAGGACGAGGACACCCGGGGTGCGGGCGTGGTCCAGGACGTTGTTGGCGGCCTCGCTTATGGCGAGGATGAAGTTCGACTCCTGCCTCTCGCCCAGCTTCGCGGGGGTCAGGAACTCCCGGGCGCGTTCACGCAGCTCCGACAGGTCCCCTCCGATCGGGAAGCTCGTCACCGCGTCTCCACAGGCGTCATCGGCCATGGGACGACTCCTCGACGATGGGGACGACCCGGTCGAGCGCGGAGAGCCGGAAGAGGCCCCGCAGATGCTCTCCCACATCGGCGAGGACGAGCTGGACGCCCCGGCCCGTCGCGTCGGTGTGGGCGTCGAGCAGCATGACGATCCCCGAGGAGTCGCAGAACGGGACGTGGGTCATCCGGATCACCAGGCGGGCGGGACGTCCGGCGAGTTCCTCGCCCACCGCGGCGCTCAACGGCTCCACGGCGTCCCGGTCGAGGTCACCGATCGGGATGAGGACCCGAGCGCCTTCTCGATCCGTCTGCCTATCCAGACGAATGCCCATATGTCCCCACGGTGGAATAGATCGATCGACCAGGTATCGTCACACTACCCAATGGATGGAAGGCAAACTTCGAGGTGAGGCCCCACGGCGGCGAGATGGGCGAGCGGGTCCGCGAGCACGACTGGGCGCGCACCCCGCTCGGCCCGATGGAGCGGTGGCCGGCGGTGCTGCGGACCACCGTCGACATCGTCCTGTCATCGCGCACCCAGATCATCCTGTTCTGGGGACCCGAGCACATCAGCGTCTACAACGACGCCTACATCACCGCGCTCGGCGCCAAGCACCCGGCCGCCCTCGGCCGGCCCGGCGCGGAGGCCTGGCCCGAGATCTGGGACACGCTGGGTCCGCTGCTCGAACGGGTACGCGAGTCGGGAGAGTCGTTCTGGGACCGTGACCGCCCCTTCCTGCTGGCACGGCACGGCTTCCCGGAGCAGACCTACTTCGACCTCTCCTACGACCCCGTCCGGCTGCCCGACGGCACCGTCGGCGGGGTCCTCTGCCTGGTCAGCGAGACGACCGGCCGGGTGCTCGGAGAACGCAGGATCCGCACCCTGAGCCGCGTCGGCCTGGCCGCGAGCGGGATGACGACGCGACCGGACGTGGCGGCGGCCGTGGTCGCCGCTCTCGCCGGACACGGCCGCGAGGACGTGCCGTCCGCCCTCGTCTACCTTCTCGGCGACGACGGCGGCCTCCGGCTCGCCACACCCCGGGACACGGCCCCCGGGCGGATCGCCGCCGGTGACGAGCAGGCGGCCGCCGCCCGCCGGGCACCGGTCATCGCGGCGTCCGGCGGGCGCTTCGGCGTGCCCGGCCCCGTCATCGTCCTGCCGCTGGGCTCCGGGACCGGGTTCCAAGGCCTGCTGGTGTGCGGGATGAACCCCCTGCTGCCCGTGGACGAGGCCCACCGGGAGTTCTTCCAGGTGCTCGCCGAGAGCGTGTCACGGGCGCTGACCGCCGCCGAGGCCCACGAGCGGGAACGCGACCAGACGCGCGCGCTCGCCGAACTCGACAGCGCCAAGACGGCGTTCTTCGCCAACGTCAGCCACGAGCTGCGCACGCCGCTGGCCCTGATCCTGGGACCGCTGGAGGAACTGCTCGGCGACCCCTCCCTCGAACCCGCGCGGCGCGCCGTCCTCGCCACGGCCCGCCGCAACGCGACACGGCTGCTCACCCTGGTCAACGACGTGCTCACCCTCACCGGCGCCGGATCCGGCCGGCTGCGCGCCCGCTACCAGGCGACCGACCTGACCACGCAGACCGCCGGGCTGACCGGGGCGTTCCGCTCGGCGGTGGAGAGCGCCGGGCTCACCCTGCGGATGGAGGGCTCCCCCCTTCCGCGGCCGGTCCACGTCGACCGGAACCTGTGGGAGCGGATCGTCTTCAACCTGCTGTCCAACGCCCTGCGGCACACCTTCACCGGCGGGATCACGGTCGGCGTGCGGGACGGCGGCGAGCACGCCCTGGTCACGGTCACCGACACCGGGGCGGGCATCCCCGCCGAAGAGCTGCCCGGCCTGTTCGAACGCTTCTACCGCGTGCCCGGCGCGCCCTCCCGCAGCCACGAGGGCGTGGGCATCGGCCTGGCCCTGGTCCGGGAACTGGTCGCCATGCACGGCGGCCGGATCGAGGTGACCAGCCGCGTCGGCGCCGGCACCACCTTCGCGATCAGCCTGCCGTACGGCTCGGCCCACCTCCCCCCGGAGCAGGTCGCCGAGGCGGCGACGCCGTACGAGATGGAGCCGGTCGACGCGTGGCCTCCGCCGCCGGAGCCCGGCGCCCCCTTCCCCGTGGCGCCCGCGGCCCCCGTGGTCCTTCCCGACCGGCGGGGCCCGGACGGACGGGACGCGACGGACGACCCTCTCCCGGACGACGCGGACCATCCGCTCCCGGGGAACGCGGACCATCCGCTCCCGGACGGCGTGGACGGTCCCCCTCCGGGGCGGATCGTCGTGGCGGACGACAACGACGACATGCGCGACTACCTCGTCCGCCTGCTGAGACCGTACTGGACGGTGACCGCGGTGGCCGACGGGGCCGCCGCCCTGGAGGCGGCGCGGACGTGGGCGCCCGACCTGGTCGTCAGCGACGTCATGATGCCCGGCATGGACGGGCTGGAGCTGGTACGGCGGCTGCGTGCCGACCCGGCCACCCGCACCGTTCCGATCGTCCTGCTGTCGGCCCGGGGCAGCCGGGAGGAGGCGTTCGCCGGGCTGGCCGCGGGCGCCGACGAGTATCTCGTGAAGCCGTTCCCGGCCCGTGAACTGCTCGGCCGGGTCCGTGGAATCCTGCGGCTGGCCGAGGCACGGTCCCGGCACAACCGCCGGCTGCGCGAGCTGACCGAGGCCGCGCTGGCGATCAACGAGGCGTCGACGGCCCACGAGGTGCTCGCCCTGACGGAGCGGTACGGCCGGCTGCTGGCCGACTCCCCCGGGGCGGCGGTGAAGCTCACCTCCGGCGGTCTCACGGTCATCCCACCGGACGTGACCGTCGCGAACGAGACCGCCCCGGACGGGACCGTCGCGGATGGAACCGTCATGGGCGGGGCCACCGCGATGGGAACCGTCATGGACGGGACCACCGCGGATGGAACCGTCATGGGCGGAGCCGCCGTCACCGGCGAACCGGCGCTGGACCGGCTCGCCCAACTCGCCCTCGCGCGCCTGGCGAACCTGGAGCGGCTGGAACTGGAGCACCGGATCGCGACCACGCTGCAACTCGCCCTGCTGCCCGAGGTCCCCTCCGACGGCGACCTGCGGATCGCCGGCCGCTACCTGCCGGGCAGCGACGAGGCGGGGGTGGGCGGCGACTGGTACGACGTCATCCAGATCTCCGGGAACGAGCTGATGCTGGTGATCGGCGACGTCGTCGGCAAGGGCGTCGAGGCCGCCGCCACGATGGGCCGGGTGCGCAACGCGCTGCGGGCCTACGCCATGGAGGACCCCGAGCCAGGCCGCGTCCTCGCCCGTCTCAACCGGATGGCCTGCGGTCCGGGCGAGCGCATGCGCTCCACCGTCCTGTGCGTACGGATCTCCCGGGCCACCGGGCACGTGCGGTACGCCGGTGCCGGGCATCCGCCGCCCCTGGTCTGCCGGGCGGACGGGGAACCCGAGTATCTCGACGGGGCGCTCGCCCCGCTGATCGGGGTGCTGCCCTCGGTCGACTTCCCCACCTCCGAGGTACGCCTGGAGCGCGGAGACCGGCTGCTGCTCTACACCGACGGCATCGTGGAGAGGCGGCCGACGGGCATCCTCACCGGCATGGACCGGCTCCTCGCCGAGGCCGCGCGGACGGCCGGCCTCGACCTGGAGGCTCAGCTGGAGTCGCTGCTCTCGCTCGTCGAGGGCATGGACAACCGGGACGACGTGGCCCTCCTCGGCTTCGTCCATCCGTAGGGCCGGACCAGGGACTCCCAGGTCAGGGCCGCGAGGCCGGGACGACGAAGCTGGAAACAGCCTAAACTTCACCCATGATTCGCCCCGCAACGCCGGATGACGTCCCCGCCGTCATCGGTATGATCCGCGACCTCGCCGATTACGAGAAGGAACTGGACAAGGTCCAGACCACCCCCGAGGAACTGCGCGAAGCGCTCTTCTGCGACTCCCCCGCGGTGTTCTGCCACCTCGCCACCGAGCGCGACGAGCTGGGTGAGGAGAAGCCCGTGGGGTTCGCGCTCTGGTTCCTCACCTACTCCACCTGGGTGGGCAGGCACGGGATCCACCTCGAAGACCTCTTCGTCCACCCCGACCACCGGGGCGGGGGGCACGGCAGGCAACTGCTCGCCGAGCTGGCGCGCATCTGCGTGGAGCGCGGCTACGGCCGCCTCGAGTGGGCGGTCCTCGACTGGAACACCCCCTCCATCGAGTTCTACCGGTCGCTGGGGGCGGTGCACCTCGACGAGTGGGACATGTACCGGCTCACCGGCGCGGAGCTGGAGAAACTCGCCACCCGGTAAGACCCCTGGGGAGAGCGGCCCCGGCGGGACGCCCGGCACGTCCCGGCGCCCGGCGAGGGCCTGCCGGCGACGGCCGGCCCGGAGATCACAGCCCGGAGATCACGATCCCGCCGATCCGCCGGGGACGCCCGGGGGCACCCGGGACGCCTCGCGGCGAAGCGGATCCCATGATCACGTTCCGGCTCGGACCGGTCGGGGGCGCCCCGCGGCGGGGCCGGCGACGGAGGCGGATCCGACGCTCGCCGTCCGTCCCGGTGATGAACCTTTCATTCGTCCTCTCGCCCTCGCGATCCTCTGACCTGCGTCGATGACGCCTGCCCCCCTCTCCGCGACCGCACCGCGTTCACTCCCCGGGAACGACGGCCTAAAGTCCGTTTCGCGTGAGCGCTTCACTGCCATGCCATGAACCAGCGGTTCGTCATCCCCGGAAGGGGGAGGTAATCCCGTGAAGAAATGGCCAGGCGCCGTCGCCGCGGGCGCGGTAGCCCTCCTGTCCGCGTTACTCGCGGTCATCCTCGTCCCCGGTCCGGCGTCGGCGCACGGCGCGATGATGGTGCCGGGCAGCCGTACGTACTTCTGCTGGCAGGACGGCCTGTCGCAGACGGGGCAGATCGTCCCCATCAACCCCGCCTGCGCGGCGGCGGTCGCGAAGAGCGGCCCCAACTCCCTGTACAACTGGTTCGGCGTGCTCCGCTCCGACGGCGCCGGGCGCACCCGCGGGTTCATTCCCGACGGGCAGCTGTGCAGCGGCGGCAACTCCACCTACAGCGGGTTCGACCTGCCGAGCGCCGACTGGCCCGTGACCCACCTGACCGCCGGAAGCTCCATCCAGTTCCGGTACAACAAGTGGGCCGCGCACCCCGGCTGGTTCTACGTCTACGTCTCCAAGGACAGCTGGGACCCCACCCGGCCGCTGACCTGGGACGACCTTGAGGCGGAGCCCTTCTACACGGCCGACCACCCGCCGAGCGTCGGCGCGGTGGGCACCGCGGACGCCTACTACTACTGGGACGCCCGGCTGCCCTCGGGCAAGTCCGGCCGGCACGTCGTCTACTCGGTGTGGAAGCGGTCCGACAGCGCGGAGACCTTCTACAACTGCTCCGACGTCGTCTTCGACGGCGGAAAGGGCGAGGTGACCGGTGTGGGCCGTCCCGGCTCGACGCCGACCGCGACCCCCACGGTGACGCCGACCTCGACCCCCACCTCGACCCCCACGTCCACGCCCACCTCCACCCCGACCTCGACGCCGGGCAACGGCGCCTGCACCGCCACCTACCGGACGGTCAGCACCTGGGGAGGCGGGTTCCAAGGTGAGGTGACCGTGACCAACCGCGGATCCTCCCCGCTCAACGGCTGGACGGTGAGCTGGACTCCGGGCAGCGGCACCACGATCAACAGCGTCTGGAACGGCACCTACACGGCGTCCGGATCGGTCGCCGTGGTCAGGAACGCCGACTGGAACCGGACCATCGCGGCGAACGGATCGACCACCTTCGGGTTCGTCGCCAACGGCACCAGCGGCTCTCCCGCTCCGACCTGCACCAGTCCCTGACGGATCCCCGCTGAGAGGCGGCCCCGGCCGGCGCCCGCATCCCGCGCCGGCCGGGGCCGCCGCACTCCTCCCGGCAGGCGCTCCCGGAGCGCCGCGGGAGGCCGCGGTCACGGAAGCGGTCACGGAAGGAGGCCCCGCGGTGGCGACCCGGAGGATCGCGCCCCTGCTCGGCGTCGTCTCGCTGGGGGCCGCGGCGGCGCTGCTCGCGGTGTCCTGCGCCGGCCGTACGGCGGACACCCGGCACGCCGCCGGGCACACCGTCGGGCACACCGGGGAGATCCGGGGCACCGCCGGCTCCCCGGCGGACACCCGGAACGCGGCCGGGCACACCGCGGAACCCGGGAGCTCCGCCGGAACCGCGGCGAAGACCCCGGACGCCGCCGGGACCGCGACGGCGTCCGCCGCCGGCTGCACCGCCACCGTCACCCTCGTCGAGTCCTGGCCCGGCGGCTACCGGGGAGCCGCGACGATCAGCAACGTCTCCGGCCGGCCGATGCGCGACTGGTACATCCAGTGGCTGCTCCCCCAGGGGGCGAAGCTCACCCAGGCGTGGAACGGCATGCCCATGCAGAGCGGCCCCATCGCGATGATCCACGCGCCAGAGGGGGCCGTCCTCGCCCCGGGGGCCACCGTCTCCGAAGTGGGCTTCGTGGGCTCGGCCGCCGCTCCCCCGGCCTTCACCGAGATCACCTGCGGCTGACCGACCAGCCGTGCGGGGCGACGACCCCGTCGAGCCCGCGTGAGGCGGGGTCCGCGTCCAGCACGGTCGCGGGGCCGACGGGCAGCTCGGCATCGTCGAGGTTGAGGGCGAGGTCGAGCGCCTCGCCCTCCGCTTCGAGCGTGATGACGTACTGCCGGTTGCTCAGCACCCGCGTTCTCGAACAGGCGCGGTGCAGCCACGGATGCCGGCGGCGCAACCCGATGAGCCGCTGGTGGAGACGGAGCGTCTCCGCGTCGGAGTGGTCCGGCGCGGGCCCGTACGGGGGGAACTCGGGCCTGATCGCGTCGTCACCGCCGGCCCGGTCCTCCTTGACGGCCCGGAAGCCGAACTCGTCGCCCGCGTAGACGGCGGGGGTGCCGCCGAGGAGCGCGAGGAGGGCGACGGCGTGCGGGAGGTGCCGGGGGTCGGTGATCCGGCTGGCGATGCGGGTCACGTCGTGGTTGCCGACGAACGTGGCGGGCGCGAAGGCGCCGAGCATGTCGTTGTGCCGGCGGAGCGACCAGTCGAGCTCGTAGAAGTTGCGGTGCTCGATGCTCGACCAGATCGCCTTCCACAGCTCGTACTGGGTGACGGTGTCGGCGGTGCTCTCGGCGACGAACGCCGCGTAGTCGCCGTGGATGACCTCGGCCTCGAACCAGGCGCCGGGGTGGGTGTGGCGCACCTGGGGCAGCACGTCCGCCCAGAAGGCGGTGGGGACGCGGTAGGCGGCGTCCAGCCGCCACGCGTCGGCGCCCCGGTCGAGCCAGTGCCGCATGACGTCCACGACGTACCCGCGTACGGCGGGCTCGTCGTGGTCGAGCGCGACGAGCTGCTCGTGTCCCTCGAAGGTGTCGAGCCGTACCCGTCCGTCCTCGTCCGAGGCCGGCCTGAACCACCGCATCGCCTCACTGCCGAGTCCGTCCCGCAGCGCGGCCCGGACCCGGGGGTGACCGCGGCCGACGTGGTTGAACACGCCGTCGAGCTGGATCCGGAGCCCGCGGGCGCGGGCCGCGGCGACGAGCGCGTCGAAGTCGGAGTCGTCGCCGAGGCGCGGGTCGAGCCGGAAGTGGTCGAGCGTGTCGTAGCCGTGCGTCTCCGACAGGAAGATCGGGCCGAGCGCGATCCCCGAGGCGCCGAGGGAGACGGCGTGGTCCAGCCAGTCGATCACGCGCAGCAGCCGGTGCTCGCCGGGGTGCACGGGGCCGGAGGGCGGCTCGGGAAAGGCTCCGACGAAGCCGAGCGGGTAGAGCCGCCACCAGATCGCGTGCCGGACCCAGCCGGGCTCAGATGCCATCGGTTCTTCCGATCCGGTCGAGGATTCGGGCAGCGTCCGCGAGGACGCTCAGCTCGTCCGCGCCGAGACCGCCGAGGGCGCCGACGAGCCAGCGGTCGCGCAGGGCCATGTCCCGGTCGAACGCGGCCCGTCCGGCCGGCGTGAGCCGCAGGCGGCTGCGGCGGCCGTCGCCGGGGTCGATGATCCGCTCGATCAGGCCGTCGCCGGCGAGCTCGGCGAAGACGCGCGTGAGGGACTGCGGGTGCTGCCGCTCGTCCCGGCTGATCCGCGACGGGGTGCTCTCGCCCTCCCGGGCGAGGTGGCTGAGCACCGCGATCTTGTTGTTGCTCAGCGCCGAGTGGTCCCGGTCCACCCTCAGACGGCGTGCCAGCCGCAGCACCCCGGCGCGCAGCCGTGGCGCGACCGCCTCCACGGTGGTCTCCTCGTTCATATTAGTACGCTATCACTTAGTAAATGGACGATGCCGGGAGGCGCGGATGCGGGATCGGGTGCTCGCCGCAGTGCGAGCGTGCGCGGGGACCATGGCGGTGGTGCTGCCCGCTTTCTGGTCGATGACACAACTGCGCGCCTGGTGGGCCGTACCGGTCGACGCGATCGTGTTCGCCGTCATGCTCGCGTTCGCCGTTCCGCGCGGACTCGCGAGGGTCGGGCCCGCCGAGCTGCCGGCGGCGGCCGCCGCTCTCGGCGCCGGAGCCGCCGCGGCGACCGGATGCGGGATGCCGCTCGGCTTCGACGACTGGCGGCGCGTCCTCGGCGCGGCGGCGTTCACGGTACGGCGGTCACTCTCCACCGCCGCGGAGTCCCCCGGGCGGAAAGCTTCACATGCGGAGCCCCCGCCCGCCGAGCCGATCGCGGACCTCGTCGCGCACGCCCACGCGATCGCCGGACTCGGCCTCGCCCCGGCCCGCCGGGGCGAGCGCTGACCCCGGCCGGTACGGCGCCGGCGGAGCCGGTTGCCTAAATGCTTTAGGAAATCACATAATCCTTTCAGGCGACTGGGAGGAGAGCCGTGGCGCGCGCGGGGCTGACGACGGAACGCCTGGTCCAGGCGGGGGCGGAACTCGCCGACGAGGTCGGCTTCGACCAGGTGACCGTCTCGGCGCTCGCCAGGAGGTTCGACGTCAAGGTCGCGAGCCTGTACTCACACCTGAAGGGCTCCCAGGATCTCAAGACCCGGATCGCCCTGCTCGCACTGGAGGAACTCGCCGACCGGGCCGCCACCGCCCTGGCCGGACGAGCGGGCCGGGACGCCCTGGCAGCGCTGGGAAACATCTACCGTGACTACGCCCGGGAGCACCCCGGCCGCTACGACGCGACGCGCCTCCGGCTCGACCCGGAGACCGCGGCCGCGAGCGCCGGAGGCAGACACTCGCAGATGACACGGGCGATCCTGCGCGGCTACGACCTGACGGAAGCCGACCGGACGCACGCCGTACGGCTGCTGGGCAGTGTCTTTCACGGCTACATCAGCCTGGAGGCGGCCGGCGGCTTCAGCCACAGCGAACCCGGCACGCAGGAGACCTGGGAGTGGATCCTGGACCACCTCGACGGCCTGTTGCGAAGCCGGCCCACGCCCTGAGACGCGTCGGGCGGCCGGCGTCGCCCGCGGCCCGGCACGGCCCCGGGACGGGCCGCACCGGGGCCGCCCCGGAATCCCGGGACGGCGGGAAGCCGCGGAACGGGGCCTCAGCGGTCCTCGCGGAACTCCACGTGCCGCCGGGCGATCGGGTCGTACTTGGCGAGCGTGAGCCGGTCGGGGGAGTTCCGCCGGTTCTTGCGCGTCACGTAGGTGTAGCCGGTGCCCGCGGTCGAGCGCAGCTTGATCACGGGACGGAGCTCGTTTCCAGCCATGGCCCTCTCCTCTTCCGATCGATCTCTCCGATCGACCCCTCCGGTCGATCTCTCCGACCGACGGGACGCACAACACGACGACAACGATTTCCATTCCTTTCAAGTGAGGACTTCTCGCTCCACCTCCGGCCCGACAACCGGATAACCGGTTGAGGCGCGGGATCGCGACTGCTAGACATGCCGCGATTCCCATGAGAACGAGCATAAGGAGCGGATCCTTGCTGACCGGAGAACTGGTGCGGCTGCGGCCGATGGAGCCGTCCGAGGCGGAACACCTGTGGCGCTGGAACAGCGACCCGGAGGTGATGCGCTGGATGGACGAGGGCTACCCGCAGACGCTCGCCCAGGTCGCCCGGCGCTGCGAGGACCGCCCGGTCAACTCCTACGACGACGTCCTCCTCGGAGTCGAGACCCTCGACGGGGGCCGCCTCATCGGGCTCGTCCGTCTGAGCGACGCCCAGCCGGAGATCGGCCGTGCCACATTCGACGTCTACATCGGCGAGAAGGACTGCTGGGGGCGCGGCTACGCCACCGATGCCACCCGGGAGATGTGCCGATACGGCTTCGGCAGGATGCGGCTGCACTCGATCGAGCTGAGCGTGGTCACCGAGAACGTCTCCGCGATCCACGTCTACGAGAAGGTCGGGTTCGTCAGGGAGGGCCGGCTCCGCGAGGTGTTCCGCCGCGACGGCCGGTGGTACGACATGTTCCTGATGAGCATGCTGGAGGGCGAACTGCGCGACTGACCCGTCCCGGCACGACACCGAACGGAGATCCGTACGACCGGACGTGCCTGCGGAGTGAAGCCGCCGACATCATCTTGACGTCACATGACATCAAGTGGACGCCATAAATGACGTCATTTCGCTTGACGTGACGTCATTCATGGCGTCATAGTGATGTCCATGGACGTCACGCCCTTCGTCGAGAATCTCCGCCGCGCACTGGCCGCTTCGGCGGCGGTCGCCGACGCCGAGACCCGGGCCGCCGTGGAGAACCTCACCGCCTCGCTCGACTCCGCCGTCAGGCTCACCCTCATCGAGGTGCTGTCGGCAGCGGCCGACGAGGTCACCCGCGAACTCGCGCCCGGCTCGGTCGAGGTGCGGATCCGCAACCGCGAACCCGAGTTCGTGGTGACACCGCCGGACTTCGGGGAGGCCGCGGACTTCGCGCCGCCGCCCGGAGCGCCCGGAGCGTTCACGCCGCCCGGCGCCCCGTACCCGCCGGGGCCGCCCGGCCTCCCCGTGCCGCCGTTCCCCCCGGCCCCGCCGTCGCCCCCGCCGCCGGCGGGCGAGGAGGGCACGGCCAGGATGACCCTGCGCCTGCCCGAGTCGCTCAAGAGCCGCATCGAGGAGGCGGCCGGCGCCGAGGGCGTGTCGGTCAACGCGTGGCTGGTCCGCGTGCTGTCCACCGCGCTGCGGGACGGCCCGCCGGAGCCGCGCTCCCGCGGGGGCGGCAAGCGCCTCAGCGGCTGGGCGCGCTGAGACGCCCGTACCCGCCCGCCCGCGCCTGAGCCGCGGGCACCGACGTCCCGGGCCTTCCGGCCCCCGCGCCCGTCCGTCCGCGCCTGAGCGGCAGGCACCCACCCCCGGGCCTTCCGGCCCCCACACCGTTCCTGGTCCTCCGCCCCCGAAAGGGAGATCTCGCCATGCCCTCGTTCCCCTCCCCCGAACCCGTCACCCTGCGGGTCAAGCTGCCCGCCGGCCTCCTGGAGGTCACCGCCGCCCCACGTGAGGACGCCGTCGTCGAGGTCCGGCCCTCCCGCTCGTCCAGCTCCGCCGACGCCGAGGCCGCCAGCGGGACCCGCGTCGAGCGGCTGGCCGACGGCACGATCCTGGTCGAGGCGCCCGAGCAGCGCACGATGCTGGGACGTCAGGCGCGCGTGGACGTGCTCGTCGCCCTTCCCGAGGGGTCGGCCGTCACCCTCCAGACCGCCTCCGCCGACATCCGGACCTCCGGCCCGCTGGGGGACGTCGCGGTCGGCTCGGCCTCCGGCGACGTCCGGATCGAGCGCTGCGCCCGCCTCGAGGTCAGGACGGCGAGCGGTGACGTCACATGTGACGTCACCGGCGCCGAAGCCGGCGTCAGAACCTCCTCCGGTGACATCCGGCTGCCCGAGCTGCGCGGCGGGGCCGAGATCACCACCTCCAGCGGACGCGTCGAACTGGGCGCCGTCAACGGTGACACCACCGTCAAGAGCGGCTCCGGCGACATCACCGTCGAGGCGGCCGGCGCGTCCTTCCGGACGATCAGCGCCTCCGGGGACGTCACGATCGGAACGGCCGGCGACCTCGTGGAGACCCGCACCTCCTCCGGTGACGTCGGGATCGGGACGGTCGCCCGCGGCCGGGTGTCGGTCGACAGCGTGTCGGGCGACGTCAGGATCGGCGTCGCCGACGGGGTCAGCGCCTGGCTCGACGTCTCCACGACCTCCGGCGACCTCCGTTCCGGCCTGGAGGAGGCGGAACGGCCCGGTGACGAGGCCCCACGAGCCGAGATCCGCGTCAAGACCGTGAGCGGTGACATCTCCCTGGTGCGCACCCACCCGTAGGACCCGCGCCCGGATCCCACCGTGCCCCCGCAGCCCCGCAACCCCGGAAGGGAAGAGCCGTGAACAACGATTTCCAGATCACCGCCCTGTACCGGACGACGCACGCCGAGGCGATCGCCGAGGCCGAGCTCTCGCGCCTGACCCCCCGGCGTCCCGGTCCCGCCCGCCGGTGGACCGCCCGCGCCATGCGCCGGCTCGCCGACCGGATCAGCCCCGAACCCCCCGGAGTACGCCCCGGCCCCGCCCACCACCGCCCGACCACCGTCTGACCACCGTTCGTCATCGCCCGGGCCCGCCCGGCCCCGTCCGCCATCACGCGACCGCCGCCCGGCCCCGTCCCACCGCCGCCCGGCCACCGTCCGGTCCCGTCCCACCGCCGCGCGACCGCCGTCCCGCCGCCGCCCTCCCGCCCCTCACCCCGCTCTCGGCCCCCGGGGCACCGATCTCCCCCGGATCTCACCCGGACCCTGTCGGGGTCGCGCGGTAACTTTGGGGCTGCCCACAGGGCCGCCCGCCCCGGCTGCCCGTCCGAGGAAAGAGAGATCGTGACCACGTCAATTCATCAGCGGATCGCCGACGAGCTGGGTGTGCGCGAGCGGCAGGTACAGGCGGCCGTGGAGTTGCTCGACGGCGGCTCCACGGTTCCGTTCATCGCCCGTTACCGCAAGGAGGTCACGGGAGCGCTCGACGACACGCAGCTGCGCACGCTGGAGGAGCGGCTGCGTTACCTGCGGGAGCTGGAGGACCGGCGGGCCGCGATCCTGGAGTCGATCCGTTCCCAGGGCAAGCTCGACGACGCCCTCGAGGCGCAGATCGCCGCGGCCGACTCCAAGGCCCGCCTGGAGGACATCTACCTCCCCTACAAGCCCAAGCGGCGGACCAAGGCGCAGATCGCCCGCGAGGCCGGTCTCGAACCGCTCGCCGACGGCCTGCTCGCCGACCCGTCCGTCGACCCGCAGGCCGCCGCCGCGGCCTTCGTCGGCGAGGGGGTGCCCGACGCCGCCGCCGCGCTGGACGGGGCGCGGGCGATCCTCGTCGAGCGGTTCGCCGAGGACGCCGACCTGGTCGGCGGGCTGCGCGAGCGGATGTGGAACAAGGGCCGCGTGGTCTCCGCGGTCCGCGAGGGCAAGGAGGAGCAGGGGGCGAAGTTCTCCGACTACTTCGACTTCTCCGAGCCGTTCACCAAGCTGCCCTCCCACCGGATCCTGGCGATGTTCCGCGGTGAGAAGGAGGAGATCCTCACCCTCACCCTGGAGCCCGAGCTGGAGCCCGAGCCGGAGCCCACCGGTTCCTACGAGGCGAGCATCGCGCATCGCTTCGGCGTCACCGACCGGGGCCGTCCGGCCGACAAGTGGCTTGCCGACACCGTCCGCTGGGCCTGGCGCACCCGCATCCTCGTCCACCTCGGCATCGACCTGCGGACCCGGCTGTGGCAGGCGGCCGAGGACGAGGCGGTGCGCGTGTTCGCCGCCAACCTCCGTGACCTGCTGCTCGCCGCGCCCGCCGGCACCCGCGCCACCATGGGCCTGGACCCGGGTCTGCGCACCGGTGTGAAGGTCGCGGTGGTCGACGCCACCGGCAAGGTGCTGGAGACCGCCACGATCTACCCGCACGAACCGCGCCGCCAGTGGGACCAGTCGCTCGCCACGCTGGCCGCGCTGGCGAAGAAGCACGACGTGGAGCTGGTCTCGATCGGCAACGGCACCGCCTCCCGCGAGACCGACAAGCTCGCCGGCGAGCTCGTGAAGCTGGTCCCCGGGCTGACCAAGGTCATGGTGTCGGAGGCCGGCGCGTCCGTCTACTCCGCCTCCGCCTACGCCTCCCAGGAGCTGCCCGGCATGGACGTGTCGCTGCGCGGCGCGGTGTCGATCGCCCGGCGCCTCCAGGACCCGCTGGCCGAGCTGGTCAAGATCGATCCCAAGTCGATCGGCGTGGGCCAGTACCAGCACGACCTCGCCGAGACCAAACTGTCCCGTTCGCTCGACGCGGTCGTCGAGGACTGCGTGAACGCGGTGGGGGTCGACGTGAACACCGCCTCGGCGCCGCTGCTGGCGCGCGTGTCGGGCATCACGGCGGGCCTGGCCGACAACATCGTCGCCCACCGCGACGCGTCCGGCCCGTTCCGGTCGCGCCGGGCGCTCAAGGAAGTGCCCCGCCTCGGCCCCAAGGCGTTCGAGCAGTGCGCGGGCTTCCTGCGCATCCCGGACGGCGACGACCCCCTCGACTCCTCCAGCGTCCACCCCGAGGCGTACCCGGTGGTGCGCCGCATCCTGTCGGCCACCGGCGGCGGCATCCGCGAGCTGATCGGCAACGGCACGGCCCTGCGGTCGCTGCGGCCCCAGGACTTCGTCGACGACACCTTCGGCCTGCCGACCGTCACCGACATCCTGTCGGAGCTGGAGAAGCCCGGCCGCGATCCGCGCCCGGCCTTCAAGACCGCGGCCTTCAAGGAGGGCGTGGAGAAGATCTCCGACCTCGAACCCGGAATGGTGCTGGAGGGTGTGGTCACCAACGTCGCCGCGTTCGGCGCGTTCGTCGACGTCGGCGTGCACCAGGACGGCCTGGTCCACGTCTCCGCGCTGTCGCACACCTTCGTCAGGGATCCGCGCGAGGTCGTCAGGCCCGGCGACATCGTCCGGGTGAAGGTGCTCGACGTCGACATCCCGCGCAAGCGCATCTCCCTGACCCTCCGCCTGGACGACGAGCCCGCCCGGGGCGGGGGCAGGCGCGACCAGGCCGACGGCGGCCGTCGCGGCGATCGGCAGGGTCAGGGTGGCCGACAGGGCCAGGGCGGCCGGCAGCAGGGCCAGGGTGACCGCGGCCAGGGCGGCCGGCAGGGGCGAGGCGACCAGCAGGGGCGGGGTGACCGGCGGCGCGACGCGCCGGGCGGGGCGATGGCCGACGCGCTGCGCCGCGCCGGGCTCACCGGCCCCGGCGGCGACCGGTAGACGCCGACACGCCACACGGTACGGCCGCCGCCCACACGGGCGGCGGCCGCACCGCGGGTCAACACCGCACCGCGGGTCAAGGCCGCACCGCGGGTCAAGGCCGCACCGCGGGTCAAGGCCGAGCCACCGGTCGAGGCGGTGCCACCGGTCGAGGCGGTGCCACCGGTCGGAGCCGTGCCGCCCGGTGGCCGTGTCCGCCGTCCGGACCCGCCGTCCGGACCCGCCGTCCGGACCCGCCGTCCGGACCCG